>JAMOAZ010000060.1:0-16308 GCA_039908505.1 Nitrospirota bacterium
TGACCTCACAAATAATCCAGGACAAGTCATGAATACGACATCTTTCGGAATTTTATTTTGACACTCGCTATAAAATGTGCTGTCTTAGCATGCGCCCTATGGCATCTGGCATGATTGACAGAATATACGCGTAAAATGTAAAATACTTCCTCATCTGTACGGGTGTTGAGACCTGTTTTCTGTATTTTCTTATTAGATTAAGGCTTGCCCTGACATATTTTCTCAGCCGCGCCCCCGTGTTCTTGCCGTGTACCCTGTAAAATGCAAGTGCCTCATCTATATATCCAACCTCATGCTCAAAGGCTATGGCAAGCCATAAGTCAAAGTCCTCCACTGTGATTAACCCTTTGTCTTCACTAAACTGAAGACCACTGCCGTTTCTGAACATCACTGTCAGGCATGATATATAATTAAATGACAGATATAAATCTAAAAATATACCCTTGTTGGCTAACCCAAAACGCCGTCCCGGCGCCCTTCCCTTCGTGTAAGTCAGTACGCCATTTTCCATTGCTGCAGCCTTTGAATAAACCATAAATACATCCTTATTGGTGTTTAAATAGCTCACCTGTTTTTCAAGTTTGTCTGCAAGCCACAAATCATCAGAATCTAAAAAGGCGACATACTCGCCGCGTGCCTCCTTTAACCCCACATTTCTTGACGCTGCGATTACGCCTTCATTTTTAAACTTTATATACCTGATCTGCCCACAGGCAAAGTCCCGCACTATCTCCTCTGTATTGTCTGTAGAGTAGTTGTCTATCACTATCAGTTCCCAGTTGCGGTATGTCTGCGTGAGTACAGAATTTATAGAGTCGCCTATGAAGCCGGCATAATTATACGTTGGCATGATGATTGACACCAGTGGCGCGGCATGGTCATTCATTACATTACCCCCAGGAAGCCCTCACACAGGGACAGGCACCTTCTTATCTCATCGTCCATGCCGCCCTTAAGCTGAAACCCTGTTTTTTTGATTTTTTCAATACTATAATTAGTTGGCATCAAAAATGCCTCAGACGCTGCCGATTCCCTAACTTTTATTTCACTTATCGGACGCCCATACGTCTCTTTATAAACCCGTGCAACACGCTCTGCCGCTTCTAATATGGTCATCGTGCATTCGCCGCCTAGATTATACAGCCCATCGCCCCAACTGCCGCTTAGTTCATAAATAAAATGCCCAACAGCACGTGCTACATCGCGTACAGCAATGAAATCCCTGTACTGCCTGCCGGAGGATTTTAAAGTCAGCGCCCCCACGGTTACGGCCTGTCTGCAGAGGTCGTTAAATACAAGGCTCCAGCGGTTTACTGCCCTGTCAGCCGGTGCGCCACAGGCGTTTGACAGCCTAAAAACAGCAGTGTTCATTGCATTGTACCGCCTGAACTCATCGACAAACCCCTCTGCCGCCGCATGTGTAATCGCATATGGGTGATATGGTCTGATTGGCGTTTCTTCTGTTATCACGGGACGCTCAAGGTTCTCACCATAGACATGAATCGTAGAGAAGTATATAAAATTCCTTATGCCATGTTCTGCTGCCGCACGAAGCAGCCGGTATGTCCCCTCTGCGTTAGTCCTCATTGCAGAGACGGGGTCACGCATCGAGTCTATTTCATTGATCGCAGCAAGATGGACTATTGTATCAGCGCCCCTGAGCGCACGTGCTATCGATTGGTCATCGCTTAATGACATATTGAGCGTGTTAAAACCGGCACACCACGCCGGAAGGTCTGCAGTTGTTGTAGACGTGATGGTTATTTCAGAATCAGGATATTGTTCTCTTAGATACAGGGCAGTCCTGCCGCCAATAAATCCCCTGCCGCCGGTTATCAGGACACGCATTGTTGCACCCACCGGTAAGGGATACGCATAGTGTCGGGGCTGAGCTGCTGCGCCTCGGCTGGGTCATGAAGCTCAGTTGCACAGTTGGCCAAAATCGCAATGCCCTCTGAGATACCCATAAAACCACTCCACACCAGCGGTGGCACATGCACCAGACAGTAGTTGCCATCGCCTATTATAAAGTCATCCACACACCCGAAAGTAGGTGACCCTGCCCGCTCGTCATACAGGACAAGCCTGATACGACCAAACGGAACTGCCAGATTTAGCGCCATTTTCCTGTGCAGCTTCCATGCCTTTACAGCACCTGGATTTACTACTGAGAAATACACCTCGCCGAAACGCTCAAACAGCAGGGAGTCACGCCTCAGCATGTGCATCACCTTGCCGCGTTCGTCTTCGATTTGTTTTAATGGAGAAACTGCAACGCCTTCTATCATATCCCCATCATCTAGACCAGTTGAGCATCTTTTTTTGTGCCTCAGCTATATAGTGTCCGATTTGCCTTATGGAAAACTCGAACATATCATCCTTGCCCTCGTAAAATGACTTATACCAGAGGGCTGTCAGTCTTACTGTCTCCTTAAAATCGAGGGCAGCATACCAGTCGAGACTTGACAGTGCCTTATCGCAGCAAAGCTTTAACAGCGAACTTTCCTTAATTTTTGACCCCTCGTGCCTCATCAAACAGACCCCCCAGTGCGCCATAAACTCCCCTATCAGCTCGCCAACCGAGTGATCAGCCCTTGCATCCGGGCCAAAGTTGAATGACTCGCCTGAGGCAATGTCCATCGACAGCAGCCGCGCGCCAAGCTGCAAGTAGCCGCTTAACGGCTCAAGCACATGCTGCCACGGTCGTGTCGCGTTTGGATTTCTTATCACTGCCTCCCGTCCCTGAGACCATGCCCTGACGCAGTCTGGGATTATCCTGTCGCGCGCCCAGTCACCCCCGCCTATGACATTGCCGGCACGGGCTGTGGCAATATGCGTAGGGTCATTGCCTGAAAAAAAAGTTGCGGCATACGATTTAAAGACAATCTCTGCACACGCCTTTGAAGCGCTGTATGGGTCATCACCGCCAAGTGCGTCATTTTCCCTGTATCCCCAGGGCCACTCAACGTTGCGGTAACACTTGTCGCTTGTTATGACAACGGCAGCACGCACACTTCCAGAGTTTTTGATACACTGCATGACATTGACCGTGCCCTGGACATTCGTGCTGAAAGTCAAGAGCGGGTCTTCATGTGA
This sequence comes from Nitrospirota bacterium, assembly GCA_039908505.1. GTDB lineage: Bacteria > Nitrospirota > Thermodesulfovibrionia > Thermodesulfovibrionales > Magnetobacteriaceae > Magnetominusculus. Next base: position 3,097 of record JAMOAZ010000060.1, read on the forward strand.
CAGCCGCACGATTGGCTGTGCCGCCAGATGAAACACTATCTCTGGACGAAACTCCTCGAATGCGCTTGACAGACTGTTGTAATCCCTTATGTCACCATCATAGTTGTTTACTCTTTTCTTAAGCTTAAGCACCTCGTAATTGCATGGCTTTGACGGCAGATACGATGAAAATCCCGCCACCTTCGCCCCAAGTCCTAAGAGCCACAGCGTTAGCCACGAACCCTTAAAGCCCGTATGACCGGTAACCAGCACCCGGCGCCCATCGTAAGCACCGTCAAAAAGATTCTTTTTAATCACCGATTACCCCGATACTATCTAATATAGCTAATCCCGCTAATCTGGCCACAGCTTCCAGGGCGGACTTCCCCTTTCCCACATATCTTTAAGATAATTATAGTCCCTGAACGTGTCCATGCACTGCCAAAACCCCTTGTGGTGAAATACTTTCAACTGTCCCTCCTTTGCAAGCCTCTCAAGGGGTAGTTTCTCAAGGACACAGCCATCGCCGTCATCAAGATAGTTAAAAAACTCCCTGTTAAATACAAAATAGCCGCCGCTTATGGCACTACCGACAGCGTCTGGTTTTTCCATAAACGAGACAACCCTGTCCTGTTCTATCAGGAGTTCGCCATATCTGGAGGGCGGCACGACTCCAGTAACCGTACCTATTTTGCCGTGGCCTTTGTGAAAATCAAGCAGTTCGTTAATATTCAGATTTGTAACTCCGTCGCCGTAGGTAAGCATAAACAAATCCTCTCTGACGTACTTTTCCACACGCCTTAGACGCGCACCTGTCATCGCATTTAGCCCTGTGTCGGCAAGCGTTATCTTCCATCCTTCGTACTGCATGGCGTTGCGGGGATGAAATGTGACATCTTTGTTATGCAGGTCTATTGTAAAATCAGTTGTGAGCATCTCGTAGCGATAGAAATAATCCTTAATTTGTTCGCCCTTATATCCGAGACACAGGACAAATTCTTTGTATCCGTAGTGGGCATAGCACTTCATGATGTGCATCAGTACGGGCATATGACCGATTTCGACCATTGCCTTTGGTTTGAACTCGGTTTCTTCGCGAAGGCGTGTGCCTTGTCCGCCGCAGAGAATTACTACCTTCATATATTATTTTTTGTTATTATCATCAATCGATAATAAATAGTCTTTTAGTTTAATCGCGGCCATAGCGCGATGGCTGATCTTATTTTTTATCTCATCACCAAGTTCGGCAAACGTCTTATCGTAACCGGAGGGGATAAATACCGGGTCGTATCCAAATCCTGCTGTGCCCATTGGTTCGTCTGCAATAGTGCCTGCTATCTCACCCTCAAAAAATAGTGACTTCCCCCCCATCATAAGGCAAAATACGCAGACGTATCTTGCAGTACGTTCAGATGGCTCCGGTGTGTCCTGCATAAAGTCCAGCAGTGCGTTGATGTTGTCTTCGTCACTTGAGTTTACACCGTCTTCATTTGAGGCAAATCTGGCAGAGAACACCCCAGGCGCACCGTCAAGGGCATCGACTTCAAGCCCTGAGTCCTCGGCAACAACAGCTGTAGTGTTTTGTTCATAAACTGCCATTGCCTTGGCAAAGGCATTCTTATGATACGTATCTCCATCTTCGGCAACATTGCCCATTATAGTCCCAGCACTGACAAATTCTATGCCAGTAGCAGCAAACATCGAGTTTATCTCCCGCACCTTTCCCAGATTCTTAGTTGCCAAATACAGATTCATCAGCAAGTACCTCCTTTTGTATCCCGACAAGCTTCTCAATTCCTATACGGGCAAGGGTGAGCAGTTCGTTCAGTGTATCTCCTGTAAACGGGGAGCCTTCGGCTGTCCCCTGTACCTCTACATATTTGCCGGAGCCTGTCATGACTATATTCATATCCACATCGGCATCTTTATCTTCAGTGTAACACAGGTCAAGCATGGGCTGCCCATCCACCACACCTACGCTGACTGCCGCAACATAGTCAATCGGTGGGATTTTCTTTATCATACCGTTTCTCATGGCAAAACGAAGTGCATCGACGAAACACACATAGGCACCAGTTATTGAGGCGGTTCTTGTGCCGCCATCTGCTTGAATCACGTCACAGTCAATAAGGAAAGACCTCTCCCCAAGTAAAGACAGGTCAATTACAGAGCGCATAGCGCGCCCTATAAGGCGCTGGATTTCCAACGTGCGGCCATTTGGCCTGGAGCTGCGACCATCTCTGGTCATACGCGTATGGGTTGAGCGCGGCAGCATTCCATACTCGGCAGTTATCCAGCCCTTTCCCTTGTCCTTTAGAAACGGCGGCACGGTCTCCTCTATCGTCGTCGTGCAGATTACCCGAGTCTGCCCTGCCTCTATCAGCACTGAGCCCTCGGCATACTTAACTGTCCCCCTGGTTATCTTAACCGGCCTCAACTCTGAGTTGGCCCTTGCGTCTGCTCTCATACGCCTCCACAGCCACATGCGTTTTTTAACGCCATGGCCTTCTCTTCCAAAGATGCAATTTCTATTTTTGTTATATCCTCTAATGAGTCCAGCATAAAGCGCTTGCCTATCTCCTGAAACCTGTCTGGACAGTCTGTAACGTAGTATTTTCTGTGTACCGGTGTGTCCAGGGTCTTCAACAAACCCGATGTTGTCAATATCTTGGTGACGTTTTTTGCCTTTTCAATTGCTGAGTCTATTAGGACAACATCATCTCCCATTACCTTTTTTATAACCTTCTTTAAAAGTGGATAGTGCGTACAGCCCAGCACTAGAGTGTCTATATTGTAGAGTTTCATTTCGGTTAAATATCTTTGTGCAACCATCTCAACCACCTCGTTGTCAAGCCAGCCTTCTTCCACGAGGGGGACAAACAGAGGGCATGAGCGTTCGATTACCTTAATGCGGGAGTCAAGGCTGCGGATTGTCCTGCCATAAGCGCCGCTTTTTATAGTAGCCTCTGTGCCTATTACCCCTACGAGGCCGTTTTTGGTTGCCTGGGCTGCGGCCTTTGCCCCAGGTTCTATAACACCCAGTACCGGTATCTTAAATGTATTTCTTATGATATTAAGACTCACAGCAGAGGCAGTGTTGCAGGCTATTATCAACAGTTTTATCCCTTTCTCCACAAGAAACGAGCTATTCTCAAGTGAATACTTAATAACTGTCTCGGCTGAACGAATGCCATAGGGCACCCTTGCAGTATCCCCTATGTATATTGTACTTTCTGCAGGCAGCCGGGCGTGTATCTCTTTTAAAACCGTCAGCCCGCCCACACCTGAGTCAAATATTCCTATCGGCTTATCAGCCATGTTTTCGTATTTCATCGAATTTTACCTCTTGTGTTGCTATTCTTTTTATGGGGGAGCTGATGCTGTAGTGTCCTCCTAATGTATCCTCTTCTTTTCCATTTATAAGAATCTTCACATCGTCAAGCTCTAAGTTAGAGGTAGCAGTCTCGTATATACTCTTTATTATTAAAAATTCCTTTAGGGCATCCCCCTGAAAATTCCTTTTTATATCGGATGAGAGGTCAACATAGAGTATTTTATCGATGCCATAGTAGACACCCAACACCCTGGTATTCGACGGAAAGGCCTCTTTGTTGGGTATTGAGTTGAGATTAAAGAGTTCCCCTATGGCGGTTTCTGCAATTTTCATCGTATCAAAAGTCTGCTTGATCTTTATGACCATGATGTTAAGGGCTGCCCCTTCGGGATAGAACACCTTTACGTCCTGGGCATCGCTTACGAGTTTTTCCTTCTCCTTAAGAGCTATCAGGCTCGCTGAATCTGAGCTGTTGTCATCTTTCCACATTATATAATAATAGATGACAGTTGTGCCAACTATTAGCATAACTATCGGTAAAAATACCAGAAATATTAGCTTACTTTTTTGCATAATCTGAAATCGCCCTGATTATAGCATCTGAAATGGTATTAATTGAATCATTAGTGTATGTAAAAGAAGCCGGATTCGGCATCTCAATCATGACAGCCGGTGCGGAAGTGGCAGAGAGTATTGGAATGGGCACCTCCCTGTAGACAGCCTGAGTTTTGAACTTGTCGCTAAGTGCGCTGCCGATTGCCTTTGAAAGGGTCCTGCTCTTTTCGATATAGGAAGCTTGTGCGTATGCAGTGCTATATGCCATATCAGGCCCTGACATGACGGCTGGAAAGCTGCTCGTATATATGGCAAAGGTATCAGAGGTCGAGACATGTATGCTGATAAACAAATTCGGCCTGAACTTACGAATATCTGTAATGCGCTGACTGAGAGGCATGGCTGAGTCGTCCTTTCTGGTAATAGCAGTCCTGCGAACCTTGCTGCCTATGCGTTTGGCTAAGTCTGCACATATGGACAGAGCGAGGGCGCTTTCTTTAAACTGCCCTGAGATTATCCCTGTGTCGATGCCGCCGTGCCCGGCATCTAATAAAATACTCAAACCAGCGAATTCGTTAGTCTGTGACGGTACAGGGGCCGGTACAGTGGAATGTGAAGGCAGCGCACCGGTTATGACCGCCTCTATCACCAGCCGCGGCGGGCCTGCGTAGCGTGAAACATTTATTTTTTCAAGATTTTTTATGTTTAGATATATACTTTTGTCCTTCTGAATGACCTTAACAGCTTCTGGAAGTGGTGTCCCATTAAATGAAAAATCACTCTGGAAATCGACCCTGACGATACTGTACGATTCATTGACCTTCGATGAGCTTATCAGAGAGTCGTTCGTACTTTGAAAGACAAACCTGAGGATATTGTTTTTATGGCTGAATTGCATAACAATCTGCCCGGCATCGGTACCGTATGCGCCTGAAGAGCTCAGGGCAATGAAAATAAGTATGAACATGCCAGCATTTTTCATAACATAAGAACTATTCATAGCGTATATATTGGCGTATTTTCAAGAAGTTTTTCAAGTCCCAATATTGCTTGTCAATTGTTTCATTGCATCTCAGCCTTAAAATACTCAAGCGTTGCATCGTCATAGATACAAAATTCGATAACCTTAACGCTTGAGCCTGGGTTTTCCTTGAGAAAGCGCTCACTCTGCCCAACTAATATTCGCGCGCATCTGTCCTTTGGAAAGCCAAAAATACCGGAACTTATCGCAGGCATCGAGATGCTTATAAAACCCCTTTGGGAGGCTGTTTTTAGTGAATTAACGACTGCGTTTTTTAGTTTTTCATTCTCATCTCCCTCTCCCATCTGCGGCCCGACGGCGTGTATTACAGCCTTGCAGGGGAGTTTTCCCGCTTGTGTTACGACCACTGTCCCCACAGGGGTAAACCCCGCCATGTCGCTTTCCTCCTGTATAATACTGCCACCCTTTCTTACAATAGCCGCCGCTACCCCGCCGCCATGCTGAAGGTGCGAGTTTGCTGCGTTTACTATTGCGTCAACCGCCCGTCCCGTTATATCACCCTTTACGAGGCGGAGCTTCCCTGTGCCGATTGTTTTTTCACTTATTAACTCCATTTAACTGCCTCCATATTCGGTGTATTTTGCTGATTTGCCCTTTACGAGGTCAGCCGGGTATTTCTTTTTGTTTTTTTCCAGTTTCTGAGCGGCTGCCTCAAGCGGATCGATGTTGAATTTACTGGCAAGATTCGTCAGAAATATCATTACATCACCGATTTCGTCTCTTAACTCTGCCAGTTTCTCAGTGGTAATGTGGCAGCTGTCCTCTTCTTTCATCCATTGAAACAGCTCCACTATCTCTGCCACCTCGACACTCAGGGCCATCGCCAGGTTTTTTGGGCTGTGAAACTGCCCCCAGTCCCGTTCTCCGGCAAACATGGCGAGGGCTTTCGTTAGTTGAGCTATTGTCATCGCACTCCTAATATGAATTTCAGCGGCAATCCTGATTGGAAATATGATAATATAACGGCAGGCATATGTCAAATATTCGCAAAACTCAGCAGCCGGAGACCGAGATACAAGGGCAGGTTGAACGCATCACCTATGCCAACGAAGAAAACGCCTTCAGTATCGTCAGGATGTCATACGAAGGCCGTATTATAACCATCGCCGGTAATCTCCTGTCCATCAATCCCGGCGAGGTACTGCGTCTGCGCGGGGCATGGGTTAACCACCCAAAATATGGTCAGCAGTTCAAGGTAAACTCCTACCAGTCGATTACACCAGCCACCGTTGTGGGCATAGAGAAATACCTTGGTTCCGGCCTGATTAAAGGAATCGGCCCGGTGCTGGCAAAGCGCCTCGTTGCGAAATTTGCAGAAAATACCCTCGACATTATTGAGCAGTCCGTGGAAAGACTTAAAGAGGTCGATGGTATTGGTGAAAAGCGCGTCACGATGATTAAATCCGCATGGGAAGAACAAAGAGAAATTAAAGAGATTATGCTCTTCTTACAGTCCCACGGCGTAAGCAGCACATATGCCATAAAGATATTTAAGCACTACGGTCATAACTCTATCGAAGTAGTTAAGACGAACCCCTATCAGCTGGCAACCGACATCTACGGGGTTGGCTTCATTACTGCCGATAAGATAGCAGCCAAACTTGGCTTTGCAAAGGACTCACCGCTGCGGGCAGAGGCCGGTATCTTATATGTCCTTCATCAGCTTGCCGATGATGGACATGTATACTATCCCGATGCGCTTCTGGCCGATGAATGTATGAAGGTTCTCGACATAGAACGTGAGCTTGTCTTAACCGCAATAACAGAGGCGGCGCTGAACAAACATATCATAATCGAAGGTGTTGATGGTGCAAAGGCTGTATATCTGGCAAAATTCTATACGTCAGAGACATCTGCAGCGACCAATCTGAAAAAGCTCCTTACGCCAGTCACCAGGCCATACGTCTTTGATGAGGACAAGGCCCTGCAATGGGTGCAAAAGGAGCTGTCTATCACACTTGCAGAAAATCAAATAACAGCCGTAAAGATGTCATTTAATCAGAAGGTGCTGGTGATAACCGGCGGCCCTGGCACAGGTAAGACCACGATAATTAACTCTATAATAAAGATATACAAGCGCCTGGGGCAGCGCGTCCTCCTTGCCGCCCCAACCGGCAGGGCCGCCAAGCGCATGGCAGAGACAACCGGCAATGACGCAAGGACTATTCACCGACTTCTGGACTTCAGCCCGAAAGACGGCGCATTTAAGAGAAACGACAAGAACTATCTCGACACCGACTTAGTCGTCCTGGACGAGGTCTCTATGGTGGACACTATACTGATGCATCATTTTCTGAAGGCACTGCCGCCGCACTGTACGCTTATCCTTGTTGGCGATATAGATCAACTGCCGTCGGTGGGGGCAGGAAGTGTACTAAGAGACATAATCGACTCAGGGGTTGTGGCAGTTGTAAGGCTCAACGAGATATTCAGGCAGTCACAGAGAAGCCTCATAGTGGTCAATGCACACAGGATAAACAGCGGCGAGTTCCCCATTTTGTTAAATGACATGGACCAGAATAGGGACTTTTACTTCCTCGAAATGGATGAACCAGAGAGTATAGTGGAGAGGATCGTCATACTCTGTAAAGAAAGGATTCCGGAGAAATTCAACCTTGACCCATTTAAGGACATACAAGTCCTAACGGCGATGTACAAGGGGCAGCTTGGCGCGGTAAATCTCAACACGGAACTCCAAAATGCCCTGAATCCGAAGGGCACAGAGCTAATCAGGGGCGGGCGGGTATTCAGAGTGGGCGATAAGGTCATGCAGCTGGTAAATAACTACGACAAGGATGTATTCAACGGCGATATAGGCAAAATTGTGTCGATTAACACTGAGGACCATGAAATCACAGTAAGCTATGACGGCAGACTCACGCCCTATGACTACGCAGACCTGGACGAGATAACCCTTGCCTACGCAGTAACGGTGCATAAATCACAGGGCAGCGAATACCCCGCAGTAATAATGCCCGTTCACACACAGCAGTATATCATGCTCCAGAGAAACCTGCTATACACAGGTGTCACACGGGGCAAGCGCCTTGTAATCCTGTTGGGCACAAAGAGGGCGCTCCACATTTCCATAAACAACAACAAACCGCGCCACAGATATACGTATCTTAAGGAAAGACTGCGATAAAAGTGAGGGTAGTATCTCAGTTTGAATAATTACTTAAAAATCTAATCTTTCTGTTGTTTGGTTGATAGCTTCGGCTTTTTTATATGCGGAAATACGATAAGGGATGTTGGGCATCTTACCTTCGAATAAATCTTCAATTGTTAGTATTTGGATTCGCGCATAGTCTCTATTTAAAAGATTAAAGCGGTACAATCCTTTACCAGCCGCTTCTTTAAGCATATCCTTTGTCGGCTCTTTTAAGGTTAGAAATATTCCCAGCTCCGCCTGTTCTCTATCCATGACATGCCCCAAGTCCCGAATATCCTTGACGCCAACATTGCCACTCTTAACAGAAACAATACCCTTAGCTGTTTTGCCCATATCCTCATTGAAATAGATATATCCATCGATTCCTTTGTCCTTGCCTTTTTTCTTATCTCCATAGGGACGAGCGTCAATAAGAGACAGCGCCCACCACTGAAATTGATAGCGGTTTTGATTTGCAAGTTCCTCTGCTCCAGTCAAGTCCTCCGGCTCTCCAATGATGCGATAATCCTTTTTAGGTTGTAGTTCAAACATATCTTTTAATCTTTTTTTGATAAGATTTGTAGCAAGATGAGTTATGTCGATACCAATCCATTGCCGGTTTAGCTTTTGAGCGGCTGTTATCGTTGTTCCACATCCGCAAAAAGGGTCAAGAACAGTGTTGTATTCGTTGGACGAGGCTGATATAATACGTTCTAACAGTGCAATTGGCTTCTGGGTTGGATAGCCAAGCCGTTCAGAATGCCATGACCTCAAAGCTTCGAGGTCTGTCCACAAATCCTGGCATGGGATACCTTTTGACTCATCAAGATAACGCTTTAATCGGGGAATACCGTTCTTTGTATAAAAAATTTTACCTTCATTGTCTAACTTCTCCATTGTTTCTATCGGGCATCTCCAAAGCCTTGTTATCCCCTTCCATTCATAAGTATAACCACCGCCCAAAAGCCCTGCTGCCCCAAGGTCACCAGACATCCACAGTCGCCCATCTTGGTCAGCATATCGATAATACTGGTCTGTATAAGATTTATCATATTCCTGAAAAATCTGCCGCCATGTCCTATTAGCAGTTTTTGAGTAAAATAGCACTATATCATGTATGTTCCCAAATTTTTTAGCATCGCTGTGTCCGCTTGTTCTTTTCCATACTATTTCATTTATGAAGTTATCCTTTCCAAAAACAGTATCCATCAGTATTTTCAAATAATGGCTTGCCGTAGGGTCACAGTGAAGGTAAATTGAGCCTGTTTCTTTCAACACCCGCCTAAGCTCAACCAATCTCACACACATCATCACAAGATAAGCCATCATATCGTTAAGCCCAACAAACCTCCTGAACGCTGTTATCATCTCCACTACATTAGCCGGTGCGTTATCAACAATGTCCTGAAAAGTCCGCTCTGCTTCCTCATTCCAGTGCCATGTGTCCTCAAAGGCAGTGATTTGCGCGCCCGACGATTCCCCTGTCTGTTCTTTGAATAATATATTATAATCGGCTTTTGAGTTAAACGGCGGGTCAAGATAAACAAGGTCAACAGAGTTGTCTGAAATGTGTTCTCTTAAAATATATAAGTTATCGCCATAAAATAGCTGATTCACAAATCTATTATTGCATAATATTTATGATTTCCTCAATATCGCTTACATCGAGAATTCGCTTGCACTTTTGTATATAGAAATACTATAATTCCAATTGTAATGCTTTCAAAAGTGCTTAGTGCTGCAATTGCAGGCGTCAATGCCCATTTGGTCGATGTCGAGGTCGATATTGCCTCAAAGGGGCTTCCTCATTTCTCCATTGTCGGGCTGCCTGATACTACTGTCAAAGAGAGCAAGGACAGGGTTCGCGCAGCGCTCAAGAACATCGGGTTTTCATTCCCTCTTAAACAGATAACCGTAAACATGGCACCGGCAGACTTGAAAAAAGAAGGCTCCGCGTTTGATTTACCTCTGGCGGTTGGAATCTTGGCCTCCGAGGGTGCTATACCAAAGGAAAAGCTGAAGGATTTCCTCATTACCGGTGAGCTCTCCCTCGACGGAAGCCTGAAACCAACAAGAGGCTGCCTATCAATGGCAATTGCGGCAAGCAGGGCATCTCTTGAGGGCCTGATTCTGCCCTATGAAAACGCAGCAGAGGCATCTGTCGTCGAAGGCATAGAGATATACGGCCTGAAGCGCCTGACCGATGTTATCGAGTTTTTTAATAACGGCTCTGCCTTCACCCCTTGTGTTACTGATGTATCAAGGGTCATGGCGGAGTCATCAGTTTATGAAGAGGACTTTACTGATGTAAAAGGACAGGAACACGCCAAGCGCGCCCTTGAAGTCGCTGCTGCCGGAGGTCATAATATCCTAATGATAGGCCCGCCCGGCGCCGGAAAGACTATGCTAGCTAAACGCACGGCCTCAATTTTGCCTCCAATGACATTCGACGAGGCCATTGAGACAACCTCCATACACAGCGTTGCGGGATTCCTCAAGACCGACGTACCCATACTTGCGAAACGCCCGTTCAGATCCCCGCATCACACCATATCGGACATCGCCCTGATAGGCGGTGGGCAGATGCCCAGGCCCGGTGAGGTCTCCCTGTCACACAATGGCGTCCTGTTTCTTGACGAGCTGCCGGAGTTCAAACGAAACGTCCTTGAAGTCCTGAGGCAGCCTATTGAAAATGCCGAGGTGACTATTTCAAGGGCTGCGGCCTCTATAAACTACCCTGCGTCGTTTATGCTCATAGCGGCCATGAACCCATGCCCCTGCGGTTATTCCGGCGACACCCGCCACTCCTGCATCTGCTCCCCTTCACATATTCACAGATACAGAAGCCGTGTTTCCGGCCCGCTGCTTGACCGTATCGATATACATGTTGATGTCCCCAATGTGCCGTACAAGGAACTCTCAGCCGGTACGTGCGGCGAGTCCTCAGCACAAATCAGGGAGCGCGTCAACAAGGCCAGAGACCGCCAGACCGAACGATTCAAACAACAAGATAAGATTTACTCTAACGGCCAGATGAAGACACGGCATATCAAAAAATACTGTATTCTGACGCCCGACGCCCAGCGCATCTTCGACCTTGCAATGGAACGGCTTGGTCTTTCTGCCCGCGCATACTCAAGGATATTAAAAGTCTCAAGGACAATAGCAGACCTCGACGCCTCTGACGCAATCACGCCGCGACATATCTCAGAGGCCATTCAGTACAGGACGCTTGACAGGGTAGCGCTCTAACTGCGTCTTTATGAAAAAAGTTAAAGCAATAAATAACTCTGTGCCCACCGCCCTAAATCCTGCCCCCGTAAATCCGACAGTAGAGCGCGCCGCAGTTGCAGTGTTGTTTCTCTGCTTTGCCGTTGTCCTTTTTATGTTTACGCTTAAAGAGCCGTACCACTATGACACGGTGCTATACATGAAGACCGTGGATACGTTTAAAGATACCTCAAAGCTCCAGTGTTTTTTCGACGCACGGTGCGCCACAGGCTATACGCTTGTTCCCCTGAGCATATTAATAGGGAAACTAACACTGCCGGTAACTATGGCACTGAGCGCCCTATTCGGTCTGTTTTTTTATTATATGTGGATAAAGGAACTTGCGGGATTTAGGGCGGCCTTCGTCTCGACGCTTTTTTTATTTATCACCCCTGCTGCCTTGATGACCATTACACATCTCAAGGAGGATTTCATCGGCCTTATGTACTTGTCTGCCGCCCTGTGGCTTTCAGGCAGAGGGCGCCCCTCGTACTGTAAGTATATCTCTGGGGTGGTGCTGGGGCTTGCGATACTTTCTAAGGATACGATAACGCTGTTTCTGCCATTTTTCGCTTTTTACATATATGTTAATATGGCCGATATTAAAAACGGCTGGACTGATATATTTAATACAGCTAATCTCAAAAAAGGGCTGCTTAAAGTTGGAATAATCATGGGCGCTGCCCTTGCCGTATCATTTATCATAGACAGCTCGCACTTTATAGGTCTGATTCGCAAGACCAAGTCCCCGTATGACGGGCAATTTCTTGGTGTATTTTCAGAACTTTTCCCTGCTGGGGTTTCTTTTTGGAGATACGGTGTTGGAAGTTTCCTGTTTATTTGTCAGTTTATCGGCCTTGCAGCGCCTTTTTTGGTAAAGGACAGGGCGAAAAGGCTTATATACCTTGCATTTGCCGTTCAGTTTTTGGCGATTTCTGATTTCTACTGTAATATCACCGTGGTGAAGTACAGGCACTTTCTGTGGCAGGGGGTTATGTCTTTTCCGATTATGGCAGCGGCGCTTGATGAGATATTAAAAAGATACAACATAAAAGAACCCCTGTCAAACGCATTAGTCTACGGCGCATCAATTATTGTTTCAATTGTATTGTTTATGAGCGTCTATCCTGCCCTTATTTTTCACACCAGATATAATCCAGTTGCTGATTTCTTCAAAAACGCTGATATTGCAAAAGATAACGCGATGGTCTTAGGGATGGACAACTGTGTGTTCGTACCGTATTTCATGGGCCTGCAGTGCGGTATACACCCGCTCAACCCGTCTGAAGCCCAGGCCAGTGAATATGCACACGGCGTTTTATCAAGTCTGCAGGACGGGAAAACAATATATCTGCTCCCTGATTTTTTCTCATATGACAGAGACGGTCGGCTTACTAAGGAGTTTTCAGAACTCTTCACAGGACGCGTTGTGTACAGGAACTGGTTTGCTGATTTTCACGCGATGGACTATGGTTATTCCCCAGACACCCTGAAAGACAATCTGCTCAGGCAATACCCGCCCGGCACATGCGGCATAACATATGACAAAACTGGAGATGACACCATATCCACCGGCAAGACCGCCAGTAAAACAGAAGTTGTGCCTATTGAGATATACACATACAAAATACAGTGCAGCGACAGCGTAAACACCATGAGTGCAGCCGTAATAAAGGGGCGGGCATTTACCGGTCTTGAGGTAAAAGGAATATTACAATTATTGCCTAAGAGCGGGACATAGATAAAAAATACTTGAAACGGCAGGATATTTAAAGCAGAATTATTTAGTCTGTGTTAATTAATTGAGAGTATCACCTAAAGATAGATAGTAATTCATTAATATTTCCATTAACTCTAAATCTTGCGAACAGGCGCATACTC
>JAMOAZ010000061.1:0-16116 GCA_039908505.1 Nitrospirota bacterium
GCGCTGCTTTCCTGGCCATAGATACCTCCTGCCAGAAAATATAACATATATCGCTTATTTTTGCAATTAGACACTAGCATTGGCATAAATTTTACCGTTTATGGCGTGTCCGCCTGACCATGACAATGTTTTGTACGAGCCATCCTTACAAAGATACCGATTAACGAAATCTACGGCATTTGAACCTTTATTCTGTCGCTCTACTTCTGCAATAGTAGCATCACGGTCATCCGGGTGGATAAGCTCCATTAGATGTTTCGAATAAATCTCTTCTTTGGTATATCCAAGAACCTTTTCAAACATAGGATTTACCCGCGTAAAGTGTCCGTCAATTGAAAAAATAGCCAATATATCGCGAGATTCATTGAAGAATCTGTCAAGCTCTTCCTGCGCATCTTTTCGGTCAGTAATATCTGTGTGTACTGACACCCACACGGTGCCATATCTCTTGTCTTCAAATGTTGAAACGGTTGCAGAACACCAAAAACACTCCCTAGTCTTTTTGATATTAAGCAGTTCACCTTGCCATGATTTATGTTTAATTAATGATTCGGATATTTCCCTTGCCGTCTCTTCGGGCGTTTTCTCAGTAGGGGCATTTACTATGGAGATATTCTTGCCTGCTAACTCACCGGCATCGTATGCAAACATTTGCTCAAACTTAGGGTTGCAATACAAGATGATTCCATCAGAGGCCCTGATAAGACAGACGCCCTCAGCCATATTGGACATTATTTCGTTTTGGAGATTAAGTTCTGAGTTTAACTTGTCCAGAGAGGTCTTAAGTGTTTTGACTTTAGCCCTTAACTCTTCTATAAGCCTGTCTTTCGCCTTTTCTTCATCTGCCATAAATCATCCTCAACTAAATTGTCCTGAATAATACTTGCTCTGAACAAATTCTCATCCCACATAGAACATATGCAGGGACTCACATATCAGCAGCAAACCTATGACATTATGACAACAGACTGTGTTACCTAAACTATACTACATCATTTCAATATAAAAAACAACTTATCTGCTCTTGTTACCCTCAACACCTCTTGTAAGGTTGTAATACCTGCCTCAGCTTTTTTCAGGCCGTCATAGTGAAGTGTCTTCATGCCTGAGTCGAGGGCAGCCTTTTTTATCTTTTGTGCATCGGTGTTTCTATTTATAAACGGGATTATTGTACCATCAACTGGCAGCAGCTCGAATATCCCCGTGCGTCCGGCGTATCCGGTGTGGCTGCACCTGTGGCATCCCCTGCCGCGATATAAGACATCAGGTGGATTGCTGAAGAATTCCCTCTCAAGTGCTGCAGGGCTGTAACCATCTTTACAGTAGCCGCAGATTTTCCTTATCAGCCTCTGTGCAAGGACACCAACAAGCGTAGATGTTATTAAAAACGGCTCTATCCCCATGTCGATAAGACGCGTAACAGCAGAGGTTGAGTCATTTGTATGGAGTGTGCTGAGGACAAGGTGTCCGGTAAGCGATGCTTGAATAGCAATCTCAGCCGTATCGTAGTCTCTTATCTCTCCTATCATGATTACATCGGGGTCATGGCGCAGGAGGCTTCTCAGCCCGGCGGCAAATGTCAGCCCTATCCTGGTGTTTACGTTGAGCTGCCCAATTCCCTCGTGTTGATATTCAACGGGGTCTTCTATGGTCATGATATTTTTCTGTTCCGAGTATATGGTGTTAATGGCCGCGTAGAGTGTGGTGGTCTTACCGCTTCCAGTGGGGCCGGTAACGAGGATAATGCCGTGAGGGTTTTTAAGAAGCGAGTTAAATGTCTCCCGTGAGCGCTCATCAAGGCCTAGGGCGTCAAGGCCGATGAGTCCTTGTTTTCTGTCAAGCAGCCTCAGCACTACCCTTTCACCGAATACAGAGGGCACCACTGAGACGCGTATATCTATGTCCTGCCCGCCAATAAGCAGGCGTATGCGTCCGTCCTGGGGGAGGCGCTTTTCAGCTATGTCAAGGTTTGCCATTATCTTTACGCGGCTTACAAGGGCGTCCTGGATTATCTTCGGTGGGCAGAGTATGCGCCTGAGCATCCCGTCTACCCTGAGCCTGACCTGAAGCTCTTTTTCATATGGCTCAATGTGAATGTCCGACGCCTGTTCCTTTACGGCCTGCCTGAGCAGCGCATTAAGGAGCCTTATAATCGGGGCATCTTCGGTTAGTTCAAGGATGTCCTTAGGGGATTCAAACTCTGTTGCTACAGAGTCAAACTCACTGTCCGGCATATCATCCATGACCTCTGAGGCTGAACCTGTCCTGCCATAGATGCGGTTAATTAAATCAAGCAGCTCTGCCTTGTCTATCTCGATAGGTTCAGATGCAAGGCCAATATTTTTTGCAATCTCATGCAGGGCAAACCTACCCTGCGCCCCGCAAATAATACCCTTTAACACCCCCGCCTCCCTCCTGTATGGCAGGACCATATTGCCCCTGGAAAACCCTATGGGAATGTCCTTCAGCAGGGTTATATCAAATAAATCCTCATTGACGGGCTGGTGTGAGATGTCCACTGCCTGGGTCTACCTGCCTTGTAAACTCTTTAATGAGTCTTCTTTTTCAGCAAACTTTATCTCCGGCACTGCCTCAAGCTCCCTGATAAAGGCATCGATGTCCTTGTCCTTCGGCGGTTCGATTAAAAAGAGTGTGGTATCGGGATAAGACCTCCGCACGGTTGAACCGGTCTCTGTGAATAGCTCAATTGCCCTGTGTTTACTCGTTCCCTCTTTAACTCTGACGTATATGCCGGAGGAGGCAGTATCAATTTTCCTGTCCTCTGCCATGATTGTGTTCGTGGCTATGGAGGTCTTCTCTCCGGTAATTGCATTTATTTTATTGTTAGTGTTTATGATGTGAGGGGTTAAAAATACCATCAGGTTAATCTTTGTCTTTGTGGTTTCCTTTGTCTTAAAGAGCCAGCCGACAATGGGAATATCGCCAAGCAGGGGCACCTTTGTTATATTAGTCTCTTCCTTGTCCTGGATAAGGCCGCCGATGACGATGGTCTGGCCGTCTTCGGCAAAGATTGTGGTCTTGGCTGAGCGCTTTGTCGTAGTTGGCCCCATGTTTATTAAGACGCTTGAGTCGCTTTGCTGCTCTACGCTTGATATTTCCTGATACACATCGAGTTTTATTATATCGCCCTCAGTGATATGCGGTGTAATCTTCAGAGATATGCCAACGTCCTTTCGTTCGATACTGTTAAAGACACCAAGCGTACCTGAGGCAGAGGCAGTCGAGGATTCCCGCTTTGTTACTATTGGGATATTTTCGCCAACCATGATCTCAGCCTCTTTGTTGTCTGAGGTGAGAATCTGAGGGGTCGAGAGGACATTTACAATACCCTTAAAGTCACTAATATTAAAGAGCGCAGCATAGCCCGGCACTGAGAGATTTGACGTGGTTGCCGTGCCGTCCGAACCGATTACCGTAAGAGGTATATTCATAAAACTGCCAAGCCCACCGACACTAAGTCCGCTGAGGCCGTTGATTATGTTCTGCATAGAGGTGGAGTCTATCTTTCCAACGCCGCCGATTACCCGTGCCTGACCGTTTTGCTTGCCTATGGCGCGCCACTTGGTTCCAAGGTCTAAGATGTCCTGTATTGACACCTCAACAATCATTGCCTCTACATAGACTTGTTTTCGCTTTCTATCGAGCTGCTTTATTATGCCGGTGATATTCCTGTAATCTGCTGGTGAGGCGGCGATGACGAGGGAATTAGTGGCCGCATCCGGGGTTACATGAATATCCGGCACGGCGCTTAAGGCATTAGGCTGGGACTTGTCGCCTCCTTTGGCAGATTTGAGCATTGTATCAAGCACCTTTGAGAGTTCCTCTGCGTTGGCATTTTCCAAAAAGTAGACATTGATATTACCCTGTGCATCGGGCGATGGGGCGTCAAGCATTTCAATGAGTTTCCTCACTGGTTCTCTTTCGGTTCGCGGGCCGAAGATTACAACGGCGTTGAGCCTTTTATCAGATACCGTGAATACCTCGGCTGGTGTCTGCTGGGAGGTTGGCTTCTTTTTCAGTCCGTCGTTGAGGAGTTTTACTACGGCGTCGGACGTCCCGAACTTCAGATAAATGACCTCTGGGTAGTCTGCCGGTGATGCCCTGTCTATGGTCTTGATAATAGTTAGAATCTTGTCAATGTTGGGGCCTGAGTCAATGGCAAGCAGCATGTTGCGCGGGGCAAACTCTGATAAGTACCCATCCTTGGATATAATCGGCCTGAGTAGTTTAATCGCGTCATCTGCGCTTAGATAATCCAGTTTAATCAGTCTTGCGATGTAGCTTTCCCCTGTGGCCTTTGTGCCGTCGATGGTGACCTGAACGCCTTTTTGTTTTGCCTCAGCCGATGGGACTATCTTACAGGCATTTGCACCAGATGGAATAACGGTATAGCCTTTGAGCTCAAGGACAGACGTAAAAAGTCTGAATGCGTCGGCTTTGTCAATTGGCGATGGGGCAACAATTGTTATCTTTCCCTTGAGCTGGTCGTCAAATATGATGTTTTTCCCCGTAAGGTCACTGACAACCTTAACGATAGCGGGGAGGTCTACGTTTACAAAATTAAAGACGACTTTTTCATCCGAACGAGCAGTGTCTTCAGCAGCGGCGTGAGAGCCAGCGCATATCATAACCATCAAAGAGAGGATTATTCTAATAATAGTCCGGTTCATTTAATCAGATAGTTGAGGGTCAATTTAGTTTGGCCTCTGAGTATTTCAAGTTGCAGACCTGCTGCCCCTTTGAGCGCTGCAAAGGCGGCAAGTGCTGTCTCCGGGTCGGTTATGTCGTACCTGTTGACACTCAACAGGACATCACCGTTATTAAGACCAAGCTGGTCGTAGAGGCCGCCGGGTTTTACTTCCTGAAGCACAAAACCTTCCTGTTTACCGTTTATGTGTCGTGGTTGAAGGCGGGCGTCTGTCATAAGTTGTTTTGGATTTTCTATGGCCTCAAGCACCTTGCCTTGATTCAGGGTCATAGTTGTACTACCCGTAGCTCCTCTGACCAGAGCAGAATTTGCAGTCAATTGAGCTGCTTGAGAATGACCTATCCCGGAAGGCGCAATCTCAGTAATATCTATTTGAAGACCACCAGACAAATAAACCGCATTAGGTGTAACCCTGCTGAGTACTCCTGAGTTAAACACCTCAGCTCCAAGTTTGAAGAGTTCCTGATTACCTTTGTCATCTTCAATAAATGCGTAGCCAGTACCGCGTGTACCTGAGATAGTACCCAGGAGCCTTAGTCTCGGCGGGGCAGCAGTGCCTTTGCCGTTGTCTATCAGGGATTTGAACTCAGCGTGTTTTATACCGAACGGATTTTGTGAAACAATGGAGGTGTATTCATCTATATCAAGTTTTACGTGTTTATGTACACCTGTTTGTCCAGGAGAAAAACCCCCAAGTGAAAGCCCATTTGAAATAAAATAAAAACAATCCCTGGCCGCAAACACTATTGTAAAAAACAATAACGCAGCTAATAGTGCATTATAAAGCCCGTGCATCTTCTTACTAATTAATATGGAAATAGTCCTGTTCATAGAGCCGCCGCATTCCTTATAAGAACCTTCTTTACCACCCCAATGGAACAATAATAGCAATTCTCTCACAAAAAAACAAGCGGCCGAATTGCCCTAAATCCACCATCAAAATAAGCCGTGTGAGCTGTGATGTGTACTCACATAAAAGGTGATGGTTATTTCCGGCCTGGTTCCGACCAGACCGATGCAAGGTCTGGTGAGGGCTGTTTAAATCGCCTCTCAAGGGTGGGAGTGAGATGGCCTCCTTACCAAAATCTCTCAAAAAAACCCAAAAGTGGTGCCGTGGCTTATTTTGATGGTGGATTTAGGTTGACATAGGGCAGTACATAGTGCTAAACTTATATATTATGGAAGAGGTAGAAATCAAAGTGTCTGAATCTGTGGCAGTTGAGCCTCAAGCTCAGGGCCGGATATATCTGAAACTTGTTACGAAGGCTGAACCGGATGTCTGGTGGAAGGGTTTTCTGAAGAGGGTGTTTTTCGTTGAAATCCTCAAGGGAATGTCGCTGACTATGTCGTATATGTTTAAAAAACCTGTTACCAGGCAATATCCAAAGGAGAAAAGGGAGTCAATGCCGGGATTCAGGGGGATGCACGCCCTTGTCAGAAAGCCGCTTACGCGCAGGGCGCGATGTGTGGGCTGTGGGCTGTGTGCCGCTATATGCCCCTCAAAGTGTATCACGATATATACGTCTGAAGGGAAAACCCATGAGAAAGTCGTTGACCGTTACGAGATAGAGATTCTTAGGTGTTTGTTCTGTGGATTATGTGTCGAGGCGTGTCCATTTCAGGCCATCGTGCTGACAGGACATTATGAATACGCAGACGCATCAAAGGATACCTTTCACTTAACAAAGGAAATGCTCATGGACAACTGGGATAAATATATGACAGATGAAAAAGGTAAATTCTACTTTAAGAATTTTTGGGCGCCAAGAAGAAACCATTTTGAGACCCCGGTAGAACAAGCCGTCTTTAAAGGTAAACCTTCCTCATGATATTCCAATGGACTGAGAACTTGTCCGTAGGCGTAGAGCTGATGGATGAACAGCACAAGGAGCTGTTTCAAAGGGTAAACGCCTTTGTCGAGGCTGTAGCGCAGAACAAGGAAAGCGTATTCGTCGAGGAATTAATCAATAAACTTGAGACTTATATTGAGACACATCTGACCCTTGAAGAGACATACATGAAGCAGTACGATTACGACGAAGAAGACACTGATGCGCATCTTAAGCAGCACAAGACTCTGAGGACAAACTTCCAAAGGCTAAAGGCAGAATATCAGAAAAAAGGCTCAAGCAAGGATTTAAACCAAAAGCTCCAGGAACACCTTTGCAACTGGCTTATAACCCATGTCAACAAAATAGACAGAAAGCTGGGCGATTATTTATAAGGAAACTTTGGATGCCAGTTGTCCCCTGTTCATTAAATCTAAGCGTTCACTTACCATATCACGTCTTTAAATAAGAGCAGCACACAATAATTTTATTGCCTGGGTATGTTATATTAATTGGCTATTAATCACAAAGGAACAATGAAGGAGATAGTGATGGCTGATGAGTTTGTTGAGGTAAACCCCGAAGACCTGCCCGACAACCCGTTTAAGGTCATTGGCAATCAGTGGATGCTTGTTACAGCCGGTACTATGAAATCGTTTAATACGATGACGGCAAGCTGGGGCGGGTTTGGTATCATGTGGGCAAAGAAGATTTGCACTTGTGTCGTTCGCCCTACACGCCACACTTATGGTTTTATGGAAAAATCAGATATGTTCACGCTTTCTTTCTTTACTAAGGACTACAAAAAGGCACTCCTTTTCTGCGGCACGCACTCCGGCAGAGATACAGACAAGATGGCTGAGACCGGCCTTACCCCTATAGAAGACAACGGCTCGATATACTTTAGAGAGGCGCGTCTGGTCTTCTTGTGCAGGAAGATTTATTACCAGGACATAAACCCAGACCATTTTATTGACCCGTCAATTGAGTCCAATTACCAGTTGAATGATTATCACAGGATGTACTTAGGTGAGATTATCAAATGTATTACTAAAATATGAAGGAGAGCGGCGATATGGATTTAAAAGCATTTCTTACGTCAACTCATTATTTTTCAGACCTTTCAGACAGTGAACTTAATACGCTGATAGAGGTATCAACGGTTGAGGACTGCGGCCCTGGACAAAAAATCATATCGCGCGGACAGCCGGGCAGGTTTCTCTTTGTACTCATAACAGGTAAGGCTGAGGTGAATTTTACTGATTCTCTTGGCGCTAAATTATTAAGTGCCACTTTAAGATCAGGCGATGTGTTCGGTGAGATGTCTATTATGACAGGGGAGCCGGAGGCTGCCGATGTGGTTGCCATGGAGCCTTCACAGTACATTGCCGCCCCCCGTGATATTGTTTCTCAGGTGATTGTTGGAAATCCCGCAGCACTGCATAAAATAGCCGCCCTGATTACTAAGAGGATGACTCAGAAAGAACAAAACGAGGCCCTGCTAGCCCAGTACAAGTCATCAAGGCAGGATAACCCCGACCCCTATGACTTAAACTTTTCCTCTGCACTCAAACCGGCAAAGATTCTGGTTATAAACTGCGGCAGTTCCTCGCTGAAATACTCGCTCTTTGACACATCTAATCCCATTCCTCTCATGGAGGGTCTTATAGAGAAAATCGGTACAAACGCGTCATATCACAAGGTCAAGTCACAAAAATCAGAAATTAAAAATGAAATAGCAGTCCCTGATTTCCCAAAGGCATTTGTAGAGATGGAGACCGCACTGACCGATTCCACTATTGGTGCAATAGCAGCTTTTGACGAAATAGATGCCGTCGGGCACAGGGTAGTACACGGCGGGGATAAGTTTAAGAACTCAGCCGTGATAACAGATGAGGTAATTGAGGGTATAAGGCAGTGCATCCCCCTTGCCCCGCTTCACAATCCCTACAACCTTGCTGGAGTTGAAGAAATGAGAAAACACCTGCCGGGCAAAGGGGCTGTTGCGGTTTTTGATACGGCCTTTCATCAGAACATGCCCGAAAGTGCATATTTATATGCCATATCCCGCGACCTTGGGCAGAAATACCACGTTGGCGAAAACATTCGCCGCTACGGGTTTCACGGCACAAACCACAACTATGTGTCATTAACAGCGGCGACATACCTCAAGCGTAGTGTCAGGGAGCTGAGAATTATATCGTGCCATCTTGGCAATGGGGCATCTATCTGCGCCATAGACCACGGCACAAGCATTGACACCAGTATGGGCATGACCCCTCTGGAGGGCCTAGCCATGGGTACACGCTGTGGTGATATTGACCCCGGGGCGCTGATTTATTTATTAAATTCCGGCCTCACTGTCAAAGAGGTTGATAATTTACTTAACAAAGAAAGCGGACTGAAAGGTCTTACAGGACTGAGCAACGATATGAGGGAAATCCTTGATGCCGCTGACAGCGGTAATGAAAGGGCAAAGACTGCAGTGTCGCTGTTTTGTTATAGGCTAAAAAAATATATTGCCGCATATGCCGCTGTGTTGGGTGGGATTGACGCATTAGTTTTCACAGCAGGAATTGGTGAAAACTCTGCCGCGATACGCGGGCGCGTATGCCATGGACTTGAAAATATTGGCCTTGTTATCTCGAAAGAGGCCAACGAAAAGGCAAAGGTAAAAAGGGGACATATCGAGGAGATATCCGCCGCGGGCTCACAAATCAAAATCCTTGTAGTTGCCGCAGACGAAGAACGAATGATTGCCAGGGAGACACTCCACGCCCTGAACATCGCAAAGGTGAGAGAGGCAGCTGCACCGGAAGTAAAAGCGAATAGGCAGATTCCTGTTTACATTACAGGCCACCATGTTCACTTGTGCGAAAAAGACTTCACCACCCTCTTTGGTGCGGGAAAGACGCTTACAAAGAAACACCAGCTCAGGCAGCCGCTGTCGTTTGTCGCTGAGGAGACGCTGACACTGTCCGGCCCGCTTGGAAAAATAGAAAACGTCAGGGTCGTTGCCCCGCTCAAGGCTGAAACACAGGTTGAGATAAGCCGCACTGAGGAGTTCAAACTTGGCATCGATGCCCCTGTGAGGGTTTCAGGCGATCTTGAAGGCTCTGCCTCTATTACACTTGAGGGACCTGCAGGGAGCGTAAAACTCGAAAGCGGCGTCATCTGTGCCCGCAGACATATACACATGACCCCGGCAGATGCGCTTTCTTACGGTATCAGAGACCATGATATCGTAAGGGTAGCAGTTTCTGGCAGCAAGGATGTAGTCTTTAGCGATGTCTTTGTCAGGGTAAGCCCTAACTATACGCTTGAGCTGCACCTTGATACCGATGAGGCAAACTCTGCCGCTATATCAGATGCAGCCACTGCCAGTATACTAGAAATTCAGTCAAGGGCGTTCATATAAAGACAACGGCACACACTGGCGGTGATTGAAAACATACCCTATATCGGTGTCTTGAGAGAGTTTACCGGCTCATGCCGCGAGGTCTTTTTGGTAGGCGGTACGCTCAGGGATTCTATATTAAACCGGCAGGTGCGGGACTATGACATTGCCCTAAGTGAAAGCCCGTTTTCTGTCGCAAAGGGGTTTGCCGACGCTATAAACGGCGCCTATGTCATGCTGCATGAGAGGTTTCCAACTGCAAGGGTTGTAAAAGGGGACTGCATATATGATTTTACGGCGCTGCGGGGAGGCTCTATAGGCAGCGATCTTCTGAGCCGTGATTTTACGGTTAATGCCCTTGCCGTTTCTATTAATAATCCTGTAGATGGGGTAATAGATGTAACAGGCGGCTTGGGTGACATAAATAACAGGATAATCAGAATGGTATCAAAGGATAATCTGGCCGATGACCCTGTCAGGTTGTTAAGGGCATTCAGGGTTGCAGTGGAGCTGGGTTTTACTATAGACACTGATACGCTTGCCGCCATCGCCGACCTTAAGGGGGGTATCTCCGGGGCTGCCGTTGAGCGCGTGTGGGCAGAGTTTAAGATGCTCATGCAAGCCGACAACACCACAGAAATTATAAAATCAGCGTGTGAGACCGGGCTTCTTTTTGAGCTGCTGCCTGAGCTTGAACCTCTGAGAGGTCTCAGGCAGAACCGCTGGCACCATCTCGATGTCTTTGACCATACTATGGTCGCGTATGAGGCAGCCGAATCTATTATTAATACACTGGCTCTGCCGTTTCACGAAAATCTTAGGGCATGGCTTGCAATGTACCCACACAATAGCGCACTGATAAAGCTTGCCATACTGCTTCATGATGTTGGGAAATATCGCACTTATGGGCAGTCAAAGGACGCTCATATCACGTTTTATCGCCACGAACAGGAGGGCACGGCGATTGCTGCCGATATAATGACCAGATTTAAGGCATCCACAAAAGAGACCGAATTTGTAACCATGTTGGTAAAGAATCACATGAGGATTTTGGCATTTAAGCGTGTAGGGAGTGCTGGTGGTTTTGCCGCAATGAAAAGACCCCTTATCAGGCTTCTTAACATTATGGGGGATGCTATCTACGCCCTTATTGTCGTATGGATTGCTGATTCAGCAGCGAAACTTGAAGGAACAGATGAGATAATCGGCATATGCAAGGATATTCTGGATTTTTACGAGAATAAATATCTGCCGCGAAAGACCGCGCCGCGCTTTATAACAGGCAGGGATTTAATTGAGACCTTTAAGCTCACGCCGTCGCCGTTGTTTAGTGAGATACTTGGGGCAATCGAGATTAAGACCCTTGAGGGGTTGGTAGACTCAAAGGCAAAGGCCGCTGCACTTGTCGATGAGTTTCTGCACGCGAGGGGGGTGGGCTGATGTTCGACATTATCGGGATAACAGCCGTGTTTACTGTGATGATAGTGCTTCTTCGTATGAAGTGGCATGTTGGGTATGTGTTGAGCGCCGCCTCGGTGATGCTTTTCGCCATATATATGATGAGACCAGCGGCGATTGCCTCGACGGTTCACTCTGCTATAGTGTCACAGTCAGCGCTTGAACTTACGATTGCCCTGACGTTTATCAGGATGCTTGAGATGGTTCTCAGGGAGAGAAACATACTGAGCATGATGACAGACGCGGTAAAGGGTGTATTAAGAAACAAGAAATTTGTTCTTGTCTCAATGCCCCTGTTAATAGGGATGCTGCCGTCAATTGGGGGGGCATATTTTTCGTGTCCGATGGTGGATGCCTCAGCAAAAGAGCTTGACTTGACTCAGGAGGACAAGGCCTTTACCAATTACTGGTACAGACACCCGTGGGAAATAATCCTGCCGCTTTATCCGGGACTGATACTGGCTACGCTGATTACCGGTATTGGAATGAGGGATATGATGTTATTAAACCTGGCCTATGCGCTTTGTATGTTGGCAATTGGCCTGTTATTTTGCATGAAGGGTGTCAGAGGGGCATTTCCGAAGGTGGAAAACAGGTCTCACAGGGCGATGTGGAGTTTTATGCCCTTTATTATACTGCTTGTGCTTGTTATTGTGTTTAGTGTAAAGCTGCACTATGCACTTGTTGCGATGGTCTTTGGGCTGGCGATTTATTTCAGGTATAGCCTAAAGGAAGTGTGGAGCGTTATTATTTATGGGTTTAACAAGGAGGTGGTGCTGTTAATATTGGGCGTAATGTTGTTTAAGTCCACGCTTGACAGTTCGGGGGCGGTGGTGAATATCAGCAATTATTTTATTGCCAGTCACATACCGCTGCTACCTATATTGTTTTTGCTGCCGTTTGTGACAGGGATTCTTACGGGATTTACGCTGGCCTTTGTGGGGAGTGCCTTTCCGCTGTTTATGAGTTTGCCAGGGCTGGATGCACATTCATTTTCTTTTGCCTTTGCAGCAGGCTATGCAGGGGTGTTGTTGTCACCGGTACATGTGTGCCTGATTCTGACGAGGGATTATTTTAAGGCCGATGTCTGGGGCCTCTATAAGAAAATAATTCCGGCGGTCTTGCTTTATTTTATTGCACCGGCGCTGGAATATGTTATCTTTAGATACTTGCGCACTTGACAACCCCCGGCATAATTGTTACTCTATAATCATGGCTAACAACGTAAAAATTCATGAAGGTAATACAATTATAAGCTGTGAAGTGCCTGATGAAGACAATATGGAAAAATCCTCTGGTATTATGGCGAAAACAAAGACACTCACGCTTGCTTTAAAGGGTGAGATTATTACCTCTAAGAAGTTGAGGGACAGTATCAGCGCGTTCTATGACTTTGTCGATGAGATATCTGAACAAGTATCAGGCAAAAAAAAACATATTGAATGGATTGTAACTCCGGAACATGGTAGTATCATTTTACATAATATCCCTGTAGATAATGGAGAAATAAGCAGCGATATAATTAGCACTGCTTTATGTGCGATACATGATGGCATTAATAATTTAAAAAGTAAGACTGAGAGGCCGGAATATTTTTCTGACAAGGCGTTAGAGCATTTAAAAAAACTTGTATTTATTTCGACTACAGGAAACACTGGAATTACGGAAATAAATGTTGCTATAAATGGCAATATCCATGTCTTAACAACTCAGATAGCAGCTAACATTGATACAATTATGGGTATTCGTTACAAGAGTTTAGGTTCGGTAGAAGGAAAACTGCAAACTATTTCCGAAAGAGGCACTCCAACATTTACGATCTTTGATTCTTTAGACGATAAACCTGTTAGGTGTCATATTCCTGATGACCTTCGTTCTGAAGCCTTAGATGCATTTGGACAACGAATATATATTTTTGGAATGATTAGTTACGATCAATATGGCACTCCTAAAAGTATTCAAGTCGAGGAGTTGAAATTATTTAGTAAGCAAGAAAATATTCCAACTGCAGAACAAATATGCGGCATTTTAGGAGAATAGCTTTTGGATCGTAGATATTGGGATTCATGTTGCTTTTTACGTTGGCTTAAGAAAGAACAAGGATATGAGAAGTGTAAAGGCGTCATAAACGATGCTAAAGCTGGGAAAATTATAATAGTTACATCCGTATTGACTATAGCTGAGGTAATACGTTTAGATAGTGATCGAAAAATAGACAGAAATAAATCAGATGAAATATGTAGATTTTTTAAGAGTGAATATATCGTTCTGATTAACGTTGACCGTTACATTGCTGAGTCATCAAGGATTCTGCAATGGGATCACACCGCTCTTAAACCTAATGATGCAATACATATAGCGTCAGCTATAAAGGCGAAAATCACAGTATTAGACACTTTCGATAATTCTCTAATAAAGCTTAGTGGTAAAATTGGCAACCCTCCGCTGATTATTGGAGAACCAAATATTGCTTTTCAGGAAGAGATTAATTTTGAAAATGGTTTGCTAAGTATTTAATTGTTTTTAACTTAAAATATAATGAAAACCGTACTAATCGCAAAGATATTAGTATTGATTACCGTCCTGTGTGCGTGTGATTCTCGGGTAGGGGGGCAAAAACAAGCAGTTCCCTTATCTCAGGGCAAAGCCAATGACACGCCAGTCTATGGCGGTACATTGATCGAAGGCATGACGGCAGAACCAAGTGTTCTTATCCCAGTGCTTGCCGGTGACAGTGCCTCACACTCTGTCTCAGGTAATATATTCAATGGGCTTGTGAAATATGCCCCGGACCTCAGTACTGTTGGTGACCTTGCTGAGAGCTGGGAAATCTCTTCTGACGGACTCACCATAACATTTCATCTTAAAAAGGGGGTGCGCTGGACTGACGGCGCCGATTTTACTGCTGAGGATGTCCTGTTTGGCTTTAAGACTATAATCAGTGACAAGACCCCCACACCATACAAAGAGGACTTCCTGCAGGTGAAGACCGCTGAGACCCCGGACAACCATACATTCAGGGTGACATATGGAAAACCCTTTGCCCCGGCCCTAAACACATGGGGGAGTCTCGTCGTGCTGCCCAAACACCTCCTTCAGGGTGTTGATATAACCAAGACCCAGTTAATCAGAAAACCCATAGGTATGGGGCCATATAAACTGGATACATGGGTCAGCGGGCAGGAACTTACCCTTTCATCGAATCAGGATTATTTTGAAGGCCGCCCATATATTGATAAATATGTTTACAGGATCATCCCCGACCAGTCCACAATGTTTATGGCGCTGAAGGCAGGGGAGGTTGACCTTATGGGGGTTACGCCTATCCAGTTTAAGAGACAGACAGACTCCGAGTATTTTAATACCAAATTTAATAAATACCGCTATCCTGTCTTTTCCTATACATATCTGGGCTTCAATTTAAGGCATCCGTTTTTTGGGGATAAAAGGGTCAGGCAGGCAATCGCCCACGCTATTGACAAACAAGAGATAATAGACATTGTACTATACGGTCTTGCTACACCTTCAACCGGCCCATATGTGCCAAACACGTGGCCATATAACCCAAACGTGAAAAAATATGACTTCAACCCCGTTAAGGCAAAGACCCTGCTTGCCGAGGCTGGCTGGATAGAAACCGGTGGTATTTTATCAAAGAACGGTGTCCCGTTTGAGTTTACAATTCTTACCAACATGGGCAATCCCCTCAGAATGAAAACCGCTGCCATCATACAATGGAAATTAAAGCAAGTCGGCATAAAGGTAAACATTCGCGCCCTTGAGTGGAGTACGTTTCTAAACGAATTTATCGATAAAAAGCGCTTCGACGCCGTAATCCTCGGCTGGGGCATAGGGATGGACGGCGACCAGTACGACATCTGGCACTCAAGTAAGACAAAAGATAAGGAGTTCAATTTCGTAAGCTACTCAAACCCTGAAGTCGATGAACTGCTTGAGACAGGCAGGCGCACATTCGATATTGATAAGCGTAAGGCAGCATACTATAAGATTCAGGCAATACTTGCCGACGAACTCCCGTATGTGTTTCTCTATGTCCCCGATGCCCTTGTCGTCGTGAATAAGAAATTCATGGGGATTGAACCTACCACAATCGGCATAGGCTATAACCTGCCAAAGTGGTATGTGTCGAACGCCCGTCATAACCCCGAAAAATAAAAACCAAAAAAAAAGGTCTGCCCCCTTAAACGAGGACAGACCTTTTTCTTAATGTGCTATGGCCCGAATGTAGGAAGCACAACGGTATCCATAACCATTGTTCCACCGTGCATTGTCAGGATTACAGTGCTGCCTGCATTTTGATTTCTCCAAAATACATTGACATAACCGTTAGAGTCTGGTTTTCCCAATGCGGCGATTGTCCAGCTTGTGTCCGAGATCTGAGGCATTGCATACGCATTGACAACGGTTGTTCCGCTGAGGTTCCATACATAGTTATATCCGGATGTCTTATTTCTCCATACCAGATCAGTATTTCCGTCTTTTTCCATGTCTGCAGCGCCGCATAATACCCAGCTCGCATCTGCTAACTGTGGCAGAGACCCAACGCCGCTGACTGTGGTGCCGTTAAAGTACCATATGCCATTGTAACCATATACGAGGTGTCTCCAGACGATGTCAGGGTACTTGTCGCCGTTAAGATCCCCTATGGCGGCCACTATCCAGTTCTTGTCGCTTAGTGTTGG
>JAMOAZ010000061.1:17710-18808 GCA_039908505.1 Nitrospirota bacterium
AGTGAGATGACCTTACCAAAATCTCTCAAAAAAACCAAAACTGATGTCATAAAACCTCTATATGTATTCATGGAGTGCAGGCCAATTGCGCAATTCTCCGCCGTGCTTCCGACCAGAGTGATGCAAGGTCTATCTCCACCACGCCAGAATAACCATGTTTTTTTATAACGGAGTTATTATAACACGTTGTCAGATTAAGTTGTAACTATTGCAACTAAGTAGACATAAAGTTAAGCAATATGTTAGGTTTATATAAGAACGCATTGATTATTCCGGTTCACCTATGAACTGAAACTTTTACAACAAAATTAAGGAGGCTCTATGAAATGTGCTAAGTTATTGCTTGTATTATTTGTGACCACGATTATTTATGCTGGAATCTCTCAAACAACTGTATACGCAGCAAGCGAGGGAGCTACACTCTATGCACAGTACTGTGCTTCATGTCACGGTGCAACCCCATCAGGGGCGCAAGTCAACGCCTCTGCCGAAAAAATAACCAACGCTATAGCAACTAATTCTGACATGAAAAATAATGCCTCGCTTAAAACCCTGACATCCACTCAGATTCAGGCAATCGCCAGCTTTCTGAGTACTTCAAGCGCCACTGGCAGCTCACTCTTTTTGTCGAACTGCATATCATGCCACAACACTATCCCCGCAACCGACCCGCGGCTTGTAGGCGCCACTGCTGCGAAAATAACCAACGCTATAGCAACAGTTTCACAAATGAAGGGCAATACAGCGCTTCAAGGTCTGACCTCAACACAGATTCAATCTATCTCCGACTACATAGTCGGCACAGCTCAGTCGTCTAACTGGATAATCGCCGGAGTTGGAGATTTCAACGGCGACGGCAGCGTGGATATATTTTGGCGGGATACGATAAACGGTTATAACTATGTATGGCTGATGAGTGGTACAAGCATAAGCAGTGGATTATGGCTGCCAACATTTACTGGTAACACATGGCTTGTCGAAGGCGTGGGGGATTTCAACCAGGATGGATACGCAGACATCTTGTTGAGAAATATCTCAACCGGCGAAAATGTAATATGGCTGATGAAGAGCGGGGCAATACAAAGTTCAATCACACTG
>JAMOAZ010000062.1:0-15966 GCA_039908505.1 Nitrospirota bacterium
GAACAGATTTTTGACACTCGCTATAAGCAGTATTTTACAACATTTTATGGAATTGTCACCTATATGATGCCATAGAGCAGCTATATTTCTATAAGACTAAAAACCAACGATTTATATCAAAAGGGGATTCATTAGGTCAGGGCAGAAACTATATCTTTAATGGTGGGCGATACAGGGCTTGAACCTGTGACTTCTGCCGTGTGAAGGCAGCGCTCTACCGCTGAGCTAATCGCCCCATAAAATCTCTTATTAAAACATAGCAATTTTACCCATAGATTGTCAATAACTCATTTTTTGCCTTTACGAATTTTTTCTTATGGTATTTTTCTAATCTTTTAGTGTATTCTATTGCTATGAAAGTAAAGTTTTGGGGCGTAAGGGGTTCAATCCCAACACCAGGTAAAGACACTGTGCGCTATGGTGGTAACACCTCCTGCATAGGGCTTGACGCAGAAGACGGCACTATCGTCATCTTTGAAGCTGGCACCGGTATACGCATGATTGGTTCAAAGCTCGCCGCTATGTCGCCAGTCAAGGTACACCTGTTCCTTTCACACACGCACTGGGACCATATTCATGGATTCCCATTTTTTATCCCGGCCTATATACCAAAAAACGAAATAACTATCTACGGCCCGCCGCACTTTGACAAAAACCTTCGCGAGATAATGGCCCAGCAGATGGTCTATTCATACTTCCCCGTAAACTCCGACGAGCTGCAGGCAACCATCAAGTACGTTGACCTGAAAGAGGAGACTGTCGAAATAGGCAGCCTTAAAATCCGCTCTAAACTCGTAAACCACCCCGTAACCTGCTTTGCGTACAGGGTTACAGAGGGCAGCAAAAACATGGTCTACACAGGTGACAACGAGCCTTACTATAATTTCATGGCAAGCGCCGCAATGGACGAGGCTGAGACTGCCGAAATTGCTATGATTGTTGAAGAGCAAAACAACAGAAACGTTGAATTCGTAAAAGACTGCGACTTACTTATTGCCGATGCCCAGTACAAGCACTCTGAATACCCCTCAAAGGTCGGCTGGGGACACAGCTCTAACGTACAGGTCGTTGACATGTCTATAAAGGCAGGCGTAAAGCACCTCGTCATGTTCCATCACGAACCAACCCGTTCAGATGCTCAGGTTGATGAGATTGTACAAGAGACAAGGGCGTATTACGCAGGAACAGGACACACAGGGCTTACTATATCGGCTGCTGCGGAGGGCGACGAAATCGTAATCGTTTAACTTCTATGGCTGTGCTGCATTATCTTTTGCCAGCAAGCTTTTCAAGTTCTTTTCTTATAAATTTTGACTCTACCCTGCCGTAGCCGGAACAGCCCAGCGTAAAAATGAGTTTTTCTAAATCACTCTCTGACCAATCTGTGGAGCCGCGTCTGGTTAGTGTACCCTGTACGTATGGGGTATGGGCGACGATGAACTTCTCAAGTAGCGCAGTAGCATTTGCATCCCACTGCTGTTCGTTTCTAACGATTAGCTCCCAGTCCAGCACCCAGACCTTGATTGTGCTGTCATCATAGGCAGAGATTGCATAACGCCCGTCCATGCTTATAGCAACCGCATTTACGCCCACTACGTGACCCTTAAATATCCTCAGACACTGCCCCGTTGCGGCCTCCCAAATCCTGAATGTGCTGTCAAAACTCCCTGATATAACATGCTGGGCATCCGAGGTGAACGCCACGGAGGTCACACGCGCTGTATGCCCTTCGAGGTCTCTGATGCTGCGCCCAGTGGCAATGTCCCAGATTTTTACGGTCTTATCGTCGCTTCCAGTTACGGCATAACGCCCGTTTAAACTTATCGCAACACAATTAATCGGGGCTGTATGACCGCTGAAAGTCCCCAAAAGACCTATAAACTCCACAGTGGTCATCTCACACTGTTTTATTACACAGTCCTCTCCGCCAGACAGCAGCATCCGGTTGTCCAGGCTCAATGCTACAGTGCGCACAGCGGCAGAGTGTTCTTTAAATGTCTTGAGGCAGCTGCCAGAGTACAAATCCCACACCTTGACTGTCTTGTCATCGCTTCCCGACACGGCAAGTTTACCATCAGCCGTAATGCAAACGGTATTTACACGCCCATCGTGCCCTTTGAGGGTCTTAAGCAGGCGCCCCTTTGAGGTCTCCCACAACCGGACTGTCTTGTCCTGGCCGCCAGACAGGGCATAGCTGCCGTCTGCGCTGAGGCTTACTGCCTTTACACCTTCAAAGTGTCCTTTAAAGGCCAGCGTAACATTTTTTGATTCAACCTCACGAAGCCGAAGTGTCTTGTCCATGCTGCCTGATAGGATAAGGTGGTTGGCATCATCTATGCAAACAGAGGTTACAGCGTTATCATGTCCGGTATATGTAAATGCCTCCCATGCACCAGCAAGGTTCTTGTGCGGAAATACGCTGTAAAGGCGTGTCCACATGTCAACGGCCTCGACTGTCCGGCTGTAGCCCTTTTGAGAGCGTGCCTTTCGTATATGCCCGGCTGCCTTGACGTAATCCCCTGACTGAAGCGATTCTTTTGCAAGTGAGAGTTCACTGCTATAAGCGGCCATTGCTGAGAATGCAGTTTCACTTTTTAATACCAGAGAAAGCATCATCGGGGCACGATAAGTCTCTTTCTCACTCTGAAGGTCCCAGAACAACATATCGTTACCCATGCCGTTTGAGGCAAAGTGTTTGCCATTTACAGACATATGGACAGAGCTTACCGGCGTCTGATGTCCCTCAAAGGTACGTAGACAGCGTCCGCTGGATAAATCCCACAACCTGACGGTCTTGTCCTGACCGCCTGACAGGGCATATCGTGAGTTCCATGAAAGCACCACTGACTGTACAGGTTCTGCATGACCGATTAGTGACTTTTGATACTGCCTGCTGCGAAAATCCCACAGCCGTAACATGTTGTCAGCGCAGGCGGTGATTAAGTAAACCCCGTCTTTGCTCAGGCAGGCAGAGTTTATGGCAGCGGTGTGTTCCTTAAACACATGCAGACACTTCAACGACTGAATATTCCATATTCTCACAGTGCCGTCAAGACTGCTTGAAACCACTTGCTGACCGTCGTTGGTAACGGTCACTGACGTAATAACGCCCCTGTGACCAGCAAATGAACGCAGATAGTTGCCGGAGTTCGTATCCCAGAGTTTTATTGTCTCATCAGCACTTCCTGAAACGGGATATTTACCGTCGGGGCTAAGATATACCGATGTTACATCGCCCGCGTGTCCCCTGAAATTATAGAGTGTACTGCCTGTGGATATATTCCACAGGCGCACGGTTTTGTCGGCGCTTCCGGAGATTGCAAATCTGCCGTCACTGGTCATGCTGACTGCTAAGACAGCGCCTGTGTGTCCGCTTAAGGTCTTAATGCACTGACCTATTACCGTGTCCCAAAGCCTGATCTTTTTGTCCATACTGCCTGTAAGGGCAAGGCGTCCGTCGTGACTAAGGCTCACCGATGTAACCTGGGCAAGGTGACCGGCAAAGGTCTCAGACAGCCTCCTTGAGGTGGGGAGTTCTTCGCGCGCAAGGGTTAGCGCCGTTGCAGCCTCCTCTATATTGCCATATGTAGCGATAATATTCTCAAGATATTTTATAGCCGATACACAGTCGTTCCTTTCTATGTGTGCGAGGGCAAGCAGGTACTCCGGCATCCAGTCTTCCCTGTGTGAACGCTGAACCTCTTCGAGTTCTCTGATTAGCATATCGTCTGTAATTTTTGCGTTTCTCCAGTTTATGAGACCAAGGTTGTATGAGGATTGCGGGTGGTGGGGCTGGATTTTTATCGCTTCCTGCCAGAGTTTCTCTGCCTCTTCGTCTCTGCCAAGGTCAAGCAGTGAGACAGCGCGGTTGTTCAGGCTGTCGGCTGTGGCGCTGTTTGCCTGAGGCATCTGTCTTGGATATGGGGTTGATGTTATTTCCTGATATATACCAATTAATGTGTTTGCAATTTGTTCCATAGTCTCAGGGCGCTGCAACGGGTTGATGTTAAGGCAAGTGCGTAAGAGTTTGGCAATCTGCGGCGGCATAGGGGGAAGAAAGGTGTGGGGTGAGCTGTCCTGGTTTTCAACGTGGTACGTCAGAGCCTCGGCTGCAACAGTGCCGGAGGGCCATGTTACCTCACCTGTGAACATCACTATTATTGATACTGCCCACGACCATATGTCTGTTTTAAGCGATAGATTTCCCTTGTTGGCCTGTTCGGGGGAACAAAAGGCTGGGGTCATGCCAGACTGGCCGGACTGATTGGACTGGAGCGATTTATCGGCTTCGTCCTCCACTACCCTGCCGCTATGGCTTGCAACAGCCTTAGCGAGGCCAAAGTCCGTAACCTTTGCGATTCCCTCAGAGGTGATCATAATATTTGCCGGTTTCATATCCCTGTGTACAAGTCCCTTTACATGCGCGTAGTGAAGTCCCCAGGCGATTTGAATTGAAATATCTATAATTTTATCCAGCTCAGTTAGTTTACCGTCGTGTATCCAGTCGTTTAAGTTTCCACCGTTGACGTATTCGGCAAAGACACGCGGGATGCCGTCAAGCTCCCTGACATAGTAGCAGCTTACAATGTGTGGGTGCAGACCGAGGTTTACCCAAGTCTCGGCCTCTTCCTGAAAACCCTTAGACCCGCCGGAGCGTGCCAGCTCTGAGGGCTTTGGACTTTTCACGGCAAGGTCAACATTCCAGCCCCGGTGACGTACCTTGTAGACCTTACCCATGCCGCCTTCACCTAAGAATCCCGTAATCTCATAGAGATCAAGGACTACATCCCCAATGTTCCAGTCGTGGGAACTGCGCCTATTACTTAGACTGCTTAGGCTGGCTGAACTAGCAGATGCAAATGACAAATCAACAGCACGCTGTTCACTAGCCTTTTCAATTCGAAACATAGTGCTGCACTTCTTACACTTTGCCGACTTTCCAGCAAACGAGGCAGACACATTATATTTGGCTCCACAATTGGTACACGCCGTTATTATCATCATTGTACTCCCCACGACTTTGCCCATGATATTATATATCTCAGGTATTTACATTGATTTATCACTTACAGGGGCATACCAATAGTATATGGCCTCAGTTTCCTCTAAACCCTTCAGGTGATACGAACCAATGGGCATGGCCTTTACTTTCAGGTCTGGACTTAACGTTTGCCAAAAACTCTCTGTCATAAGGATAAGTTCGCGGCGGTTTGAGTTTACGAGGAAGGAGTTTACTTTCTCCTCTTTGTGGCGCAGGTCTTCGACGGAGAATACGGCATGGGCGTTTCTGCCTGTGCGCTCTCCTTCCTGCGTAAGGCGCACAGGTCCCCAGTGGAGGGCAACGCTTATTTGAACGGGTATCTTTATGTAGCGCTGTACGCCTGGCGATAGTTTTAAGGCCGCAGAAATGGCGCTGTCCGCCGTCCCGAATGTGGCAAAGAAGCCGTCTCCTGTGCATTTCAGAAATGGATGTTTTTCGCTCTGAAGCACCTTATCAAGCATTTGCCCAAGCGCCGATATGACTTTGACTAGATGTGTATCACCCTGCTTGACAATCCTTGTAGACCCTACAATGTCCACAACTAGCAGGGCCTCTGTTCGTTCTTCGAAAAACTCACTCGGCGGGATTAAGATGCTCCCCTCTGAGGCATATGCCTCATCAAACAGTCCCTCTGTCAGTCCCTCCGGTTGCGTCCCTGATGCCGATGGTATTATACCTATGCGAGTCCTTCCTAAGGCAATCCACGATGGCACCGGCAACGGCTGCGTCCCTTTAAAACGGTGTCCGTTGAGATATGTCCCGTTTCTGCTGTTTGTGTCCTCTATAACTAATGAATCCCCAGCAACCTTTATTACACAGTGTTTACGTGAGATTGTCTTGTCCCACTTTAAGGCAAGGTCGTTGTCGGTGCTTCTTCCAATAGAAAAAGATGGATACTTAACCGGCATACAAAAATGCGACGGCTGCTTGTCTAAATCAACAACAAACGCGTATGGCTCTGTGCGGTCACTGTCGTGGGCCGTGATTGTACCACCGGCAAACTCTTCGGTCTCCATAGAAGCAAAATCATATTCACCTGAGCGTCCTTTTGATTGTGATGGTGGGCACTCAACTAACACTACGGTTATGTTGTCAACACCGCCTGCGCTGTTGGCGGCAGCTACTAGTTCGATGCAGGCCGTTTCAAGATTTTTGTGTTTGTTCAGAATATTCACTATTGTATCGTCATCAACCATGCCGGTAAGTCCGTCACTACAGAGCAGATACCTATCGCCTGGAAATGTTTTTGCCACCCTGATATCAGGCATCACCTCACCAGTCATGCCTATGCAGCGGGTGATTTTCCCTCTGGCTGGGTGCTTCAATGCCTGTGCAGATGTTATTTCCCCTGAGTCTATAAGCACCTGAACTACGGAGTGGTCTAAGGTCAGTTGGGCAAAACTTCCGCTTCTCAGCAAATATGCACGGCTGTCACCCATATGGGCAATAAGCGCCAGATCATCTTTAAACATGGCAAGCACTACGGTTGCCCCCATGCCCGACATCCCCGCCTTTGACTTGCTTTGCATGCGCACCTGGTCGTTTAACTCCGTAAAGGCAAGCGTAAGTCCCTCTTCAACCTGAGGCGATTGCAAACTTGTGATGTTCCTGAGATTCCTTTGAAGCAGGTTTGGAAGTATTTCCACTACCATCCTTGACGCCATATCCCCTGCCGCGTGCCCCCCCATGCCGTCAGACACAATATACAGCCCGTACTCATTGTCTAGCATCAGGCTGTCTTCGTTTCTCTTTCGTACATGCCCTTTGTCGGACAGCCCCGCAGAGATGATTGCTTTATTCATAGCACACCTTCCAGGGCCTTTTTAAAAGACTCTGCGGTCTTAAATGTTATTTCAGGCTGGTCAACTAAGGCCGTGTCTATGACTTCAGCCAGGTTCTTTGGTATGGCCTGATTCCTCCTTTGAATTGGAACACAAGAGGTCTGAAGCACTATATACCAGGGGTCCTTTCCCTTTGGGAAATCCCGCGGGAAGCGTCCGGTCAGAAGAAAATAATATGTCGCCGCCATTGCCCACACATCTGCCTCTGGCTTTGAGTACTTGAAGTTTATAACCTGCTGCCTTGCCATAAACACTGGGGTGCCTGCGGCAGAACCCGTCCGTGTGTAACCGCTCAGGCCAGCGGCGTCGAAGGCCTTGCCAAGCCCAAAATCAGCAATCTTTGCTATGCGCCCCTGCGGTGTGTCTGTATAAAATATATTCGACGGCTTTATATCTCTGTGTACAAGGCCGTTGATTGTAACTATGCTGCCGTTAGTGAGTTTGACATTTGGTATTTGTATGTTGTGGGCGTATATTAACCCGTCGAGGGCCTGAAGTATGATGTGTGTGGCCTCGGCAACCGACAGTTTCCCGCCTTTACGAGCCATTATCTTATCTACGCTTCCACCCTCGCAGTACTCAAGTGTAAAATAAAATGTGCCCTGTGAGTTTCCATAATCAAGCAGACCTACCACGTTTGGATGTTTTAAGTGTTTAGTGTTTTCCACTTCCCGTAAGAACATCTCCCTCGCACGGTCATTTACGGCAGCGCTTGAGAGCATGACCTTCAGGGCTACTTTCTGCCCGGTTACTGTTTGCTCTGCCAGATACACAGCGCCCATTCCGCCTTTTCCGAGTTCATTGATTACTTTATATCCTTTTATGTTTACCGAGTCGTCTTCGGCCTCTTGTTTTATTAACTGAAGTGGATTCTCAATGCACGATGCACACAGTATTTCGCTGGCATCAGGGTCAAATGGGAACTCGTTGCCGCAGTTGGTGCAGCGTTTTATATCAGCCCCCTGCGGTTTTTTGGCTGGTTCTGAAGGTAATTGTGCTGCTTTACAGTCTGTGCAGATATATGAACCGTCTGTTTGTAATCCGCCGTCAGTGCTATCGCCTGTCAGCTCCTTCGAACAAATTGAACACGCTAGAGGAACAGTGATAGATACGCGGAACACGGTCATGCCTAGTCTTATGGTATCGCCGTCTTTGAGATCATGTTCGGGGAATTTTGCCTTTATCGCCTCTCTATGAGCTATAGTTCTGTCGCGCTGTCCTATTTTTTTGCCGTTTACGAATGTGCCATTGAGACTGCCAAAATCGCGAACCCTCATGCCCGGCGGGTTTATATCAAGCAGACAGTGGTGGCGGGATATCGTGCTGTGGTCTTTGTCATCCGGCAGCCGCGGGTTACAGTCCCCTCCACGCCCAATAATGCATGTGGTACGGTCTGTAAACACATACTCTGTTCCCTTTAACGACCCTTCTGTAACTTTGAGAACTATTTTTGCTGGCAAGGCTCAAAAACCTCAGTCTTATTTACAGGACACGAGCCGCATCCGCGCCGTGCCGCTGACGCCTGCTATGTCTCACTAACGGCCCTAACGACCGCTTATTACGTAAACACTATAACAAAGCACTTTAACTATTGTCAATGCTGTGAATTTCCACTAAAATACTGAGTTGCAGTTGACACCGGCGTTGTGCTATACTTTTCTCGTCGGCATGGAGGTTTAGATGAGACTAATTTATTTATTTGTCATTATGATATTATTTGCGCCAGTAATAACAGGGTGTGCCGGGTCGAGTGTATCAAAAGGAGACAGCAGCCAGCAGGAAAGCCAGCCGCCAACGCCACCCATGCCCTCACAGCTTTCATTAATGGGTACGGACTTCGAGGATGTTGACATCCCGGACGAGCTAAAGCTGGTAGAAGGAGAATCAATGCTGATGAACACAGCGAACTTCGCAGGCGGGTCATTGGTTTATGCGGCTAATGTTACCATAGATTCCGTCGTAAGGTTCTTCAAGATACAGATGCCAAAGAAAGGCTGGGAGTTTATGGCGTCGTCGTTTGCAAGAAATAACGCAATCATCGCGTACAAGAAGCCAAATAAAAACTGCGTAATCCATATCACCGGCCCGGGCGGCTGGCAGCCAGAGGCAAAAGTCCATATCTGGATAGGCAATACCATGAATACAGCGCCACCTGCTAACCTTGCGCCCGTGAAACCATCCTTGAAATAAAGCTTTCTCCTGTGATATAAACCCTGTCAGGATTAGGTGCCGGGCTGCTCTTCTTCGTTGAAGCCGCTTTGCACACGACGAACGCTTTTTGCAAGCTCTCTCATAGCGTCTGTAATGGATGTTCCCGCTTCCATTTTGCTGCGCACAAATTCTGCCTTTGACAGCTCGTTAATGACGTGGTCAGTGGAAGTCCCCATACGGCATTCGTTTACACCGTCCTGAAGCTGCTGAGTTATACATGTTTCGATTTCCTGAGGCGTAAATTTTTTTGCCAGTTCCCGCACCTCTTTTAAGGGCACATGCTGTTTCTCCATTAGTATACCTCCCTAAACATCTAATTAATTTTATTCGTTATTAAGTTCAGGCGCTGCCTGTGGTCAACTATGATAGCTTATGGCTCATGGCAACTACAATGGGTTCTTTTTTTTCTTAAGAATTTACTTGCACTTTATAGTGATTATTTGTTATAAAATAAACAGGTGGGCGAAGCTGCCTGCCCTGTTGGTGAT
This sequence comes from Nitrospirota bacterium, assembly GCA_039908505.1. Taxonomy (GTDB): domain Bacteria; phylum Nitrospirota; class Thermodesulfovibrionia; order Thermodesulfovibrionales; family Magnetobacteriaceae; genus Magnetominusculus. The sequence continues at coordinate 9,582 of JAMOAZ010000062.1, forward strand.
TATATGAAAGAGTTATTCCGACTAGCATGAGTTTAGGGAGCCATTGTAAGGGCGCTCAGAGAGCATGCCGCATGCTGCGGAAGCCCAACGCGTTCTTTGCGGCACCCACCTGTGAAAGCAGGGACTTAACTCTTTTGTGTACACCGCAAGGGCGGGTTTGATTATACATAGATAATATATACCGGCGTTAGTAATAGCACGAAGGGCAGTATTGGCAAAGGCAGGAGTATTTTGGAGGTTTTGTTGTTAACCCTATAACATTAATGTTATAGTTTGCAGATAAATAACAACTGGCAGGCCGTTGAGGCCATTTACCGGTGGTATAATGATTTGCTGCCTTTATTAACAGGGTTATCAAAACTCCTAAGTCAGGTCTATGTCGTATCATCTCTGTCTTCCCTTATGTGACGCTGGTCTGCACAACTAGCTGACGGGCATGGCCCGTATTAAGATGTATGATTTTAACTTAAGGATTTTAATATATTTGGATTTATTTAAGGGACATCAGAGTAAGGTACGGGGTGAAGCACGGGGGGCGCCGTTGGCCTGGAGACTGCGTCCTGTGCATTTATCTGAAATAGCCGGGCAGGGGCATATACTTTCTAAGGGCAAAGCCCTGCTTAATATTATTGAGGACGATAAAATCGTCTCGCTTGTACTATACGGCCCTCCTGGGACGGGGAAGACCGCGCTTGCCCACATTATATCCGACATGACTAAGTCTGTATTCGTGGAGATTAATGCCGTCACATCAGGGATTAAAGAAATCAGAGAGGCAGTTTCTATTGCCACAACCTCAAAGACTATTGTGTTTGTTGATGAGATTCACCGCTTTAACAAAGTCCAGCAAGATGCCCTCTTGCCGCACATAGAATCCGGCAGGATTGTTTTAATCGGGGCATCAACAGAAAACCCATCATTCGCCCTTACTCCGGCGCTTGCGTCACGGACTATGATTTTTAGATTTAATCAACTGTCTACTGAAGACATAAAGTCAATTCTCCAAAGGGCACTGACAGACACCAGGGGGTTTGGCGGCTCCATAAGCCTAACCGAAGATGCCTTGTCCTATGTGGCATTGAGAGCTGGAGGCGACGCAAGGCGTGCCCTCAATATCCTTGAGCTGGCCTCTTTATCGCTAAGACACGCAGGCACAAACACAATAGACCTGGACGTAATCACTGATGCTGTTTCTGATAAGGCACAGTACTACGACGAAAATGAACACTACGACACCATATCTGCTTTTATAAAAAGCATGAGAGGCTCAGACTGTGACGCCGCAGTCTATTGGCTTGCCAAAATGTTGAACTCCGGCGAGGACCCGTTGTTTATCGCAAGGAGAATCATCATTTGCGCCGCCGAGGATGTAGGAAACGCAGATCCTCATGCCCTCGGAGTTGCTGTATCTGCATACCTTTCAACAGAGAAGGTGGGGCTTCCAGAAGGGCGCATTCCACTAGCACAAGCGACCATTTACATAGCGCAGGCGCCAAAGAGCAATGCCTGCTACCTGGCAATTGAGGCAGCTCTTAACTCGGTGAGAAACGAAGAGACACAGTCCGTCCCGCTTCATTTGAGGGATTCCAGCTATGCTGGCGCTGCGAAACTTGGCGTATCAGGATATAAATATCCCCATGACTATCCCGGACACTATGTCGAACAGGCATATTTAATGAACCCAAAGATATTTTATGAACCATCTTCACATGGCTATGAAATTGAGATAAAAAATCGGCTACAACAAAGGAGGCACAAAGGAAATGAATAGTATCATATACGTGCTGATAGCTATAATCACAGGGGCGGTGGCAGGGGCTGCCATGTCGCTCTTTTTCAAGGGTGTATTTAAAAAGAAGTTTGAAGAGCTTGAGCACAAACAACTGGACGTAATCAGGGAAGCAGAAAGAGAAGCAGAGAGAATCAAGAGAGAGGCCCTTGTCGAGGCCAAAGACATCCGTTATCAGTCAAAGGCTGAGGCTGAGCGGGAAGTTAAGGAGAAAAAGAACGAATTCAGCCAAATGGAAAAACGCCTGAGACACAAAGAAGAAAACCTTGATAAAAAACTCGACCAGTTTGAAAAACGAGACAGCGAGTTGATGAGAAAAGAAAAGGAATTCATCAAAAGAGAACAGCAGTTCGCAGAGAAAGAAAAGCAATACGACAAGCTCATACAGGCGGAGACAGAGAAACTGGAAAAAATCTCCGGCATGACAGTAGAAGAGGCCAAAACGCAGCTCCTAAAAAAAGTGGAAAATGAGATACGCTTTGAGGAAGCAAAGCTCATTAAACAAATAGAGCAGGAGGCAAGGGACGAATCTGAAAAGAGGGCGCGGCATATTATCGGTCTGGCCATACAGAGATACGCAGGTGAATATGTATGTGATGCAACGGTAACGGCCGTAACCCTGCCAAACGAAGAGATGAAGGGGCGTATTATAGGCAGAGAAGGCAGAAATATCAGGGCGCTTGAGGCGGCAACCGGCGTAGACTTTATTGTAGATGACACCCCTGAGGCAGTAACGCTCTCAGGCTTTGACCCGGTAAGACGCGAAATTGCAAGGATTTCCCTGGAGCGTCTTATATCAGACGGCAGGATACACCCGGCAAGAATCGAGGAAATTGTGGAGAAGGTTCGTAAGGAAGTCAACAACGCAATGAGGGAAGAGGGCGAGAAGGCCGTCTTTGACCTCGGTCTTACAGGGGTGCATCCAGAGTTTATCAAACTGCTTGGAAGGCTAAAATACAGGACTTCCTACGGACAAAACGTCCTTCAGCACTCGCGTGAGGTGGCCTATTTCTCCGGCATGATGGCCGGTGAGCTGAAGGCAGACGTAAAGCTGGCCAAACGTGCTGGTCTCCTGCACGACATAGGCAAGGCGGTTGACCATGAGTTTGAGGGTGCACACCACGAAATCGGTGCCTCTATTGCTAGAAAATATGGCGAAGACGAAAGAATAATCAATGCAATGCTGGTCCACCACGGCGACGGCGACCCGATATGCGTAGAGTCCGCGCTGGTAACTGCTGCAGACGCACTCTCTGCGGCTCGACCCGGAGTGCGGCGTGAAAGTATTGAAAACTATATCAAGCGCCTTGAAAAACTTGAGGAGATTGCCATGTCCTATCAGGGAGTCGATAAGTGTTACGCTATTCAGGCGGGCAGAGAGGTACGCATCATAGTGAAGCCGGAGGATACGACCGATGAGATGTCCCACCTGATCTCACGAGAGATAGCAAAGAAAATAGAATCCGAGATGACCTACCCCGGGCAGATTAAGATCATGGTTATCAGAGAAACTCGCTTCGTAGAGTACGCTAAATAGGGAATTTTATGAACGTATTATTCATAGGAGACGTTATAGGCAGGCCGGGCAGGGTGTTGGTAAGGCATTTCCTGCCGCACCTTGTGGAGAAAGAAGAAATATCTTTTGTCATAGCCAATGGTGAAAACTCTGCGGGCGGCTTTGGGATAACTGAAAAGACTGCCGGAGAGCTGTTTGACTGCGGCGTACATGTCATCACAACAGGCAACCACGTATGGGACAAGAAAGAAGCAGTCTCTTACGTCTCGAAAGAGGACAGAATACTCAGACCGATGAACTATGCACCTGGTGTACCAGGGTTTGGCAGCATAACATACAGTCTGAAAAATGGCCTGAAGGCAGGTGTTATCAACCTCACTGGCAGGGTATTTATGGCACCGTCAGACTGTCCGTTCAGGACGGTTATGCCTGCGATAGAGGATATAAAAAGGCACACTAACATAATCATAGTTGATATGCACGCAGAGGCAACATCCGAAAAGCAGGCAATGGGATACTATCTAAACGGCAATGTAAGTGCTGTCATAGGCACTCACACACATGTTCAAACTGCGGATGAACAAATACTTTCATATCATACTGCGTACATAACCGATGTTGGGATGACCGGCCCTGCCCTGAGTGTCATAGGCGTGAATGTTGGTCAGATAATCGAAAAGTTTTTGACTCAAATCCCTGTGAAATATCAGGTTGCCTCGGGAAAGGGTATTTTTTGTGCCGTTGTCATTCAGATTGATAATGAAACTGGCCGTGCATCGGCGATAAAACGATTAATGCTTCATCACGACTGAAGGAGGTTTTTTTTATGAAAGCCAAGCTGACCTATATCAATGGAATGAAATTTGTAGCAGAAGCTGACTCAGGACACGCCATCGTAATAGACGGCGACCATGAAAACGGCGGTGATGACACAGGGATGAGACCCTCTGAGTTGCTACTGATAGCCACCGGGGGATGTTCTGCGATGGATGTAATATCAATCTTAAAGAAGAAGAAACAGGATGTGACGGGATTTGAAATCAATGTCTCCGGCGACAAGGCGGCAACACATCCAAAGCGTTTTCAGAAGGTCATTGTAGAGTACGTTGTAAGGGGGAAAAACATATCTGATGAGGCCGTAAAGAGAGCTATAGAGCTATCGATGACAAAATACTGCTCAGTGAAGGCGACAATAGAAGGCGGTGTGCCAGTTGAGTACACACATAGAATAATTGAAGAGTAGCCTGCCGCAAAAGATACTGTCAAATATAGCGACTGTATGGCGTGTAGGATATGCCCCGATTGCCTCAGGGACGTTTGGGACATTGGCGGCAGTAGTGTTTTTTGTGCTGTTTTGGCCGTCGGATTTCACACTTCTTATGATAACGGCTGTTGTAATCATTGTGGGCACGGTGGCTGCCCATGCTGCGGAGGGGTTTTTTAAGGAGAAGGACAGCGGCAAAATCGTAATAGACGAGGTTGCGGGGTTTTTCGTATCTATATTATACGTGCCGAAGGGTTTTGTTGTCATAGTGCTGGCATTTTTTCTTTTCAGGGCATTTGACATAATAAAGCCCCCGCCGGTCAATTATATGGAGCGGATTAGGGGCGGATTAGGCGTAATGCTTGACGATGTGGCTGCTGGCCTCTATGTAAATATAATATTGCAGATAGCGACAAGGATGAGATTTGATGGTTAGAACCTTTATAGCGGTAGACATATCAGAGGAACAGAGGGCTGTGATAGGGCAGACTGTTGGTACGCTTAAACAAACCCGCAGCGGTATCAGATGGGTGAGGCCGGAAAACCTTCACCTGACCCTAAAATTTCTTGGCAGCATTGATGAGACATCCATAGATAAAATCACACATGTGTTAAAAGAACTATCTGCTGGTTATGCGCCCTTTAAGATGGAATTAAAAACAATAGGCGCATTTTCAAGCCTGAAAAGACCGGATGTAATCTGGATAGGGGTAAAGAAATCCCTTGAGTTAGAGACCCTTGCCGCAGATATTGAACAAAGACTATCTGTGATTGGTTTTAAAAAGGAAGACAGACCATATTCGCCGCATTTAACAATAGCTCGGGTAAAAAACCTGAAGGGTTATGATGAAATCTACGAAAAGCTAAAGGCACTTTCGGATAAAGATTTTGGAGCTTGCGAGGTTACAGAGATATCGCTTATGAAAAGCGACTTAACGCCGGAGGGTGCGCAATATACGAATCTGAAAAGTTTTCGGCTTAATCAAGCCAGTCATTAGGAATTTAATTGAAAATACCTCTCATATATGTTATAATTACCAAGCATCAAATTGATCCTGGGTAGCTCAGCCGGCAGAGCGGGTGGCTGTTAACCACTTGGTCGGGGGTTCGAATCCCTCCCCAGGAGCCAAACTCTTATATCTCTTCTTAGGCGGTACATATCCAATAGCTCGTACAAATTGATAAAGAGATATGTCGAGTCCATCAAGCAGCTTTATCAGATTATTAAACGATACTTCATGATTACCTCTCTCAAGAAGCATTATATGATTATGAGACATACCGCTTCTTCTGGAAAGCTCACGCAAGGATAAACCCTTCTCAATTCGTTTCTGATACAAGTATTCATTACCGTTCATCTTCTCCTCCTGTCGGACTGATCGTATTTAGCCTAAACTATCATATACAAAATATTTTGTCAAGTATTAATTACTACCTATTGACTATCTGATATTTACTGTAATAATATTATACCATGCTTACTAAGTCGTTTACGATGATCGATAATGATATCCTCGAGGCTCTCGCAAAGGTTAAACTCCGTCAGGAAACACACCGAATCTATTTTGTCATCGTTCGAAAAACAATCGGTTTTCATAAAGAACTCGACCAAATCTCTTTAACACAATTCGAGGTTGCTACCGGTCTGTCACGTAAGAATGTTCTGCGTGCGCTACAAGAACTCCTCGATCACAATATGATCATAAAAATTAAGGAAATTGGATACTGTAAATATAGTCTTATTCCAATTCTAATTCAAATATGACATAATATACTCATCTATAAGGAGGTGAGTATATGGCAAGACCTGCAAGCG
>JAMOAZ010000063.1:0-15510 GCA_039908505.1 Nitrospirota bacterium
GAGGGGAGGTTACTATTGGACATTGATGTTAAGGGCTAAAACCGGGCCTGACACAGTTTAGTTAACAGCCCCTAAATGAACCACAAATTATTCCAAGAGCACCGCCAAAATATCATGTATTTATGTAACAATTGTATTCATACCATCAATGCGTACAGCGTGAATATCCGCCAACTGTGAACCTTGCAATATCTATATGGCCATTTGGTCCAGAAACTGACACCAGTCCCATATCGAGTTTCTCAAAATAAAAAAACGTTGACATTCTCATATCGGAGTAAAACACCCCATGCCAGAGCTTATACCTATCTATTTTTACGGATTTAAATCCGCTTATCACTGCGTTTTTAACGATTTTTTTCGCTATTGCGGTTATGGTTGCCTTGATTTTCTTATTATTGATAGGCACACACATTTCCATGAACTCAGACTTGGCAGTCAGATCATAAAACAGATTATAAATATCTGTAAATACAGTTTTTTCCTCGACTGCTAAAAGCAAATTCTCTACTTCTTCGTCAAGATTCATAGTTTACCTCTCATGCTTTAGGTTCCTCATGCTTTTATCTCAGACTGAGATAGTCCCGGCATTAATATAGCATAGTACACTTTAATCTGAAAATCCCCACTTTCTATACTATTAGATTGTCCGTATACTGCAGGTTAGATAAGCCTAAAATCATTTCATACACATAATGTAACGTTTAGCAACCCCACAAACCAATAGCCATCTGAGCCTACGTCTATTCTCATTTCCACCAAAGCACCTTAACTGTTGGCGTATGGACCCAAGTTGTCGCTGGCATTGACGATAATCTTTCTGCATTCATAACATTACAGGCTTGTCCTATCTGTACCGCCACCGGATTGACGTGTAGCAACTTTTAATGTGTAAGCATAGAAAGAATAAGCCTGATATCAATGTCTCAATATAGCCAATCCAGGAGAAATTAACCTGCCACCACCCATGACATGCTTGTATCGTCTTGTTAATTCATGACCATCATTTTATGCACATCAGCAATCTCTGCTGCCTCGCACCTGTAAATCAGAAGCTACTCGTTCCCGAAAATCCAATGCGTCTTTTCCCCAAAAGCAAGCGAAAAACATCATCGTACCTACATATCTGAAAAATCCAAAACTCAAGTATTTTGGCTGGAGTGATATGGAGTGAGTTTGCGATGAACACATTTTTTGGCACCCTGGGGTGTTTTTCGCTTTTTCACCTAGCATCTATATTTTCATAACCTATTGAATTTAAAGGGAATGCGAAAGAGGGGAGTCGAACCCCTATGCCGTGAGGCACTGGATCCTAAGTCCAGCGCGTCTGCCAGTTCCGCCACTTTCGCACTCTAAGTATTCTACATTTATTGTTCTATTCTTATCAAGCTGCGGTCATATCACAAAAACAAAAGGAAGGAAACCATACAGCGATTTCCTTCCCATTTGTCATGTCACTTAAAGCTTATTTGTAACGCTTATCGAACTCGTCTATCCTTTTCTTCCTGTCAGCCTTGACAGAAGGGTCTTCATTTCCTATCGACCACTTGTGGTTTTCGGTGTTTTGTATCTCATGAAGCATCTTTTCGAGCTCCTCTGCCTTCATATTAGCTTCCTTGTTAGGGCTTTTCTTGCCCATCTCTATTACCTCTTTAATCTCCGGTACATATGAGCCGTACCAGTTCCTTGCAAGGTCATAGTTGCCATGCCACTGGGTATAGTCAGGGGCTTGCATTGATGCTGCGTGGCGTACTCTCCTACCCTCGTGATGCCATAACTCAAACCATGTGTAGTCAATCTTGTTAGCAAAAGAGGCATATTCATTACCTTTTACTGCCTTCAGCACATCAGTGGCTTTCTTGTATAGTTTTTCACCAGGTTTTGCCCACTTCTCACTATATAACTGCATCTGGGCCTCATACTGTGTGTAAAACGCCTCTGTGAAGCTTACACTATGACAGGATACGCAGACTTTCTTCATGTTAGCCATACGCATATCTCCTGTTATCTTGCCAGATGGAAGCCCCCATACCAGATCTGTCTCATGCGCTTGCTTTAGCTGCGCCGGGCGATTATTCCATTTTATGCGCAAGCCAACATTGTGTGTAACAGGCATGTCCTTTGTTGCCGACATATGGCAGGTGGCACAAGTCGGGGCAGCAGTGTAGTCCTCTCCGACAATCCACTTGTTTGACTCCAGATTCATTCGATCCTTATTGGCATAGTAATTGATGCCATGTTTGGACTCTACGTAAATTTCTATCTGAGGATGGTCAGGTCCCATGTGGCATTTACCGCAGTTTTCAGGCTGGCGTGCCTGTGCTACGGAAAACTCGTGTCGTTGATGACATGCCGAACAGCTTCCCTCAGAGCCATCAGGGTTAACCCTGCCCATACCCGTGTTTGGCCATGTTGCCGGGTCAAGTTTGCCGTCTTTGTTAACTTTTATTACTGAGCCGTGACACTGCCAGCAGCCATTTACCGCTGCTGCCGATACACCCATCGGGAATCCCTCAGTCTTCATCCCTGCATTACCCTCTGCTACATCCGCCAATATGTTGTCCAATGAACCCATTATACGCCCAGCCTTTGAATGATGGGAATTTGCAAATTCATCATACTCTTTCGCGTGGCATTTGCCGCAGTCTTTGGGTGAGACTATTACAGATATTGTAGCGCCGTTGTGTTCAAATGCGCCTGGTTCTCCCTTCTTCTTCATATGGCACTCATAGCAGCCTACATTACCCCTAAAATGCTTACTCCTGCCCCAGTGTGCGTAAATATTGCTTGTCGTATTTGAGTGACACGCCACACACGCCTGACTTTCCTTTGACAATTCCTTTGGTATCTCCAGCTTCAGTTCAGCCGCAAATGAATATGTTGCAGCGGCAAACATAAATACTAGTACGAAAAATAGCTTCTTTGACATAGTCTCCTCCTAATTAAAGATTTTTTGCGCATTTCCGACCTCCCCAAGGTCTCAATGTGTTTTCCTGCTGTTCACCACCTCCGGTATATCAAAAATTTCACACGCTCATGGTAAATGTACCAACAGCGGTAACAACGGTCACTCTAAATATGTTTAGTACTATAAGAGAAATCAATTTTGCAGTCAATATGTATATGTGATATACGTTACGTAAATGTTGATGTTATAGTCATGGCAAATAATCTAAGTAAATGTAGGGCTAAGGGCAAGTACAGCATATTGAAGATGACATAACAGCCCTGACCGGGTATATTTGCTTATTAAAATCCCTTTCTGCTATAATCTTTACATGGATGGAGTTGTCTTTGTACTTTAAAATAATCCATAAGTATTATTTTCGGGAACTGCTTATCTCCTTCGTTCTCAGTATTACTGCCTTTAATATGATACTGATGATGGAGCGTATCCTTAAATTCAGTATGCTGCTTTCTGGGGTTGGGGCTTCGGCCTTTGATTTTCTTAAGATCATTCTATTGGTTCAGCCACAGCTTTTTCTGCTTACCATCCCTATGTCCCTTATGACGGCTGTGCTGTTTACATATGGCAGGCTCAATGCAGACAATGAAATTATAGTCTTAAAGTCAGCAGGGATATCCTTTGCCGCATTGACACGGCCGGTGTTTCTTTTTGGGTTACTGTGTTTTTGTGCCTCTGCATTCAATAGCTTTTATCTTGGTCCGGCAACGTCCAGGTCGCTCAGGCAAAACGTGACAAGCATAATTATCAACAAGTCTCCAATGGCAATCAAAGAAGGGGTGTTTTATACACTGTTTAAAAATGTCGTCGTCCTAGTCAGAGAAAAACCCTCTGACCGCGCCATCAAAGACGTGTTTGTCTATGACAAGAGAGACAATAACAGGCACTGGACAATCTTCGCCAAAGAAGGCAGCATTAATGTCTATGGAGATGGTGGCATTGAATTCGTCCTGAAAAATGGGGAGGTGTTTTTACCTGACAACAAATCCATTACGAAAATATCGTTCAGCTCCTATAATATGATAATTAAGTTTAATCCGGAGATTACCTCTCAGATAAGTGAACTTACGCCGTTTGAGGTACTAAGGCGTACAAAGGAGACAACGGGGGAGGAGCGCATCTCTGTATTCCTTGAGTTTCACAGGCGCCTTGCACTGCCGTTACTGGTGTTGATAATCAGCTTTTTCTCGCCTGCATTTGCTATGCTCTCAGCTAAAACCGGCAAACTTGGCGGTCTCAGCCTTGCCATGCTTGTGTTTTTGGCCTACTACAGCATGTTGATATATTTTGAGAAACTTGCCAGAACCGGGGGAATCTCACATGTTGCGGCAGGATGGATTCCATTTGCCGTCTTGCTTGTCATATCAATTTTTGTATTTAGAAGGGAAAACTCCAGATGAACATCATAGTGCGCTACTATGTTAAGAGTACACTCCTGCATGTGCTGGTCATATCGGTTGGGTTTGCCATGGTAATGGGCACATTTGAGGTTATCGACAAGCTTGATAAGATACTAAAGTTCTCCCCGTCGTTTAACGATATGTTCAGGTTCTGGGCCTTTGTAACTCCGAAGTATTTTAAATATCTCCTGCCGATGTCTATACTTATGGCAACGCTGATGGTCTTTGGTCAGGCGTCAAGGTATAATGAATTAATTGCATATAAGGCGGCAGGCGGCAGATTAAAGAAGCTGTTCATTCCATTTATTGTTATTGCCATAATGCTGTCTGCTGTGGACTTTTCCGTTGATGAGTATGTTTCAAGCCGTTTTAACCTTGAGGCCAATAATCTGCTCTATAAAATCAAAAACAAACGCAACAGGCTCTTATACAAGACTGCAGATATCTGGTTTATGGAAAAAAAGAATATGATAGTTAATGCCAACTTTTACGTGCCTGACCAGAAGACCCTCTACTTTGTTACTGTCTTTATAACAAAAGAAAACGCTATCACCGAGATAATAAAGGGCAGGGTATGCGCGTGGGATGGTACACGGTGGGTTATCAAGGACGGTGTGCGTTATGGCACAGAGAAACTGAACACCGAGTCTTTTTCGTCAATCCCTCTTGGCGAATTCAGTGCCATTGATGTATATGAAGAGAACGAACTCATAGCTGATGAGATGCCGTTTTCGGAGTTATACAAGTACAACAAACGCTTGAAGGCCGCCGGATATAACAACCAGAAGAGCCTTGTAGATATGTATGCCAAACTTGCCTATCCATTTACTTGTCTGGTGATGATGCTTCTTGGGGTTGCCATTTCATCGAGATTTAAGATGGGAAGTGGATTGATAAACGCAGGGATTGCCATAATCATAAGCCTGCTCTATTGGATAGCCTATGCGATGGCGATTTCGTTTGGATATTCGGGCATGTTTGGGCCTCTCTTTGCGCCGTTGATTATACCCACAATGTTTGCCGCTGCTGGATTTATTATGTATAAAGAGATGCCCGAATAAAGTGCGCTGCTAACTAATGGATTCTGACACTGGGTAGACTAAGATGGTGTCTGAAAATAAAACAAAGCGGTTATTCTGACGGGGTTGAGATAGAGCTTACAACAGTCTGCTCATAACCATGCCGAAAATAACCGCCACCTTAGAAAAGGCCGTTAGGAGTCATGATGAACGTAGAGACATCAAGGAATCGGGGCAACATCAGCCGCCGCTTGCTTTATTACATAGCCAAAAGTTAGGGGCTTACAGCAGCTTCTTTTACCTTGAAATCACCGGGATGTCAAGGTTGCCTGACCAAAACCTGCCCGCTTTCCAGCATACCAGCGTCATATCATCTCTGGTAGTACGCATTTTGTGAGATTAATCGTACCTGTTATGTATTTATTATGCCAGATTTTACCTAAACACCCATCAGGCAGAGTTTGAGATAATCCTACTGCCTGAAACTGCTAAAAACAGAAACTCCGCATGTGTCCGTCAAATCGTAAGAATCTTCAGCGCCCTAAGTCTGCTGGGATGCTTAAGTTTTCTGAGGGCCTTTGCCTCGATTTGTCTGACTCGCTCACGGGTGATTGAGAGATGCCTTCCGACCTCTTCAAGTGTATGGTCTCTGTCTACGCCTATGCCAAAGCGCATCCTGATGACCTTTTCCTCTTTTGCCGACAGCGTGCGCAGTACCTTTTGGACATACTCAGAGGCCTCGCTCTTCTCAGCGTCTGAAAATGGGGACGGGCTATTTTTATCGCCAATAAAGTCCTCAAGTTCTGTATCTTCGTCGCCAACTGGTGTTTGCAGCGCTATTGGGTCTTGAATTGCCCTGAATACCTCTTCTACCTTCTTTAAGGGGACCTCAAGTTTCTGGGCAATTTCCTCGTTGGTCGGCTCTCTGCCCAGTATCTGTGTTATCTCCCTAGATGTCTTCGTAACACGGTTGTAAAATTCCATCATATGGACGGGGACTCGTATAGTCTTTGTTTGGTCAATCAGGGCACGCGTGATTGCCTGTCTAATCCACCATGTGGCATAGGTGCTAAACTTAAACCCCTTTTCATACTTAAACTTGTCAACCGCCTTCATAAGTCCTATATTGCCTTCCTGAATCAAATCAAGCAAGGGCAGCCCCCTGCCTACGTAGTTTTTTGCTATGTTGACAACAAGGCGCAGGTTTCTTGTGATAAGCTCATTTTTTGCCTTACTGACAAGTTCTTTTGCCTTAGAAACACGGTCCCATTTAGATTTAAGGTCGTCAATTTTTATGCCTATCTCGGATTCAATCCTTTTTGATTCACTGCCAACCTCCATATACAGGCTCTCTACATGAGCCGGGTCTATGATATTGCTATAATTTTTCGTCTCAACAATCTGTGCCAAATCATTGAACGTGCCATATGGCCTCACCTTGTTGTCATAAACCGTTATCTGGTTAAACAGTTCATCAAGGCGTTCAAGGGTCAGCTTCAGCGCCTCTTCTGCCCGCTCGTCTTCCATAAGTGTGTCATCGCTAAGATCAAGACCTGCCTCAAACCTGTTGTAAATCGAAAATGAAGTAACGATATTCTTAATTATATCCCTGCCCTCTTCAAGGCTCTTGGCTAGCTCTGTCTCCTCGTCTTTGCTGAGAATTGATATGTCGCCCATTGAATGGAAATATGCCTGGACCAGGTCTTCAGTCTTTTCGTATCCTTCGATTTCATCTTCTGCCTCTATTACAGGCGCTGCGTGGTCATGGTCAACTACCTTTACCCCCATGTCCTGCAGAAGGTCCATAAGGTCTTCTATCTCATCTGGTGAGAAGAACTCTGACGGCAGGGCATCGTTTATCTCATCATACGTCAACGAACCACGTTTTTTTCCTATACTGATTATCTCTTCAAATATATCCTTCTCTTTCATCAGCAAATCTCCCGAACAGCATAATCACTTCTCGGCACACTATCTGTCAGTCCATACATATTATCAGGCACAATCGCGTATTGTATCACAAACAAATGACTAAATCAAGCCCTGAATCATAATAATTTCCAGAATAATTTTCAACTGCATAAATTTTATTTTCAGGCATTAGATATTGCGCTTATGAACATATTAACTCCAATCATCAGGAAGTCCGCTACCGCACACTAACGGTTGTAAGGCAGAGCTTACATCAATGTGGGTCTGGTTCGTAATACAGTATTCTTCCACACTGCGGACAGGTGTTAATTTTTTCACCCTTCATCACCTCTGCGTAGAGCTGCGGGGGCATGTTTAGAAAGCAGCCCTGACACAGTTCAGCCTTCGCAGCTACAACAGCAAGGGCATTTTTTCGCTCAAGGATGTGCATATATTTATTGTATGGCTCTTTGGGGATGTGTTTAGCCAGCTCAGAGCGTTGTTTCAGGAGTTCGCCCAGTTCCTTTTCACCTTCGGACTGTTCTTTTTTCGCCGCAGATACTGCTTCATTGTATTTTGACTGCTCTATTTCAAATTTTTTGTTGACCGCTGTCGATGTCTTTTCGAACTCCTCTATCTGTTCCATTACGATTAGGATGTCGTCTTCTATTAATCTTATTTCCTTCTCAAGCTGCTCTACTTCCTTTAGGTGAATCTGGTACTCCTTGTTTGTCTTAATATCTGAGGACTTTGTGCGGAGTTTTTTTATCTTTTCTGATTTTTCTGAGGCAGAAAGTTCAAACTCACGTTTTTGCTTGAGGGCCTTGTCAAGGTCGGTGTTCTTTTTCTGTCTTTCTTCCTGAGTGTCTTTAAAGGAGCGGTCATAGCCATTCACCGTTGCTGGGGTATTTTCTATGAGTGTCTTTAGGCGTATTATTTTTGTGTCAAGGAACTGCATCTCCTTCAAGAGAATCAGCTCCTTTAGCATCGCACCGCCTTGCTATCAAATATAATAGCGAGATCTGTCATCAGATAGATACTTGATTTAATGGGCCCACCAGGACTCGAACCTGGGACCAACCGGTTATGAGCCGGCCGCTCTACCAGCTGAGCTATGGGCCCCCATCTTCCATTCATTAACATTCCTCTTCTACCATCGTTATAATAACTCAATACTATAACCTGGTTGCTTTGATTTGGTCAAGAGGAAAAGTTTTTTTATTTGATAGCATCTTGTATTAATTCTACTGAGCAGAGATTGACAAATGATTGAAAAACATGCTAAGGTGAAACTGAGGGGTATTTCTGAGGGCTCCACAGGAAGGAGGGATAAGCAATCATGGACAATGACCTTGGCAATGAGATGTATGGCGATATAAAAGATGCAGGTGGTAACGGGGGCCAAAAAGTGCTGGAGATTCCCCAAAATGAACTGCCAAAAAAACTGATAGATGAAGTGCCTGATGCAACTCAAGGACAACTGCTTCTCAAAACCCCGCAGGATGAAATCATGATTGCCCCGCAAGAGCCTAAGACTGAGATTACCCCAGCACGTCCTGCGCCTGTGTCTGCAAAGGTAAAACTAAACTGCTGGGAATTCAAGAAATGCGGACGTGAACCAGAAGGTGTGAACGCGCTGCAACTAGGCATCTGTCCCGTAACCCTTGCTACTACATATGACGGGCTGCATGATGGTAAAAATGCAGGTAGGGCTTGCTGGGCTGTTCCTTTTGCTACCACAGACGGCAGGATGAGTTTTGCCACTAAAATCAGAAAATGTACTAAATGCGACTTTCACCACCTTGTTATCAGTGAAGAAGAAAAATATCAAAGCGCCCTGAAACATCTGAAAAAGTTCAATAAAGAAGAAAAGGCAAAGATAATCAAAGAAAGAAAGGCCGAAGTATTTAAAGAGCCTGGCCTGGTAAGACATATATTCGAAAAGAGCAAACACACCGCCTACGGAGAGGACGCCGAGGTTGACTCCTTGTTCATAACACTGCTCATAGGATGGGTGTCCCTGTGCCCGTCAGTCAGTTTTCTTGAGGGAAGCAAGCGTATCTGTAAGGATGACCTCGTTGATGAGCTAATGGTCATTGACGCCATCGCAGACAACCCCAGAAGGCGCGCAGCCAAGACCGTAGCCAAGACAATGCTTAAAGCAGTCGGCAAGCAGATTACCAGATACTTTGACCCGCTTGTGGATGTCATAAAAAAGAAAGTTATTACTAAATAAATGAGCCAATTGCAAAAAGTATAAATATACCCTGTTTATGTTCGACCTTAAAGAATGCTTTCCTGCTTTCGCAGGAACGACACCCTGCCCGGAGGCCGGAATTACAGCAGAATGTCGTCTTCCCTTGTCTGTCATTCCCGTGAAAACTGGAATCCAGGATGTTGCAGGTACTAAAGAGCTACAGCATTTTGCAATTGGCTCTAAATTAAAGGCATTGCGACTGTGGCAGGGGGAGTCTCACCGTAAAGGTAGTGCCCTTGCCTACGGCACTGTCAACTAGTATATCGCCCTGGTGTTCATTTATTATCTTATAACTAATTGAAAGCCCCAGCCCTGTGCCCACCCCTACAGGTTTTGTCGTAAAAAACGGGTCAAATATCTTACTGAGTATCTCCGGGGGGATTCCTTTGCCTGTGTCTGTTATCGCAACCTCTATCTTTTCAGTATCTACAGAAGTCCTTATTTTGACCTCCCCTTCGCCCTCTATCGCCTGACACGCGTTTACCAGCAGGTTCATAAATACCTGATTGATTTTTGCAGCATAACATTGCAGCATAGGAATCTTCCCATATTCCCTTACTATAACTACTCTGTTTTTATACTCGTGGAAGAGCAGCTCCAGCGTTGTGTCAAGAGATTCGTTTATGTTCATTTCAGTTATATCAGTGATGTCCAGCCGTGCAAAATTCTTGAGGTCCTGTACGATTTTCTTAATACGCTCAGTGCCCTCCCTTGTTTTTGCAATTAGGGGTGTAATGCGGGAGCTCAAATAACTATAATTAATCTCCTTCTTATAGTTCTCGATTTCTGATTTAGCCTCGTCTGAAGATTCAATCTTATCGTATCTCTCAAGCAGACCAAACAGCCTTTGGATAAACTTCTCAAGGTTTCCTATGTTGCCAGAGACAAAGGCAAGCGGGTTATTTATTTCATGCGCCACGCCGGCAGTCAGCACACCCAAAGACGCCATCTTTGCCGATTGAACAAGTTGCTCCTGGCTTTGCTGCAACTCAGTTAATGTCCTGGATAATTCGGCAGTACGCGCCTGCACCTCCTCTTCAAGGTGTTCGCTGTGCCGTCTTATCTTTTCCTCCATCTGTTTTCTTTCAGTAATGTCCTCACAGCTTGTGGCAATAGCGGCCACCGTTCCATCGTCGTCCATCACCACGTCAGAGGTCAGTTGCACAGGGAAATGGCTCCCATCTTTTCGGGAATTTACACTTTCACGTTTCCATCTCTTTGTACTTCTGTCCGTATTGACACGAAACGCTATCAGCTCTTCCTCTGTCAGCGGCCTGGATAATTCTTTCGGGGCCATTATCCTGATATTCTTGCCAATCAGTTCATCAACCGTGTAGCCGTGTTGAGCGGCCTCGGCCTCATTTGTATAGATTATTACGCCGTCTGCATCTGTAATCGTAAATCCTACCTGTGTTGTTTCTATGGCCTTTGTCAACAGGCGCAGGTTTTTAGTCATTGCCGCTTCGATTTTCTTGCGGTCGGTTATGTTATGAGCTATGATTATTACGGAAGTCACAGAGCCTGAGTTGTCAAGCTCTGGGACTGATACCCCCTGAAACCACTGGACGCCGTTAATTGATATTTCCTTTTCCTGTCTTTCTTTTAAGTCAACTGTCAGTCGCGTCAGGTCTATTATACCTTTAATAAAATCTTCGTCGAATCCCAGTTCAGAAAACTTAGTGATGTGCCTTCCAATAAAATCTTCGGGCTTAAGCATCATATAAAGGGCACAGCTTGGGTTCATATAGCGGCACACATAACCGCTGTCAATACGGGTTATTATGTCCTGACTGTTTTCCACTATCGCGCGGAATCCCATGCGGTATTCATCTCTGCTTTGACGCAGTTCAAGCTCGAATATTTTTCGTTCTGTTATATCCCTCGATACTGAGACCATCCCAAAGACCTCGCCGGTCTCGGTAAATATCGGGTTTTTGATCGTCTCAAGATATATATCCCCTTCCCTGCCGCTTATCTTGTGTTCAATTTGAATAGCCTTTAAGTTCTCTAAGACCTCGCGGTCACTCTCCCGCTCTTTTGAGGCAAACGACTTCGGGAAGAAATTATCATACGTCCTGCCTATGATTTCCTGCTCGTCCAGCCCTATGAATTCTTTGAATGCGTCATTAATTAAGACGAATTTTCCATCGGTATCTTTAATGCTTATCATGTCTTTGACCGAGGCAAGCAATGCGGTTAACTGCGAGGTCGTCTTAGCGTTTTCCGATATTATCTGTTCAAGCCCCCTCTTGCCGTTTTCAAGATTTATGATTGCACGATATGTCCTTAAGGCAAGGAGCATTGCGACATCAAACTTATCTTTGGTCAATTCGGTCTTTTCCCTGTAATCGTTTATGTCATACTGGACGATGACTTCGTGTTGAGGGGCCTGGCCCGGCTGCCCTGTCCTTAGAATAATCCGCACCTGATTGTTTTTCAATTCTTCTCTGATATATTTGGTAACAAGCAGGCCGGAGTTGTCTTCTTCCATAACAACATCTAATAGCATAACAGCGGTATCGGGGTTTTCCTCCATGAGGGTCTTTGCCTCGCTGCCGGAGTAGGCGCTGATAAACTCAACAGGCTTACCGTCATAGACAAAGTGTTTTAGCGCCATGCGTGTCATCTCATGGACCTCTTGCTCGTCATCGACTATCATTACCTTCCATGGTCCGGCAGCAGAAGGCGCTTTACCTTTACCGCCGTACCGATAGAAGAACCTCTCGGTGTTGTCGTTATGTTCCATTACGCTGCTGCCTCCTTTTTAATTACGGGAAAGCTGATTGTAAATGTCGTCCCCTTGTTCAACTCGCTCTGACAATCGATAGTGCCGCCGAGGGTCTGCGTTACTATATTATGCACAATATGCATCCCCAGCCCTGTGCCTCCAGTCCCACGCATCGTCGTAAAAAAAGGGTCGTATATCTTCTTGATATTTTCCTGGGGAATACCCTTGCCATCGTCTTTGTACTGGATAACTATGTCATTTTTGTGGAGGGCGGCTTCAATCGTTATTGTGCCTTTGGCGCCCTTGTCATACGCGTGTATGAGGGAATTCATCAGCAGATTTGTTATAATCTGTGCTATAGAGCCTGGATAACTGTCCAACTCCAGGGATTGTTCACAAATGACCTCAATATTATGCTGGCTCCTCTTGAGCTTCGGTTGAAGACTAAGCAGTATTTCTTCAATGTATCCCTTTAATCTGAACACGCGCCTCTCCTGTGTAATCTGGTCTGCCGATACCATCTTGAAACTTTTCACCAGTTCGGCTGTACGCATAAGGCTCTTAAATATAAGGGAACTGCTCTTATTTATATCGTCAATATATTCCTGCAGCCGCTCCATACGCAATGACCTGTCATCGATTGCGGCCTTTATTGCTTCAGTCTCTTTAGTGATAGTAGAAGAGAGGGTTATGCCTATGCCTACGGGTGTGTTTATCTCATGGGCCACACCTGCCAACATCTGCCCAAGAGAGGCCAGTTTTTCTGCCTGCACTAGCTGGGTGCGGCTCTCTTTGAGGTGTTTGTTGGCTGTCTCTAACTCCTTCAGGTGCATGTCGCGTACTTTTTGCATCCTCTTCAACTGTGTTATGTTTTGTGCCGAGCAGACTATCTCATCAATTGTGTTACCGTCGCTGCCATAGATAACCGATGCGGAGAATATGACTGGAACTTTTACACCGTATTTTGCCATCAGTACTACCTCAACATCTTTTACATACCCATTTCTCATTATTTCATTATATAATATTTCAGCAATCGTGTCACTTTCAAATATTTCATCTATGCGTTTATTGAGCAGCTCTTCCTCAGTGCGTCCTAACATCTTATTAACAGACTTATTAACTTTTACAATTTCAGCATCTTCTGTTAGCACAATAACGGCGCTTGCTATGGTCTCAATGATATTGTCAGTATACTCTTTTGCTATGATTAAGTCATCCCTTGTTTTTTGCAGCTCCATGAGCATATGATTAAACGATTCTGCCAGGACACCGACCTCATCTTTTGATTTAATATCAGTGATTTGAGTAAAATTCCCTTTGGCTATCATATCTGTAAATGCGATAAATCTCTTAAGCGGGTTGGTTATATTATTAGTTATGTGTCTTGTGATCAATGTAAAAATCACCCCACTGATGACCAATACTAAAATCATTACGCCGACAGTGATGTATTTTATCTTGTTCTCGTCGGCGCTAAACTCCGCATAGGGGATGACTACCATCAGCGACCACCTGAACTCATCAAGCGGGACAAGGGCTGCGATGCTGTCAACCCCTAATATTAATGCCCTGTTAATGCCTCTTTTTAACTGAACGGGTGTCTTACTGTCATCAATTGAATGCCCTGCAATATCAGGTCTGCTGCTGGCATATATGACTGTCATCCTACTGTCAAGCAACAATGCAAAGCCTGATTTTTCGACCTCTGTTTCAGACAAAACGCTGGCTATGGTGGTGATTGGTACGCTGCCCCTTATAAATCCAATGGGCTTATCGCCGCTATATTTTGCCATAGCAAATGTAACTGCTGGTATGCCGAGGTCGACGTTGTTTTGTTCGTATGAGACAATAATTTTGTTCGGCTCTGACATTAACTCTTTGAAAATTGTGGAAGCGATTATTTCGCTTTTACCTGAGAACACAATTCCATTTACCGCCCTAACCTCTTCTCCTTTCATGTTTACATAACTCAAAACGGGAAACTCTTTTGAGAACTTAGGCAGATTCTGACTCAGGACATATTCACCGTATTTGTCCGTATAAACGTCTAACTTATCACCGTCCAATATCTTTTCCGATACCAGTTGCAGCGTGGATTTTCTTTGGGCAACTACACCCAGCACCCGCGACTTAAGGGTATTGGTCAGGAACTCAAGAGACTTCTTTTCATCAGTGTTAATATGTTTCGAGATAAAATAATACCCGTATCCCCCGATTGCCAGTCCGACGAATAAGACGATTCCAAAGTGCGATATTAATATCTTATTTCTGATTGATAGGTACATTGCCGTTATATGCCGCAACAGATTATAGCTGAATTTTGCCCGCATTGTCCAGCACTAGGTTCAAACTCCCTTGGGATGGGTTGAGAGATGATTGATTACTGAAAATCTATGTTAACACGAGTTAAAGTTATTAGATAAGGGAAGGGCACAACCCTTCCCTTATTGTTCAATTTAGAACAACCGTCTCTTAGACAGAAAACTATCGTATCTTCTCAACTTTTACGGCACAGACTTTGTACTCCGGCGTGCTGGCAATTGAATCGCGCTTTTCTGAAGTAAGTATGTTGGACAAGGCATTCTTATAGTGAAACGACAAGAACACATCCCCTTCCTGAGAACGTTTTGTAAGCATTGCCTTCACTAAAATATCTCCACGCCTTGAAGAGACTCTAACCGTTTCTCCGTTTTCTATTTTCAAGCGTTGCGCATCTGCGTGATTCATCTCAAGCAATTCTTCAGGGAACAATTCCATAATGCCTTTAGCACGACATGTCATAGAGCCGTTGTTGTAGTGTTCACGGCGCCTTCCTGTAATCAGAACAAATGGATACTGTTCGTCTGTAAGCTCACCAGGACCTTTGTGTTCAAGTGCAACAAATCTGGCCTTCCCGCCTGGACGTGAAAACGACTCCTGATACAATGTCGTAGTGCCGGGGTGGTCTTTAGAGGTACACGGCCACTGTATCCCCTGTTTTTCAAGCCGTTCATAGGTAACGCCAGCGTAGATTGGCGTAAGAATCGCAATTTCGGCCATTATCTCTGATGGATGGCTATAACGCATTGGATATCCCATACGCGTTGCTATTTCACATACTATCTGCCAGTCAGCCATGCCGGAGAGCGGCTCAATAGCCTTTCTTACGCGTTGAATGCGTCTTTCTCCGTTTGTAAATGTGCCGTCTTTCTCAGCAAAAGATGCGCCTGGCAATATTACATGTGCAA
>JAMOAZ010000064.1:0-14268 GCA_039908505.1 Nitrospirota bacterium
CGCTGCTTTCCTGGCCATAGATACCTCCTGCCAGAAAATATAACATATATCGCTTATTTTTGCAATTAGACACTAGCTACTTCAAGTACCCGCTGGACATACGCCGGATAATCTATACAACCAATGTCATTGAGGGCTTCCATCGCCAGCTACGCAAGGTTACGAAGACCAAAGGGGCTTTTGCCACTGAAAACGCCCTCTTGAAACTCATATATCTGGCTGTACAGAAAATCTCGGAGAAATGGACTCAGCCAGCAAGAAACTGGGGTCAAACAATTTCTCAGCTTGCTATTTTCTTCGAGGGGAGGTTACTATTGGACATTGATGTTAAGGGCTAAAACCGGGCCTGACACAGTTTAGTTAACAGACCCTATTGCTTACGTTCTTTACAGAAATTGCCACACATAATTCGCAGTTTTTTTATGCATCGCAAATTACAATATGCGGCATAGTTATGTCCACTTACTTATGCACTGATTAATATATATTTAAGAAGCTTTATCATTGCTGGTATTCGTGCAGAGTGAATACCATTTTCAGACTCTTCAAAACATATAAGCTCTCCCATCTGCTCATCTGCCTCAATCACAGCTGCCACCAAAAATCGCAGAGTTCCATTAGAACGCAGTAATACTTCCTGTCCTCCCATCTCTTTTACCACGGTCATGGTGAACTCCTATTAATTCCCCTGATGCGGTCTCTCTGAAGGGTTTCTCTGCTAACGCGCTTAAAAATCCGCATCAAACAGATTGGATTTCCCAACTCCGTTTGCCCCGGCTATGCACGTAAACGGGCCGAAACTTATGTCTACATCTACCAGATTCTTAAAGCCTGATACCTTTAATCTTCTCAGCACTATTGTTTTCCCCTATTGTCTGTCACTTCAACAACACATAGACCGCCCCAAGACCACCGTCACATCCTCTGGCAGTTGCAAATGCCTTTATGTGTTTTCTCATTCGCCCTGTCAGCCATTTTACCAAGGCGTCTTTCAGCACCGGCCCGGACGGTGAACGCAGCCCCCTGCCGTGGATTATCTTAACACATCTCAGCCGCCGCCTCACGCTCTCCACGATGAACTCCCCTGTGATTATCTCCGCCTCCTCTAACGTATAGCCGTGAAGGTCTAAGTAATCCTGTACTGAAAAATCCCCTCTGTGCAGCCGGTTTAACAGGTCTTTCCTTGCTGCGGGATTGCGCCCCTCCCTACCCGTTGCAGCCCACTCGACATACTCCTGTGTGTTTCGTATCTCAATCGGACTTTTGCCCGCTACGATTTCTACCAGCGTCTCCTGAGCCTCAGAATCGTTTGACGGAGTCTGAGCCTGTGAGGGTACAACCGGGACTGAATACGGAATTTCCCTGAACTCCCTTATCTCCCTGACACGCTCCATCGCCGCTACGAAATAGTCTGTGTCGGTTAACTCTGGTTCAGGATTTGTTTTCTCTTCTTCGATGGTAATATTTACAAGCGACTCAAACGGACGATATGTAAGTCTTCCTGACATAAATACCTCCCGATATATATCTCTGAATTATAACAGCTTATCTATAAACCCGTCTATTACCCGAAAACCACCGCGCCAAAATCCGGCATCTGTTATATCAATACCGGCCTCATTTAATATATGCTGCGGCGAGGCCGAACCACCGTAAGATAATATCTTCAATAACTTATCAACAAACCCCCTGCCCTCTTCTTTGTACATGTTATACAGAGAGAGCGACAGCAGTTCACCAAAACTGTAGGCATAGCAGTAAAACGGCGTATGAAATATGTGGGAAATCGCCATCCACTCGTGCTGAAAATCATCAGTAAGCTCCACTGAATCACCGAATTGTCTCCTCATCAGATTCAGATAGAGCGTGTTCAGCTCACCTGGGTTTGCTCCACCTGCAAGCAGCTCGTGCGCCTCACGCTCAAACAATACAAAATACGCCTGACGCAGCACCGTGGCATATATATCATCAAGGGCAGAGCAGACAAGGGCAGTCCTCGCCTCCTTGGTGCCTTCATCCTGAAGCATTCGCTCAGTAAGCAGCATCTCCGAAAACACCGAGGCCGTCTCAGCAAGCGGCAGCGGGGCATGAAACGTCAACACCGAATGTTGCGCCGCGGCAAGGGCATGAACCGCATGTCCAAGCTCATGTGCCAGTGTGGCAACCTGGCGCGGTTTCCCCGTGTAGTTCATCAACACCCACGGCGTCATATTCGGCAGCACCCCATAACAAAACGCCCCTGTCCTCTTATTTGGCCTGTCCTCAGCATCTATTCGTGCCTCATCAAACACCCTCTTTGCCATTGCCCCAAACTTCGGGGAAAATTTATTAAAACTGTCCAACACCGTCTCTACCGCTGTGTTGTATGGAATTATATGGTCATCGTCTCGTCTTACAGAGGCATATATATCATAGCGCCTGAGTTTTGGCAGACCCAGCAGCCTGCTCTTTATGTTGAAGTATCTCTGAAATACGTGGGATTCCTCTACGCATACTGACAGCAGCGTGTCAACCACTGAGTTTGGTATATCATTGGCAAGATTGCGGACACTGATTGCCGAGTCGTGATTTCTAATCCTAACATGCTCCGATGCCCAGTCGCGTACCCTGTAGGCGTACATCTGTGACAGGAGTATTTCGTCATTGCAGTAGACCCTGAAGAGTTCCTTATAGGCCACCTCACGCAGCACGGGGTTTGAATGATGCACGTATGACATGAGGGAGTCGCGCGTAAGGGGTCTAATCATCTGCCCGTCCACCTCCAGCCCGAACTCATATTTGCTTGTGAGCATGTCATAGATTGTAATGACGGCGTTTATACCGTTTACGTCTTTGACGTTTATGATTTTCTCTTCCGGTTCTGTTAAAATGTGTTTTTTAAAGGCACGTTCCCGCTCCAGATAATATCGCAAATCACCGGCATGACCCATCAGCCGCTGCGCGTCCTCATCCCCTATGGACTTCCACCACAACCCCCAGAACAGTGTCTCATTATACATATCTGTTAACAGTTGCTCAATACGCCCCATAAACGTAAGCGCTGACTGATTTTGCGTATCCTCGGAAAACCACAACTGGCTGTACGCAGTCAGACGGTTTGACTCAACTGCAAATTTCTCTATCAAACGAAGAAACGCCGTAAAATCATCGCCAGACATATCAATCGTCAGTGCATCTCTGCGAGAGACAATCTGTGAAACGAGTGATTTTAACCCACTGACTATCTCCTCCGTCTCAGGTGCATCAGGTGAGGCCAGGAGGTCTGTCAGCACCCATTTAGTCTTTTCATATGTGGCTGTATTATCCATTTAATCAGGACAGCTCCAGGTAATCGCCATCTGCCTTTACGCTGTATGTTTTAAGGTCCTTAGCCCAGCCCAAATATTTTGATACCATTGCAAGGTCTTTTGACATACTTGCAACCCATGACAACATCCTGCCTGTTGTTACATCAAAAGACGCCCCGTGACATGGACATGTCACCGTGCTGCCCTTCAGTGTGCCCTTCTGAAGATGGCATCTCATATGCGGACATATGCCGCCAACAGCATAAAAACTGCCGCTCACATTTGCTACTAAGACAGGTGTTCTCCCCTCCAAAACCTCTATCATAGTCCCTTCTTTAATGCCGCCTCTATTAACTTTCATATTTGCCTCCCGTTATCATGTCCTTAAATCTCCTGAATAAATAATTGGAATCGTTTGGCCCAGGCGCTGCCTCCGGGTGATACTGAACTGAAAATATGGGCAGTTCCGCGTGCCTTATTCCCTCGGCAGTGCCGTCATATAAGTTTTTGTGCGTCAGGACGGCCTGTCCTTTCAGGGATTCGACATCCACACAGTAGTTGTGATTCTGTGAAGTTATCTCTACCTTTCCTGTTGCTAAGTCTTTTACGGGGTGATTGCCGCCGTGATGACCAAATTTTAGCTTATATGTCCGCCCGCCAAGCGCTAATCCGAGAATTTGATGCCCCAGACAAATACCAAACATAGGTTTTTTCCCTATGAGCGCCTTCACGTTTTGAATCCCATAGGATACAGCCTCAGGGTCCCCGGGGCCGTTACTCAATAATATCCCATCAGGACTCATCTCAAGCACCTCGGCGCTGCTTGTCTCAGCAGGCACTACGGTTAAGTCAACTCCCTCAGCAGCAAGATTTCTTAATATATTGAGCTTAACCCCAAAATCATAAACTACTACTTTAATTGTCTCATGGTGAAGCGGCCTCACATTTGAGCTGCTGCCCTCATATCCCCAGACCTTTTCATGCCACTTATAAGATTTGTCCGTCGTCACCTCTTTGACTAAATCAATCCCGCCAATCCCTGAATGATCTCTGATTCTCTCAAACAGAGCAGCCGGTGTGTGGCGGGCATCCGTAGAGATTATCCCCATCATAGAGCCACAGTCTCTCAAGCACGACGTAAGAGCGCGCGTGTCTATCCCCTGAATTCCAACAATGCCGTGTTTATTGAGATAATGCCCAAGCGCCCCGTCAGACCGCCAATTACTTGGGTAATCCAGATACTCCTTTACTATAAACCCCTCCACCTTTGGTGCGTCTTTTGATTCGATATCCTCATGATTGATGCCGTAATTCCCAATCTGCGTATACGTCATCGCCACTATCTGCCCCTTGTACGAAGGATCGGTCAATATCTCCTGATAGCCCGCCATCGATGTATTAAACACCACCTCGCCTTCAGTCTCTCCCTCAGCGCCAAATGACTCACCCTCAAAGACCAGACCGTTTGACAATACCAATAATGCCCTTTTCTTCATATACCTTCCGCCATTAAACTATTATTAAAGTGATACTTTAACTTACCTTTACATATGGTTATAACTGGCATCCCGCTGAGACGCCAACCATTGAATGGTGTATTTTTTCCTTTAGATACAAATTGTTCAGGGTCAACAATAAAGTCTTTGTTTAAATCTGCTATAACAATATCAGCCTCAGCACCTTCTTTTAAAGTGCCCTTACTAAGTCCCAATATCTGTGCCGGCCTTATGGTCATCTTTTCGATTAATTGGTTCAACGTCAGAAGCCCCCCTTTAACCAGCGCAAGGCTCAGAGAAAATGCAGTCTCAAACCCGGATATTCCAAATGCCGCCCTGTCGAACTCGCAAAGTTTATCATCCCTGTGGTGAGGCGCATGGTCTGTAGCGATGACATCTATGGTGCCGTCTATGAGACCCTCTCTAATGGCCTCTACGTCTTTTTTGGTTCTCAGCGGTGGATTCACCTTTGCGGCAGTATTATACCCGCCGGTCTCTGCCTCAGTTAAATGAAAATAATGAGGGCATGTCTCTGCCGTAACAGAAATACCATCTCTTTTTGCCTCTCTTATGGCCCTGAGCCCACCCTCTGTTGAGCAATGGGCAATGTGCAGCCGTCCGCCAGTCAGCGCGGCAAGTTCAATATCCCTTTTTATCGCTATTACCTCCGATGCCGCCGGTATTCCCCTCAGGCCAAGCGTTGTTGATAGATACCCCTCGTTCATAACACCGTTGTTTGAAAGTGATAAATCCTCGGCATGTGATATTATCGGCGATGAGAACACCTTCGAGTACTCAAGCGCACGACGCATCAACAACGAATCAGTTACCGGTCTGCCGTCATCTGAAAATGCCACGCAGCCAGCGTCTTTCATCATACCCATCTCGGCAAGCTCCACGCCTTCCTGTCTCTTTGTTATCGCCCCTATTGGAAACACGTTACAAAAACCCTCGGACAGCGCCTTTTTCACTATGAACTCCGCCACTGTCTCGTTGTCGTTTACCGGCTTTGTGTTGGGCATACAACAGACGCTTGTAAAGCCGCCCTTAACGGCAGCCGATGTGCCGCTTTTTATGGTTTCCTTGTACTCAAACCCAGGCTCCCTTAAGTGCGCGTGCATGTCAACAAGCCCTGGGAAGACGTAAAGGCCGGAGGCGTCTAAGACCCTTGTGATTCCTGGCTCGACTGTCGTGCCGGTATTCTCTATTTTTACTATCAGACCGTTTTCAATATATATGCTACCTATAAAGTCTACACCCTGCGAAGGATCAACGATATGGCCTCTTCTTATAATTAAATCCATCGATTATACCTCATATCTCAAGTGCCTGTTTAGAGTTGTTATTTGCGTGGTCTCGCACTGTCCAAAAGATACAGGACTGCCATTCTGACGGCAAGGCCGTTAGTAACCTGTGTGTTGATTACCGAGTGCCTGCTGTCGGCTACTTCAGAGGCTATCTCCACGCCGCGATTCATCGGGCCGGGGTGCATGACGATTACATCAGGTCTGGCCTTGCCAAGCCTTTTGAGTGTCAGCCCCCAGAACTTAAAGTATTCATCGGTTGATGAGAAAAAGCCACCCGACTGTCTCTCCTGTTGTATTCTCAGCGTCATGATCACGTCTATACCGGCAATCCCTGAGTCAATGTCATGGTAAATATCTGTCACATCGTTTTCTATACCGGTTGGGATCAGTGTATGCGGCGCGATTAATCTTATATCTGCCCCAAGTTTTTTCAGACAGTAGATATTGGACTTTGCCACCCTGCTGTGTGAAATATCCCCTACGATTGCTATTTTAAGCCCTGCAATAGTTCCCTTTTGTTCTTTAATCGTGAAGGCGTCAAGCAGTGCCTGTGTAGGGTGTTCGTTTATGCCGTCTCCGGCATTGATTACGGAGGCCTTTGAAATACGTGATATAAAATGTGGTACGCCTGAAAACTGGTGTCTGATGATTATAAAATCTATGCCATAGGACTCGATAGTCTTAATCGTATCGTACAGTGTCTCTCCTTTGGCAACAGAACTCGACGGCACTACAAAGTTGATTACATCGGTACTCAGTCTTTTTTCTGCCAGTTCGAAAGATGTCTTTGTCCTCGTAGACGGCTCAAAAAACAAGTTTACCGCCGTCTTACCCCGAAGAGTGGGGACTTTCTTAATATCCCTTGATAAGACATCCTTAAACGATGAGGCCGTATTGAGTATCAACTCGATATCAGCCGTAGCAGCGCTTTTAATATCTAACAGGTCTTTATCCATAGAATCCTTAAAGCTGCCTCTCAGACATCGGGGTTGTCTCTGATGACTAAGACCATGTCGTGGTCTGCATCTTCTTTAAGTAACACTTTAATATTTTCTGACCTTGATGTAGGAATATTTTTTCCTACATAATCAGCACGAATCGGTAGTTCCCTGTGTCCCCTGTCTATAAGCACAGCAAGTTGTATCTGTGCAGGTCGTCCAAAATCATTCAAGGCATCCATGGCAGCCCTGATAGTCCTGCCGGTGTAGAGAACATCGTCAACGAGGATAATTTTTTTATCGTTTATATCTATCGGCATCTCAGTCTTTCTTACGATAGGATGATTTTTCCTGCGGTTGAGGTCATCCCTGTAAAATGAAATATCGAGGGAGGCAACGGCAATAGTAACACCCTCTATGAGCCGTATTTTCTCAGACAAGCGTCGTGCAATATAGACCCCTGCACGGTGAATCCCTACAATACAGACATTCTCACATCCCTCGTTCCTCTCAATTATTTCGTGTGCCATACGGGAAAGCATTCGTGCAATGTCGCTTTCGTTGAGGAGTTCTCTGGTTAACACTGTTCAGTTCCCAGCCGCACGTAGCGGTGTTTAAATTCTAACTGCACACAAGCGCTAATGTCCCAACAGGCGGCTCTCACAGAGATTACAGCAGCAGACAGTTTCACATTATTCTCCTTACAGTCTCACCGGACTGCCATTAAAGGTAATCTATTTAACCATAACTCCAAAATGCTTGTCAAATCTCCCTGTATAATTTTTGGCATATATTTTAGCATCAGGTTTTAGCATCGGGGCAAATATAAAAATTTTTCTGACATATATTAAATTACGATATAAATATGTTAGTATATGCAGCGTCGAATAAATTGTATCGTAAAGGAGTGTGTGCTATGCCAATATATGAATACACTTGTATGGACTGTAAAAAGCAATTCACGCTCTTACAGAAAATGGGTACCAGTGAAGCTACCTGCCCATGGTGTAATTCAGCAAACACAGCGAAGCTATTATCAAAGTTTAGCTGTACACCGGCCCACGACAGTTCGACGGCTGGTTCCGGTCACTTTGGTGGTACGTGAGGTGTTTCGTCTTGTTGAATCGTGGATTCAACAGTTACACAAATAGAACCGTGGGTTCATCATTATGCAGGATTATAGAAGAGTCTCTTGATTATTTGTACAAATGTGAATAAAATATATATAAAGAGGTAAGAAATGCCTAAGAGACTATTATTAGCGGACGACAGTATCACGATACAAAAGGTGGTGGAGCTGATCCTATCGGAGGAAGACTTCCAGATCATTTCCGTCAACGACGGTCAGGAGGCACTTGACAAAATAAGCAAATTCAATCCTTCCATAGTGCTTGCCGACATTGAGATGCCGAAAGTAAACGGTTACG
This sequence comes from Nitrospirota bacterium, assembly GCA_039908505.1. Classification (GTDB taxonomy): domain Bacteria; phylum Nitrospirota; class Thermodesulfovibrionia; order Thermodesulfovibrionales; family Magnetobacteriaceae; genus Magnetominusculus. The sequence continues at coordinate 8,456 of JAMOAZ010000064.1, forward strand.
AGCTATGCAAACAGATTAAAGCGAACGAAAAAACAAAACATATCCCTGTTATACTCCTGGTCGGGGCATTTGAGCCGTTAAACGAGCGCAGCTTTAAGGACTGCGGTGCCTCTGACCATTTAATTAAGCCATTTGAGTCTCAGGAATTTTTAAATAAGATTAACGCTGTATTAGGCCCGTCTTCGTCATCAGACGGCGAAGTTACCACTTTCGACGAAGCTGGAAAAGGAGAAGAACCTGTAGACTTGGGTGATTCGCTAATGGGAGATGACGATATCGAAGAGCTGTTGGGAAAAAGCGATATTGACGATACAGGGGTCTTTGAAGAGGGTCAGTCTATCTCTGAAGACACTGGTGAATTTCAGAATATATCAGACAGCGATTTAACCACAAGGGAACTCAAAGATGTGCTTGATAGTTTATCTGGAGGAACTGATGAGAGAGACAGCAGCGACGCAAAAGTCCCAGACTCCAAAGCTGCGACAGTTAAAGGTGCGACAGTTATGGACGAAAACGACATAGAGGCCCTGCTTGCCGGGACTATGGCAGAGGAATCTTCTGACATCGACAACAGCGACGCTCAGAAGACAGTCGTTATTGCCGAGGAACTGCCCATAGAAACAAGTGCGGCTGAAACTCCGGCACACCAAGAGCCAAGCTGGAATGAACAGACGCAGGATGTTGAAACCTCTTTTGCTAATGAGGATATATTACTGGGTATGTCGCAGCCACCCGAGATAAGCCCCGTAAAAGAGCCCCAAAAAGAGCCTGAGATAGCGGAAAAACCTCAGCCGGTTACTCAAATACCTCAAGCGCCCCGCGCCCCCGAACCACAGTTTACTGAGCCGGTCAGACCGCAGCCTGGTGCTACACCTCCTCCGTTTGCTGAACCTCAGAGCGGGTACTCTGTGTCATCTTCACACGCAGGAAATGTTTTATTGACAACAGGAGATGTGACTTATATTTTGCAGCGCAGCCTTGAACAAAAAGTGACACAGGTTATTGACGAAGGCACGATTTTGTCAACTTTCAGAGAATCAGTAGACGGTTACATAAACAATAGTTTTAAGGATGTGTCTGTAGGCTTAAACGATATGGTCTCAGAAGCAATTAATAAAAAGATCAGCGATGTTATTGGGACAATAAACCTTGAGGTAATAGTCAATCAGGTAATTTCATCGACAATTAAAGGGATATTGGCAACGCTGCCAGCAGAGATTTTCAAGATGACACGTGATGTAACCGAAAGAGTTATTACTGGAGTATTGCAGGACAATATTCCGGCAATAAAACGTGATGTTGAAAAGGTTATTTGGGAGGCAGTCCCAGGTGTTGCAGAACGTCTTATTAATCATGAGATTGAGCAAATAAAATCGGAGTTTATGTAAGCGGTTTGGTTATAAACATTTTGGATATAGAATGAACACCCAGGTCAAAGAGATAGCAAAGTCTTATGAGCCTAAGGATGTTGAAGAGAAGTGGTATTCCTACTGGATGGAAAACGGCTTTTTTCAGCCATCCCCCGATAAATCAAAGCAACCCTACTCAATAGTCATCCCTCCACCAAACGTTACCGGCTCACTACACATGGGGCATGCCCTTAACGTTACACTTCAGGATATCCTGTCGCGTTGGAAGCGAATGAAAGGTTACATGGTGTTGTGGGTACCGGGGACAGACCACGCTGGAATCGCTACGCAGAATGTCGTAGAAAAACAGCTTGCCGCAGAAGGTCTCAGCCGTGAGGCATTAGGAAGGGCTGCTTTTACGGAGAGAGTCTGGCAGTGGAAGGCCCTCAACGGCGGCCAAATCATTCATCAACTGAAAAAACTCGGAGCCTCATGTGATTGGTCTCGTGAGAGATTTACACTAGACGAGGGACTATCGCGGGCTGTGCGAGAGGTATTTGTATCCTTGTTTGAGGATGGCCTGATATACCGCTCGACAAGATTGATAAACTGGTGTCCGCGCTGTTCGACCGCCCTTTCAGACCTTGAGGCGGAGCATGAAGAGTATGAAGGCAAACTGACATATATTCGTTACCCGCTCCTTGATGAGCATAATTATATTATAGTAGCTACGACACGCCCTGAGACAATGCTTGGCGATACTGCCGTTGCTGTTAATCCTGATGACGAAAGATATAATGGGTACATTGGAAAATTATTAAGGCTGCCGCTTGCCGGGAGGACAATCCCAATAATTGCCGATAAGGAAGTTGACCCATCCTTTGGCACTGGAGCAGTGAAAGTGACACCGGCGCACGATTTCAACGACGAGGCTATAGCAAAACGTCAGTCACCGCACCTTCCCTTCATAGCCGTAATCGGGCAGGACGGTAAAATGACAGAAAACGCCGGAGACAAATACGCTGGCCTTGACCGTTACGACTGCAGAAAGGCCGTCATCGAAGATCTGAAAGAAAAAGGACTGCTCATAAAAGAAGACAAGCACACGCACTCAATAGCCCATTGCTACAGATGCAGGACAATAATCGAACCACTGCCAACCGCCCAGTGGTATGTCGATGTAGAATCTATGGCAAAAGACGCCATTGATTTGGTCAGTAGCGGTAAGATTAATATCATACCAGAGGGATGGAAGAACAGTTATTTCTCATGGATGGAAAACATAAAAGACTGGTGCATCTCCAGACAGATATGGTGGGGACACAGGATACCGGTATGGTACTGCGCCGATTGCGCCACTGACTCAGGTCATTCACAGGGGCAGTTCATTCATGTGAAATTACTGAAGGAAATAAACGGCATTGCCGAAGGCACATACGCAGAGCTTAAGGCCTTCAGGTTCAGCCATGCTGAGATTATCACAAATGCAAAGACCATTACCGTAGGTATTCAGGTAAGACCGTTTTCAGACCGTCAGGACTTAAACAAATGCCCGCAGTGTGGCAGCGCCGCCATAGTCAAAGACCCCGATGTGCTTGACACATGGTTTTCATCTGCCCTATGGCCATTTAGTACGCTTGGATGGCCGGACAACACAGATGACCTGAAGACATTTTATCCAACAAGCGTACTTGTTACTGGTTTTGATATATTGTTTTTCTGGGTAGCCAGGATGATCATGATGGGGCAGAAATTTATGAAGGATGTCCCGTTTCACGATGTTTATATCCACGCCCTTGTCAGGGATGAAAAAGGCCAGAAGATGAGCAAATCAAAGGGCAACGTGGTTGACCCACTTACGATTATAGATAACTACGGGACAGATTCTTTCAGGTTCTCGCTTGCTGCCTTTGCTGCTCAGGGAAGGGATATAAAGTTTGCCGAGGAGCGTGTAGAAGGCTACCGCCGCTTTGCTAATAAACTTTGGAATGCGTCAAGGTTTATCAAGCTTAACATCGACAAGATAGAACCGGCTGGGATTAGTACCATCGGTGAAATCAGCGAAGAGATTCAGGCTCTCAATGCGGGGTCTCTTACACTGCCAGATAAATGGATACTTTACAGGCTTTCTGAGGCCGCCTCAGACATTGACAAGGCCCTGGCAGATTACCGGTTTAACGATGCCTCAAGCGCCGTATATCAGTTTGTTTGGCATGAACTGTGTGACTGGTATATCGAACTTGCCAAGACTTCATTCGAGAGAAGCTATCCCAATGCCTCACTAACATTAAAGTGCCTGATCTATGTATTTGACAATTCTCTGAGACTGCTTCATCCATTTATGCCGTTTATTACTGAGGAGTTATGGAAATCTTTTCCTCAAACCGGACAGACAATCTCACTTGCGCCCTACCCCACTGCGGACATGTTTCGTGCGTATGCTAACGCCAACGATGAGATGTCCTTTGTAATAGACGCCATAAGCGGGATAAGAAGTATTCGCGGTGAGTTTAATATCTCTCCATCGAAAAAACTAAAGGTTTCAGTAAAGACCTCCGGTAAGATACGAAAAATGCTCATTGATAACTCTGACTTCATCGTCGATCTCGCAAAGCTGGAAACGCTTGAGACAGGCAGCAATATCGAGAAAAAACCCTCTACAATGACAGCAGTTAAGACCGGCATGGAGATATACGTATCTGTAAGCGGCCTGTTTGACGTTGCAGCCGAATTTCAGCGCCTGGGTAAAGAGCTAAAGAAGCTCGACACTGCCATAAGGGACATTGAGGTGAAACTCTCAAACATGGACTACAGAGACCGTGCGCCAAAGGCGATTGTAGAAAAAGATAAATTAAAGTATTCAGAGCTGATAGAAAAAAGAGACCGGATTCAAAGCAACATAGACAAGTTAAAAAAACTGGATAAATGACCCCTCTACATCTGGTAGAAATTCCACCCGCCGTAATGGACTCGATAAGAAACGCCCTGATTGAAGACATTGGTCACGGCGACATGACCACTATGCTGACAATAGATATGTCATCGCGCTCTGAAGCGGTACTGACTGCCAAGGAAGCGACAGTAGTTGCAGGGCTTCCCTTTTTTGAGGCCGTGTTTTATATCGTTGACCCCGGCGTAGAGATAAAGGCATTGACCGTTGACGGGCAGGATATAAAGAAAGGCGGTCAAATCGCATCATTGCGCGGCAGCACAAGGTCGATACTGACGGCAGAGCGGGTTGCACTTAACATGATGCAGCGCCTTTGCGGAGTTGCCACCCTGACACGGCAATTCGTTTCGGCAGTCTCCGGTCTGCCCGTAAAAGTCGTTGACACAAGAAAAACCACACCCAATATGAGATACATGGAGAAATACGCAGTAAGGGCCGGTGGAGGAGACAACCACAGGTTCGGATTATACGACGGGATTTTAATAAAGGACAATCACATAGCGGCCTGTGGAGGTATTAAAAACGCAGTGGAAAAAGTAATAAAGACACCGCTGCTTACGAAGATAGAGGTCGAGGTAAAAGACCTCAGAGAACTCAACGAGGCGCTATCGACAAATGTTGATGTCATAATGCTCGACAACATGGACACAGCAACAATGAAACAGGCCGTAGGCATTGCGCGGGCAGCACGAAAAGATGTTCTGCTTGAGGCATCAGGGAATGTCACGCTTCAAAACATCAGGGAAATCGCAGAAACCGGCGTCGATATAATCTCAACAGGCTATATCACCCACTCGGCAAGGGCAGCCGACATCAGTTTGAAAATTCTGTAACACTAAATATTGGGTTATCCGTGTCATATCGTTGGAGGTAAAATGAACCCTGTCGAAATACTAAAGCACAATGAACTTCTTATAAAGGATAAGTATCCTGTAAAGAGGCTCGGTGTTTTTGGCTCTTTTGCGAAAGGTAAAGACACCGTTGAAAGCGATATTGACATTTTAGTTGAGTTCACTGAACCTGTCGATATATTCGAGTTCATTGATTTGAAGGAATACCTTGAGACATTACTTGGAAAGAAGGTTGACCTTGTATCCATCAGGGCATTAAAGCCCTTCTTAAGAAATAAAATCCTGAGCGAGGTTATTTATGTCCAATAGGGATTACAGATTATTTCAACATGATATTTACGAGGCCGCCAGCAAAATCGAAGAATATACAAACAGTATGGATTTCGATAGTTTCTCAGATAATCGAATGGCAGCCGATGCAGTTGTTAGGAATTTCGAGATTATAGGTGAAGCCTCCACACACATACTCAATGAAATTAAAACAAAATACCCAGACATACCATGGAATAAAATCAAAGCAATGCGGAATGTAATTATACATGATTATTTTGGAATCGATTATGAAACAATCTGGAAAACAATAAAGGGGTCTGTTAACTAAACTGTGTCAGGCCCGGTTTTAGCCCTTAACATCAATGTCCAATAGTAACCTCCCCTCGAAGA
>JAMOAZ010000065.1:0-13505 GCA_039908505.1 Nitrospirota bacterium
TTGCACATGTAATATTGCCAGGCGCATCTTTTGCTGAGAAAGACGGCACATTTACAAACGGAGAAAGACGCATTCAAAGCGTAAGAAAGGCGATTGAGCCACATTCCGGCATGGCTGACTGGCAGATAGTATGTGAAATAGCAACGCGTATGGGATTTCCTATGCGTTATAGCCATCCATCAGAGATAATGGTCGAAATTGCGACTCTTACGCCAATCTACGCTGGAGTTACCTATGAACGGCTTGAAAAAGAGGGGATACAGTGGCCGTGTACCTCTAAAGACCACCCCGGCACTACGATGTTGTATCAGGAGTCGTTTTCACGTCCAAGTGGGAAGGCCAGATTTATTGCACTGGAACATAAGGGTCCTGGTGAGCTTAAAGACGAACAGTATCCACTTGTTCTGATTACAGGAAGGCGCCGCGAACACTACAACAACGGCTCTATGACATGTCGTGCTAAAGGCATTAGTGAAGGCAATGCTTTCAAAACGTTCTCAGAAAGGGGATGTGTTCTTGTCGTTTCACTATAAGAATGCCTTGTCCAACATACTTACTTCAGAAAAGCGCGATTCAATTGCCAGCACGCCGGAGTACAAACTCTGTGCCGTAAAAGTTGAGAAGATACGATAGTTTTCTGTCTAAGAGACGGTTGTTCTAAATTGAACAATAAGGGAGGGGTTGTGCCCTTCCTTTATCTAATAACTTTAACTCGTGTTAACATAGATTTTCAGTAATCAATCATCTCATCCCAATCATGGCATTTACAAAACGCACCGAAATATATTAGAATATCGCAGATGGGCAAAAAGTTTTGGGATGACACAGACAGGCTAGTGTTTCTGCGTGAGAGGGCGAATAACCTTTTTCACCATGATGCACAGGGCGATTTGGACTCGCTTCGTGCGTATACATGGGTACCGCCTTTTGACATCTTTGAGATGGAAGGGGGAATCATAGTACAAGCCGACATCCCCGGTGTCAGACTCGAAGATATCTCAGTCACCGTTGAAGAGAATAACATTATTTCAATAAAAGGTGAACGAAAACCTGGTGTACACTCTGACAGGGAATACTTTCACTGCATGGAGAGGAGCTTTGGACGATTTATGAGGTCTTTTAAGCTTCCCTGTTCGGCAAACACTGACGCCATTGAGATATTGCTTAATGACGGCGTCCTAAGCGTTACGATACCAAAGACAGGCATTTAAAGGAAACCCACCAGATGCTCATAGGCGTTATGTCGGACTCTCACGACAATATGTCAAACTTAGTAAAAGCTGTTAGGGTGTTCAACGAAAGCAATCTCAGATATGTCCTGCACGCAGGCGACTTTACCACCGTCAATACCATCAGGGCAATAGAGGATTTAAAAGCCGAGTTCATCGGGATTTTCGGTAATAACGACAGCGGCATTTTAACGCACGGCCCCCTGGAATTAGAAACAAATGGCCGGATACACAGACAGCCTCACGAATTTACCATCGACAACAAGAAATTTGTCATGATTCACGAACACTTCCTCGTGGACTCCATCGTTAAAGACAACCGCTGCGATGTGCTTATCTACGGTCACACGCACAAACCGGAGGCGCAGCAGCGTAACGGCACATATGTCTTAAATCCCGGGGAGCTGTGCGGGTGGCTTCACGGCAGCCCGACTGTGGCAATTTTGGATACAAAATCGATGGAGGCCCGCATCATCGGGCTGGGCTAATGGAGTTGCGGGTACGTTTGTCAAAGAAATATTTTTGCAAAAATCGCTTTAAAATATATATAATCACAGGGCTTTGATTTGAAACAATTCAGCCGACGGCAAGTAAGCACATGCGGCGGCATATAATTTAAACACACTCAGGAGGATTTAACAATGCCAAAGAAAGTAGCTCTATTGACAGCCGGAGGCCTTGCCCCGTGTCTAAGCTCTGCGGTGGGTGGATTGATTCAGCGTTATACGGAGATATCGCCCGAGACGGAAATCATAGGCTTCACAAACGGCTATGATGGGCTTCTCAGAAAGAACTTCTTAAAAGTCACACCGAAGGTGAGAAAGTCGGCCCACCTGTTACAAAATTTTGGCGGCAGTCCACTTGGCAACAGCAGAGTGAAGCTCTCAAACGTAAAGGACTGCGTAAAGAAAGGCCTGGTCAAAGAGGGCGAAGACCCGCTTCAGGTTGCGGCAGAAAACCTTAAATCTCTGGGCATCGAAGTGCTTCACACCATAGGCGGCGATGACACAAGCCTCACAGCAGCCGAACTCGCAAAATATCTATACACGCACGGCTACGGACTAACTGTTATCGGCCTTCCAAAGACCGTAGATAATGATATTACACCTATAGCGCAGACACTTGGGGCATTTACGGCAGCCGGACAAGGCGCACGCTTTTTCTTAAACGTGGTGGCAGAGACGTCGGCAAATCCCAAGATGCTCCTAGTGCACGAAGTCATGGGAAGGAACTGCGGCTATCTGACCGCAAGGACTGCCTACGACTATAATGCACTGGTGAAAAAGACCGATTTCCCTGAGAACTTTGGCATTGACAAGGACGTCTATGGTATAGACGCCGTCTTAATACCTGAGGTTGAGTACGATTTAGATAAACTGGCAGAACACCTGAAAAAGAGGATAGAGGAAAATGACAGCGCCAAGATATTTATATCAGAGGGCGCTGGTGCATCTGGAATCGTGAAGGAGCTTGAGGCAAAGGGATTGGAAGTGCCGCGCGACGCCTTCGGACACGTCAAACTTGACAAGGTAAACGTTGGGCAGTGGCACGCCGATGTCCTGATGGCAAAGACAAATGCCGGGAAGGTGCTTGTTCAGAAGAGCGGCTATTTTTCACGGGCAGCAAGGCCAAACAAACAGGATTTAATGCTGATAAAGTCAATGGTTGACATGGCAGTAGAAATGGCCGTTAAGGGGGTACCCGGTATAATTGGGCACGACGAGGAGCGTCATGAAGTCCTGAGGGCAATAGAGTTTGAGCGCATACAAGGCGGCAAACCCTTCAATCCTGAAGTAAGCTGGTACAAAACCTTGCTAAAAGAGATTGGTCAGCCCGATTTCAAATAATCTGCAAACATCCCCCCTCATTTTAAACGGGGGGATGTACTTCCATCACACATATCTAACGAACAAATGCTTTACAAATCCATAGACAGACTGATAGAGTAGTACACCGAGCGATTTTTTACCTGACCATTGGGTAAGGACTATACCTGCAGGCAGTGCCTCGCCCTGGTGCCCGGCTGATATTGGCATTTTGCCATAAAACAAATGTGGTCTCACTTAATTTAAGGAGGTATATCGTATGAAAACCAAGTTGAAATGTTTATCAAAGATTGCAATGAAGGCATCTCTTATGATTGCAATAATGCTTTCTGCAATCACTCTGCTGTTTTCACAGGGAATAGCCGCAACAAGTTGTTCGCAAGGCGTTGTTGTTAACACAGTACAGGGAACTATTTGCGGTAACAGCAGTGCAAGCGGAACAACTGCATATTCATATAAAGGGATACCCTTCGCAGAGTCTACCGCTGGAAGCAACCGTTGGGCAGCTCCTGTACAGAAGCAGACATGGAACGGTACATTTGCGGCAACGGAATTCGGCCCTTATTGTCCACAATCAGGGCAGACTAATATTAGTGAAGACTGTCTCTCTCTGAATGTGTGGACCCCTGTAAGCCCCAGCGCAAGCGGGTCGCTGCCGGTAATGGTATTTATATATGGCGGGGCATTTATCTTTGGAGGCTCTGCATCTCCACTGTATGATGGCGCATACATTGCCTCTTCACAAAACGTAGTGGTAGTGACAGTAAATTATCGCGTTGGCGTGTTTGGATTTCTTAAGTACGGTTCAACCATCAATAGCAATTTCGGGATTTTAGACCAACAGCTTGCCCTTAAATGGGTACAAAACAATATAGCTCAATTCGGTGGTGACCCGTCAAAAGTAACCATATTCGGTGAAAGCGCAGGCGCTATGTCAGTCGGTATCCATCTGAGCGCAGCCCCCGACAGTAAGCCGCTTTTCAGGGCAGGCATCATGGAAAGCAATCCCTTTGGAATACCATACAGGTCACCGGACAAGGCTCAGGCATATGGTAATGCTTTTGTCAAAACCATCGGTTGTAATACCGACTATGAGGCTGTAAATGTCACCTGTATCAAAGGAAAGTCGGTAGCAGATGTACTGACGGCCTCGCTAAACTATAAAAACATATTGTCCTTAATAGCTATGAACGGTCTGGTTGATGTTCTTCCCTGGGCGCCTATAGTCGATGGAACGGTAATCGAGCAGGAGCCTATTGTAGCAATTTCAAAAGGAAAGTTGACGAAGCCGACTATCATGGGAATAAACAGGGACGAAGGCACATTGTTTGCGCATTATTTGACATTCGCTGGTGATAATATGACTTGTCTGGAATATAACGGGATAATTGATGTTATGTTTGGCAGCTATGCTTCAGACATTAAACAAGAACCGAGATATAAATGTAACTCCCAAACAGCTTCTACTCAGATGAGTAGTCTTATCACCGACTATATATTCCTCTGTGGAAATATGAATGCGTTAAAAAATGCTGTTAAAACAAACAAAAACATGTTTGCTTATGGTTTTGAGGTAGTTCCTTCGTTTAATATTACTCCAACGGTGACTGAATGTTCCTACCAGACATGCCATGAGGCAGAGCTGTCCTTTGTATTTAATTCGGCTGTTGACACAGGGCATACTTTTACCTCTTCCGAGCAGGTGGTTGCGAATATGATGGGGCAGTTCTGGGCGAATTTTGCAAAAAATCTCACACCAAACGGCGGCTCCAGTCCATCGTGGCCTGCTTTTTCTAACAATTCAAGCGTGTTTTTGTTCAAAGGTGACTCCCAGGGCGCCGCATCAGGCGTCACATATCCAATTTGCACCAACTTCTGGGACAGCATAGGGTATAACCTCGGAGGCGTTACAAGTAACTGACAATATCACCCCGGATTGTTCGGACAATCCGGGGCTAAACTGCGGCAGCTAATTTTTCAGTAAATCATTAATTGTCGGCACACCTGGGTAGGGAATATCAGACAGCCCAACAGGTTTCATATAGCGGTCAGGGTTTGCAAAGACCTCCTTCAGGTCGATTTTAACAATACTGCCTGCATTTTCATAGGTGTCAAGGTACCAGACGCCATTTTTCAGGTCCTTAACAACCTTCCACATCGTATAATCCTGGATATAGTTTCCATCGGCTGTCTTCTCCCTCACAGAACCAAAAGGGATGTCTACGTTGTTCAGTATATGAATAACAGAGCGGACGCCTTCCATTGCCGACTCCGGTTGTTTTGCATAAAAAACGAGGTAAGCGGCCTTTACAAACCGCGAAGGAGGGGTGTAATCTCCGGGAATCCCAATCATGCCGGTACCCTGTCCAAAGGGTTTTAAAGCGCCAAATGTCCTGACGACATTGTCAGGAGATAGATTTATATAGTTATTAAGATTGCTGGTCATCCATGCGTAGTCGGGACTGTTTGTCAGGACAAGTGCGGTGTTATCATAGATATGTAGTTGTTTCTTTACGTATTCTATGATGATGCTCTTGCCGTTTTTGTCATGAACGACAAAGTGGAACTGAGGGATTTGATTAGCCATCGCCGCATTGGGCTTACCCCACACTATCATCTTTGGCAGTTGTCGTTTAATGTCATCAACGCTGTCGAAATTGCCAAGCAGCCATGAACCAAAATCATCTGTAGCTATTACATTATTATCGCCGGGTTTGACATCCTGGTAGTCTGCGTATCCAGGGAAATAGAGCATCTCTAATGACAGTCCTGCGCTGTTTTGCCCGTCTGACACATCGGCAGAGGTTTTATTGCCGACAAACCCGAAATAGGCATATTTCGCACTCCAGCTTGCCCCTTTTGTGCCGTCGGGCTTGAGGCTTGTAATCTTGTTGCCAAGAGGCCAGACGCGCAGTGCAAAGTCAAACTGGCTGTATATACGAGATGTACCGTCTGCGGCATTCTTTAACACTCCCTCCCACTCAAGAGTCCTTCCCACAAGTACCGTACCGTCCTTAGCGGTCAACTGAATATCTGTACAGGCAACGGCAGCTTGTGACAACAAAACTAATACAGCGGTAATGACCAGCAATAATCCTTTCATAAGCCCTCCATATTTTTATAAATTCAACCCACCATACAGTAGAACATGTCATATTGGAGTTTTAGTTTGGCTGCAAACCATGCCTTGATTAATAAAATTTATTAGTTCCAAATCACACCATCAATGTTCGCCCCATTATGGGTCATTCCGGTGCGATTGGCTCCTTTAAAATTGGCTCCAGAAAGATTGGCTCCAGAAAGATTGGCTCTTTCAAGGTTGGCGCCATAAAGGCTGGCGCCATAAAGATTGGCTCCAGAAAGATTGGCTTCAGAAAGTTTGGCTCCTTTAAGGTTGGCTCCATAAAGATTGGCTCCATAAAGATTGGCTCCTTTAAGATTGGCTACAGAAAGTTTGGCTTCAGAAAGATTGGCTACAGAAAGATTGGCTCCAGAAAGTTTGGCGCTATAAAGATTGGCTACAGAAAGTTTGGCTTCAGAAAGATTGGCTCTTTCAAGATTGGCTCCTTCAAGATTGGCGCTATAAAGATTGGCTCCATAAAGATTGGCTCCTTCAAGATTGGCTCCTTCAAGATTGGCTCTATAAAGATTGGCTCTATAAAGATTGGCTCTATAAAGATTGGCGCTATAAAGATTGGCTCCTTCAAGATTGGCTCTTTCAAGATTGGCTCTATAAAGATTGGCTCTTCCAAGATTCGACATATAAAAATCCGAGCCAATCAAATTCGAGTGTCTTAAATCAGCAAAACTTAACCCCAGCAATTGTAAAACACAACCAGATATATCAAGATAGCTCAAGCAATTTTTGCTCAATGTAATTTCACTCAAATATTTTTCTGACTGGAGTCGGGAGAGTAATCCGCCAAGACTAAATTTGCTTGGCCACTTAACTTTCGATATTTTTTTTGTCATTATGGCACAACTATTCATTATAACCAATAATGCTTCTTCGGCATTTCGTAACTGACGAATTAAATCTATCGTATTATTTGCTGAATTAAAATCCTTTATAAAAAATCCATTTTTTAATGCAACTCCTAATAAATCGGTTAATTCATTCTGCCACATTTCGAGTGTTTTACTATCATACAAAGCAAGTTCATCTTTAATAAAATCAAAAATATAAATATCCAAAGGTGCCCGACTGAAGAGCTGTACCCAATTTTGCAGCGACTCTGTATCACCCCAGCCTTTATTGAAAGAATCGCATCTTCTTTTTCTTTCTTCACACAGTTGTTCGATAAATTCTACAATTCTCTTGGCTGTTAAATATTCACTGAAACTCTTATGCGTAAATTCAAATGTTTTATCCGTCCCATACCTGCTCGCTTCTCTAAAATAAAATGCTGTCATAAGCCGCGTTATACCAGGCTCCTCAGCTTCCTCAAATTTTTTCAGAAAACCTTCCAGAAGTTTTGGGTCACAAACTTCTTTTATTTTATCGATAGTTGTCGTTTTCATATCTCCACAATACCATGCCGATATTGCTATATACTTGAGCAATCCTAAGAAATGTCTAAATTCTATAACGCCAATATAAGGATGTTTATAGTCATCCCATTCCTTTTTAAAAATAGATTCTATTAGGTTATAATAGATAGTATTTGTATTCGTATCTTTTGTGAATTCTATATTTTTAAGCCTATAACTCAATGCTACTAAATAATTTAGAAGTGGTATCGCGATTATCTCTCTTATTCTGAAACTGTATATAATTTCAGGCAATTCAACGTATCCTTGACCACTCAAGTCTCCATATAATTTCCACCATGCTTGCCTCTGATCTTCTTTTATCAGTTTAAATTCGTCACTATAATTATATTCGTCAATTTCATTTTTAGATAAATAATAAGGCAGTAAATGCAGTATCTGATGGGGTGTTCTAATTTCGGTTTCATTAGACTGTATGACTAATTCTCTGCCTGTTACGATTGCCATGAAATTTATTCCTACTATATTGTTAATTATATTAAGCTGTTTCTGAAGCTCACGAATGAAGGAATTGGAAACCTTGACTGCCTCTTGCCCCTGCATTACCAATTCATCCAGACCATCGAATATCATAATCACCTTTTTAAATCCAGACTTTTTACCGATTGGATTCACTTTCAAGAATCCTTCTTTATTTATATATTTATCGATCGCTTTTTCAAGATCATCTTCCATTTCAAATAGATGTAAAGGTATAAACAACAGTGGTATATCGAACCTATCGATAATCTTTGCAGCAAGTATCTTGACAGAGGTAGATTTACCACTCCCTGGACCGCCTGAGATAATTCGTATCGTGTCATCTTTACCGCCACTTTCTATCCATTCGATAAGAGTACTTTGCAAATCACATACGATTCTTTTATGATTCCTCTTTTCATCCTTTTTGTTCCAATCTATATTCTCTTTATAATAGGCACGTAGAGGTATATATGCATCGCTGATACTAAAAACCTCGGCAAAAAGCCTTTCATTACTGAAATTTTGTAAATACGCCTTATATCGAGTCCATCCAAGCTCATCCTCTACCGCTTCATCAAACGGTGTCGATGTGAAAGATTTCTTTATACATTCGTATCTATCAGGTTTATTAGCCCATTCCTCGTTCAGCTCAAGCGTAAACTTACCACCCAAACGATTGTAAAGTCCTTTGGCTTCATAATCATACAACCCAATGCGTTTAAACCAATCGATAAGAGGTGCCTTGATGTAATCGATTATATCCAAAGATTTAGGATGTCTAAAAAAATCCTTCGTTATAGTTATATCTTTTTCCTCAAATGACTTGTCCAATTTATTGAATAAATCATCTATATCGTTTTCTGTAATATTCGGTGATCTTATGAGGTCTTTGTTTTCTATTACAAGTTTCAATATGGCATTTTTCAGAGACACTTGAATCAGAATCCATGCTATCTGAGCAGGGTCATCTTTCAATCCTGCGTTATCTGCTGCCTCCAATAACTTTACAGCCATGTCATCAAATTTTAGGGAAGCCCCTTTTATTACAGCCGCAGAAATAGCTTTGAAAAAGTCCCTGAAATTAACTTTTAGCGGCTTATTCCACACGCTGACTGGTCGTTTCAATTGCATAGTTGATCTCCTGTCGTTATATTAAGGGTTTCATAATCAAAGAATGAGGGCTCTGCCCTCAAACTCCCGGCAGGGAACTTGTCCCCTGCACCCCCTCTACGGGGCTTCGCCCCTTTATGAATAAGCCTGCCAATATCCCTACTAGTTGACAATACCACTGATTGTCAGATTTTGTCTACAACTACCATATTTTTCGCGCTTGCCTTTATCTGTATCCTCTGTTAAACTAATAACGCTATGCCTTTGGGATATGGTGTGTTATCCAACGGTGACATCGATGCAGCATTATCGAACTGCGGGATTGTGCAAATCTCAGTGTTCAGAGAATGGGGAGGCACAATTGAAGATGTGGCGCGGCTTGTGGCGCGCTGCAAGGAAATTGGGCTGCGATATGTCATACATCCGGTTGGATACTATTTGTCTGAGACAAGGGAGGTTGAGCGGGCAAAGACGCTTGATTTCTTAAGCCGACTTGCCGCAATGTCCGCCGATGCACTCATTGTTCATGACGAGGGGACACCGTGGGGGGGAAGACTTGAGGGGATTTTTGAGCGCTGCTACGTAAAGGCGCTGGAAGAACTCTCCGGCATGTGCAGGGTGTCGATAGAAAACGCACACAACACACCGGACATTAAATGGTTCTGGGGGCGTTACTCTAACTCCATTACGCTTGACATCGGGCATGTCGAGGCTGCGGGGATGGATTCTCTGGACTTCGTAAGCGGTCTTGAGGACGAGATTATCAAAAAAATCGATTTCGTACACATACACAAGTGTAACGGTAAGCGTGCAGACGGCTCAAACGACCACTGGGGGCTTGACGCCGGGTGCCGGGAGCTGCAATCTCTGAGGCAGTTTTTGAAAAGAAAAAAGGACAGCGGCATAATCTGTGAGATAGTAGAAAATGACCAAATAATGACTACCCTAAAACTTATTGAACCCATAATGATGGAGGAGAGATGCTCGTAATACCGGCTATAGATTTAAAGGATGGTTCATGCGTTAGGCTCCTGCAAGGCAGAAAAGATGCTGTAACAAAGTACTCAGAAGACCCTGTAGAGACGGCCAGAAAATGGGTGCGCGAGGGGGCAGAGCTCATACACATTGTTGACCTTGACGGCGCATTTACCGGCGAGCAGAAAAATCTTCAGAGCATTAAAAACATAAGAAAGGCAATCGACATACAGCTTGAAGTCGGCGGCGGCATCAGGGATTTAGATAGGATACAACTGCTGGATTCAATCGGCATAGACAAGATAATCCTTGGCACAATCGCAATCAAAGACCCCGCGCTGCTGCGTGAGGCGTGTCAGAAATTCCCGGGTAAGATTATAGTAGGCATAGACGCCAAAAAAGGCCGTGTAGCAATCAAGGGATGGGAGGAAATAACAGAGACAACCGCAGCGGCCCTGGCCAAAGACGTGGAAAATTCAGGGGCGTCGGGGATTATCTACACAGATATAACAAAGGACGGGATGCTCATGGGCCCAAACGTAGAGGCTACGGCAGAGATAGCAAATCTCGTGAAAATCCCCGTTACGGCCTCTGGCGGCGTTGCTTCGTTAAAAGACATAGCTAATCTGATGACAATAAAGGGCCTATACGGTATTATAACCGGTAAGGCGGTCTATTCGGGCGCCATCGCACTAAGCGAGGCCATAGAGCTGGTCAAGCGGGGAGGAAACTAACAGTGCTTGCAAAGAGAATCATACCGTGTCTTGACGTTCGAGACGGAAGGGTTGTAAAGGGGATTAATTTTGTAAATATTCGGGATGCCGGAGACCCGGTTGAAAACGCTGTGTTTTATGACGAACAGGGCGCTGACGAACTGACCTATCTTGATATAACCGCCTCACATGAGAAGCGTAAAATAATGCTTGACGTAGTAGAAAAGACCGCCACAGATGTCTTTATCCCCCTGACAGTAGGCGGTGGCATAGGCTCGTTAGACGACATTCGTGACCTGCTAAACGCGGGCTGCGACAAGGTATCAATAAATACCACAGCAGTAAACAACCCTGAGTTCATCGCACAGGCATCGGCACGCTTCGGAAGCCAGTGCATAGTGGTTGCCATAGACGCCAAACGCAGTACTGGGGAGCCTGGTGACACCCCACCATGGCTGAAGGGCAGAGAATCCCTGTCATACCTTGATATTACATCGCACCTGGACACAGCGGTATGGGAGGTCTACACACACGGCGGCAGGCGGGCAAAGGGGATAGACGCGGTAAGGTGGGCGCGGTATATGGAAGAGATTGGAGCCGGTGAGATACTCCTGACAAGCATGGACAGAGACGGCACAAAAATCGGCTACGACATAGAACTAACGCGCGCAGTGTCAGAGGCCGTCAATATACCGGTCATAGCCTCAGGCGGTGCCGGTGAGCTTGGGCATCTCTATGATGCGCTTGCCGATGGAAAGGCAGATGCGGTGCTGGCTGCCTCAATCTTCCACTTCAGGCAGCACACCATCAGGGAAGCCAAGGAGTTCCTTCACGCAAAGGGCGTTACAATGCGTTTATAAAAAAATGCAACTGTCAAGGAGAAAACTGTTGACCCTTGCCCTGCTGACAGAAGGCGGGCTGATTGCCCTGTCCATAGGGGCGGGCAAATTTCTAAAGAATATCGTTTTTATCTCCTCGTATGAAACAATCCTTCGTGATTTCCTGTTGGGGTTAGTTTTTTCCCTGGTGCCGCTAGCATTATTTGTCTCTTTTTGCATGAAGCCACCGGCCTTTTTAAGCTCATTCAGGGATGTGATATTGCGTGATGTGCGGCAGTTGTTTGCCGGGACGAAGGCGGTTGACCTTGTAGTCATATCGCTCCTTGCCGGGCTGGGGGAGGAGCTGATGTTCAGAGGCGTACTTCAGGTCAAAATAGGGATTGTGTGGTCAAGCCTGATATTTGGACTACTTCATTTCCTGACACCGGCATATTTCATGTTTGCAACGGCGATGAGTTTTTATCTTGGTGGGCTTTGTATCTATTTTAGCGGTGTTACCGTGCCGATTTCAGCACATTTTGCCTATGACCTCGGCGCGCTGATTTATCTGCGGTATATTTACAAAGATGTGGGCAGTTCGCCATAATAAATATGCGCTGCAACTGCAGCACCAAACACATTATTGGGGAGGACAAAACAGTGAGAAGATTAGTAATCGCGGCAATTATGGCAGTGGTAATAGGCATCGAAGGCTATAGCGGGGTCATCAGCGCTGCCGATGGTAAATATGAGGTCAAGCCGTCGGCCACTATGAAGGAGATACTTTTTGAGCGCACAGGCAAACGGGTAATGATAAAGACAGACTCCGGCGAGGCGCTTGAAGGGACACTAACCACAGTAGGGGACCAGGTAGCACATCTGTCCAAGCTCACCGGCAAGGACTACTACGACGCAGTAATACGCATAGACAAGATAACCTCTGTAGTGTTCAAGCCATAAGGCCGTGTGCGGGCGTTTTGTCAGAACAAGCGCAACGCAGGAGATTCTGCAGGAGTTTGACGCAGAGGCCAATGGCCTGGACATAGCCCCATCATACAACATAGCCCCGTCGCAGGATGTGGCGGTCATAATCAAAGACGACAGACGCAGACTTGTGCTATGCAGATGGGGATTTATACCGCACTGGGCAAGGGACATAACGAATGCGACTAAGGCGATAAACGCCCGGGCTGAGACCGTTGCCGTAAATCGGGCATTTAGTGCGGCATTCAGAACTCACAGGTGCCTTGTTGCAGCCGATGGATTTTACGAATGGAGGCGGGGCAGTGCGGGAAATGTCCCGGTATTTATACGCCATAAATCAAGGAATACGCCGTTGGGTTTTGCCGGGTTGTATAGTACGCTGGCAGCCGCTGATGGCAGTGTCCTTCGAACATGCACGATAATAACCACGACGGCAAACAAGCTGGTGAGAACGATACACGACAGAATGCCTGTAATCATAGACAAAGCAGATTACGGCTTGTGGCTGGAACATGGGGCTTGGGACGCTGGCAATAAGAATGCCCTGCTTGCCATCCTGGTGCCGTATCCTGACGATGCGCTTGACGATATGCCTCTTTTAGAAGCCATCGATGTATCCACGATGGTTAATTCACCAAGGAACAACTCACCTCAATGTATTGAACCCATAAGTAATGCGGGATAAGTGGAAACCATCTTAAGAGTTACCCTGAGTAAGTATGTTTATAGCCTTTTCTCGCTCTTTTTCGCCAGAAACATCTGTTATTCCAATTCTAATTCAAATATGACATAATATACTCATCTATAAGGAGGTGAGTATATGGCAAGACCTGCAAG
>JAMOAZ010000066.1:0-12264 GCA_039908505.1 Nitrospirota bacterium
GCGATACACACTCATACCACACCGCCTCTCCTCCCTTCGCTTTTTTAGGATTGACACAGTTCGTTAAACAGTCTCCAGAAATGTTTTGGTTGCCGTAAACCTGACAGTAAAAATGCTTCCCTTTCCCGCTTCGCTCTCTACCGTTATTGTGCCGTTTAGTACGCTGACCAGTTCTTTTACAATAGAAAGCCCTATGCCCATGCCTGAGGTTGCCCCTTTTTTATAGAATCTCCCGAATATCAGCGCCTGCTCATCTGCCGTTATCCCCAAGCCGCTGTCTTTTATTGATATACTAAACCCATCGTCCTCTTGTGCGCCAGTGATGGCAACTCCGCCCGATACTGTGAACTTTACGGCATTCGATATGAGATTGATTAGTATCGTTTCGAGCTTCTCACTGTCTGTTGTTACAAGCAGCGAATCTGGTATGTCAACAATGATTGAAAGCCCCTTTTGTGCCGCGGCTTGCAAAAACGGCTCCACTATCGACGAGATAACCTCGCTCAGAACTATCGCTTCATAGTGACATTTTCTCAGGACATTCTCTTCTGCCTTTACCATGTCTTCGATCCCTTTTACGAGACCCGTAAGTCTGTCGATACCCTGATTGATATTTTTTAGGGCCTCTGCTGGGGTGTTGATAACACCATCAATAACGGCCTCGACATTGGCCTTCATTATTGTAAGCGGGGTTCTGAGTTCGTGGGTGATGTTAGTCATCACATGCTTTCTTAATAAATCTTCACGCTCTAAGGCGGCGGCCATTTGATTAAACGATGCGGCAAGTGCGCCGATTTCGTCGAGTGACCCTGCGGCGCACCGGACTTTTAAATCACCTTTGGCAATTTTATCTGACGCCTCTTTGAGCCGCTTAACCGGATTTATCAGCAGCCTTGTAAATAAAAATGCCAGCAGAAGTGACCCGCCACCGGCAACGCCAAGCGATACGAGCATAAAATATGCGCCGTGTTTTTTAAATAACTCTTCTTTGATTGCAACGTACCCCTGGGCCGGGCGTATCTTAACCGTACCGAATTGTATCCCGTCAGCGGTAAGTGGATATAATAAATACTGCCCCGTTGCCTTGTTATGTTCCAGCATATCCATCATCCTGTGTTTCATTGCATGTGGAAGCATATCATAAACCTGCCCTGAGTCCATGATTATGCCTTCAGAGGCATCAAGCACCTGGATGTCAAACCCCAGCATAGTTGCCCAGTGTACGGCCTCAAACATAACACTGTCGTCCCATTCGCCGTCTTTATGGCTTTCCTCAAGGGAGGCAACGACCCAGTAGATGTGCTGATTTTGCATCGTCCCAACATAGTCAGTGAAATCTCTGGACATGAGCCACTTAAAGATATAGCCGGAGACGAGTGCAGTTATGATTACCGCAATGAAGGCAAGAAAAATCTTATTTCTCAATCTTATATCTCATCTGGTGCAGCAATGAAAACATAACCCACGCCGTATACTGTCTTTATGAATTCGGGGCGGCGCGTATCTTTTTCTATTTTTTGACGCAGGTTCTTTATATGCGCGTCGATTGTCCTGTCAGTGCCGTCAAAATCATAACCCTGCACCCCGGCTATCAACTGTTCCCTGTTCAGCGGTCTTTGGATATTATTGATAAAGGCCGTCAGGAGTTTAAACTCCGTCGGAGTGAGCGCAAGCGGCCTTTGGTCGAGGACAGCCTCGCGCTTTAGCGTATCTATTAGCAGCCTTCCCTCGTTAAAACTCAATAAATGGGAGCTGCCGTTCAATTTCCTGCGAAGCCGTGCCCTGACGCGTGCGACGAGTTCCTTTGGGCTGAAGGGTTTTACGATGTAGTCATCGGCACCGGCAGTAAAGCCGCTGAGTTTATCGTGTTCACGGCTTTTTGCCGTCAGCATAATTACTGGCACATCGGAGCTGTCTCGTATGGCTCTGCAAATATCCTCACCGTCCATATCAGGAAGCATAAGGTCAAGAATAACAAGGTCAGGGTGATTCGCCAGTTTTTTTAGCCCGTCGTCACCGGTTTCTGCAGTATCTACAGTAAATCCATCTTTTTCTAAATATGCAACGACGATGTCTGAGATTTTCTTTTCGTCCTCAATAATTAAAATTTTTGCAGTTGTCACCGTGATGATGTCCTCGTTGTCGCTTGCATAGCCTCTGCGTGGGTTTCTGTTGCCATTTCAATTTCTTTCATAATTGCATCGACGATAGTACGCACCTCCGGCTTGAGGCGCTCTATGACGTTCTCATTCTTAGTCTCTTGGAATCTTACGATAATATCGAATGGCATTAATAATTCATATAATTCATCTTCTCCGGCCTTTTTTATTGCATCTAATGATAGTCTTAGAAAATCATATTTTTTGCTTTTTGCTATTTTGGTGAATGATTTTACAAAGAAATCCTGAATTTCTTTCTTTAGTATAGTAGTTGATGAGACTTCAAGCATCTTTTGTAAAGCATCAGTTGCGTTTGCTGTATTGCCTTTGATTGACTCATTCGTGAATGTTAAATCGAATAATATAAACAGATTTCTCAATGTATCTAGCCTATCAGGTTTGATCTTGACTGAATGAAGATAGGCAATAATTGCATTTTCATATTGTCCAGCTTTATAATAAGCATTACCGAGATTATTCCATATTATATATCTATTAGTATTTATATCTAATGAGTGATTATAGGCATCAATCGCTTTTTCATATTCTTTTGTTAGGTAATAGGCATTACCAAGGTTATTCCATGTTATATAGTCATCAGAATTGATTTCTATAGAATGATTAAAGGCATCAATGGCTTTATCGTATTGTCCAATTTTAGAATAAGTAAAACCGAGGTTATTCCATGTGGAATAGTCATCAGGATTGATTTTTATAGAATGATTATAGGCATCAATGGCTTTATCGTATTGTCCAATTTTAGAATAAGCAAGACCAAGATTATACCATGTAGAATAGTCATCAGAATTGATTTCTATAGAATGATTATAGGCATCAATGGCTTTATTGTGTTGTCCAATAATAGAATAAGCAAGACCAAGACTATACCAAGTTAAATAGTCATTATGATTGTTCTTTATTTTCTTTTCTAACATGACAATAGCTGCTTTATAGTTTCCCTTTTGTAAAGCAACATAAGCTTCATCTATGCCTTTAAATTCAGGCAATGCTTCTTTATAATAGTAGAGCATATCAATGTATTTATCTAACTCACACTCGTCAGAGATGCCTTTTTCTATAATATCGTTTAATGTTTTATCTAAATAAGATTGCAGTTCTTCTTTTGAAAACCAGATCTCATAGAATCTGACTATTAAACTCAGGCGCTTTCTTCCTGCATCTACTCTCATTTGACGCCATAGGCTGAACAGCCTTTCGTTTATGTCATAAAAAACAGTCCTTTTTCTTTTTGGCGTCGTGTTCTTTACATATCCATTTTTTTCCAGTCTTGCAAGTTGTGAATTTACCGTATTGACTGGTAATTGTATCGCCGCAGCAATCTCTGTCGGCGTTAAAAGCGTTTCCGCCCTCGCCATAATATCTATTATTTCCATTTGTTGTTTTGCTAGGTCGCGCATTCTTTCCCTGAAATATGACGACAACTTATCAAGAAGTGTTATCAGCATATCTTCAGCTGATGCAACATCCCCCTCATCGATGATTTTAATTAGTGTCAGAATTAAACGCGGATTGCCGCCGGTGAGTTCGTGAATTGCTTTTATCTTAGATTTGGATTTCTTAATTGTTTCCTTTAGCTCGTCATTCGCCTCGATCGAGGCGAAACGATTTAACAATTCAGTCGTTTCTTTATATGAAAAATCACTTAACCTGATAGTTTCAAAAAAGTTATAAAACGGTTCGTTGTAATTAATAATGGCGTCAAAGAGCGTGGGGGCTGCCCCTATGATTAATACAGCGTCTGTTGTCATCAGAATGTCTCTCAGCGCGGCTTGGTCTTCTCTGGTAAAATTTCCGATTATATCGTTTATATTATCTATAAATAAGAGCAGAAATTTTCCAGTCTTTTCCTTGAACTTCTTTAAAAATGAGACTGCCGCCATCCTTTCTTTTTCTGTTATTCGTGTGGGATTAGTAAGCTCACTTGGAATGGAAATTGACTTGCCGCCAGGTGAGTTAGGCAGATAACGCAGTATAGTTAAAACAAATTTCGTGATGTCGCTTACGTATTCCTCCTCAGAAAATAAGACAGGTATAAAGCGTTCGGCAAGTAGGGCAATCTTTTCATTCATTTTCCTATCGCCCGCAATTGAGCGGTAAATAATGTTAAGAATATGCGTCTTACCAATTCCCTTTGGCCCGATAAATATTGGGTTTGAAAGCCCCCCGCCGTTTGAGGCATTCTCTAAGATGCTCTCAATACGCGCAATCTCCCTGTCTCTGCCCATCGAGATAGAGATGAGTACCTCCGAAGTCATCAATCCTGGAGTGAATTCATATAGTCGGTTCATGTTATTATTCCTCTATGATGTTATGGTATCTTAACCACCAGTCTTTTAGGATATTTGTTAAAAAGTGATAGCTGTCTGTCTTGTGGTCATATTCAACATAGAAGTCATTCTGTATGTCGGACATAATATCGTTAAATCGTGTTTCAGAGGGATGTCTCACCTCTATCATTTTATACAGTTTAAATAGTTCAGTTCTTGATATAATTCCCTTTCGTGCCGTCTCTGCAAGGATTCGTTTGACTATATTCTCGTCGTTCGGGTCATAGTATTCGGAGAGCCTGTCATAATAATGCTGAAAATAAGTCTTGCTTGATGGACCAAGTACATATTTATGATATGCCTCTTCTATGATTTCATCGGTCAGAGTAGTTTTACCCACGTCAATCATAGCGTTTAGACTGTCCTTTGTAAGAATTTGAATGAAATAAGGCACGGGGGCACCGATTGTGGTCATGATTTTATCGATGATAGCTGCCGGTATAGTTATGAAATTGCCCTCTTTTTTTAATAGCGCCGTTATAAAATCCCTGCCAACTTTAATACTAAAGGGTTTCAAAACTATTATTGTAAAGTCATTAATCATGTGGACCTTGGCGTCAACCCTTTTTAGCACATGTTCAATGCCAATTGAGCCGCCGACAAGCCATCGTATATTTGACAATCTATTTGACTGCCGAACCTCGCGAAACCAGTTGAGGAAATCATATGCCATAACTTTAGATTGATGTTTTGCTATATTGAGGATTAACTGAGGAAGTTCATCGATTATAAAGAGTACTTTACCTTCGTAATCAGAGAGAACGTTAATAAGAGCATCTGCCGTATCCAGCCAGTCCAAAGATTTGCTTTTACTCAAATCAATGCTTACCACTGAGATTTTCAATGTTTCAATCCTTTCGATAAATTCTTTTGTAATCTTATTTGCCTTGTCCAGAAATGTCACAAGTCTTTTATCGGCACGTATCTTTTCAAACAGAGTGACGATGAATTTCTGTGGACTAGTCATGCCCTCCACATCGAATAAGAAGCAAGTAAAATTATTACGAGGATTATCGTGCATCTTATTCATGATACTTGTCTTGCCAAACCTGCGACATGCGGTAAGCAACACGTTGTTGTGTTCTAAAGTTTTCCAGATATTGTCTATTTCAATGTCCCTGTCCCACATATTGCGCCCTCTGGGGAGATTTCCAATCACAAAAGATGGCCATTCTTTGTCATTAGCGTGGTTAACCATAACGTAATACTTCCTAAAAGAGATTACCGCCACATATATGACGGATATATTGTACAACAGAAACGTTGTACTACGCCTATGTTGTACAACTGTCTTAATGTACAACATATGAATACATTTGTCAAGCATTTTTTCAGACATTCAAAAAAATATATGCTACAGCAGATTTCCTATGCCTGCGGGGTTATGGCCTCTTCGATGATTTCTATTAAGTGGTAGATGGGCTTGTCCTGAATCGCCTTGCTCAGTTGGAATATGCAGTTCGGGCATGTGGTGATTACTGCCTCGGCCTTTGTCTTGTCCAGCTCTTTTACCGTGTCGTTGAGTATGTAGTTTGACATATCATTAAAAAATACGCTGAATGTACCGCCGAAGCCGCAGCATGATTTTTTGTCCGGCTCAAGCAGCTCAATGTCAAAGGGGTCGGCGCTATCCTGTTGTTCCCGGCGCAGTGTGTTTATCAGCTCCCTTGTCCGGTGACCGTTTTTCAGTTCGTTTCGCTGATGACAGGATTCATGAAACACGGCCTTCAGGTTCACTGTCTTACGCCGCTGACTGCCGCTGCTGTCTATCATGTCCATGTCTATCTTGCCGCGCAGGAAATCCGATATGTCATAGATATTCTCAAGTTCCTTATTGATTAACACGGGATAGTGTTTCTTCAGCGCAACTATACATGTTGGGCAGAGTGAAATAATGGCGTCAACCTTTAGCTTACTAAATGTCTCATAGTTTTTCTGCGCATAGGACTCTGCCGTTGACTCCATGCCCAGTGATCTAAAGGGCGCACCGCAGCACACCTCCGTTGTTGGAAATACCACCTCATATCGCAGGGCATTAAATACCCTGGCTGCCGAGAACATCAGCTCCGGATATACATGCTTTATCGTGCAGCCCGTAAATATCGCCACTCGTCCAATCTTGTTTTTGACCATAAAAATGCCGGTTTTTTTGAACTGATTCTCTGTAAACCGGACATTAGCCGGTATTAGTTTCCTCTTGGAAAGTTTGTTATTAATCAATTTCTGAAACGGTTTTATCAGATTAACGGTTAAATCAGTGTTCCTGAATGCGAGTTTACTAAGAAAACCGGCAAAGGACATTGTCGTGTCATGGTCTTTTATCAGGGTCCTCGCATGATAAAAGACCTCCATCAGGTCTATATTCAGCGGGCAGTAGTTTGCACACGAGCCGCAGAGGACACAGCTCCTGAGTTTTTCATTAAATCTTTTTGTTGGTTTGGCCTTCCCCTCAACAAGGGCATGTAAGAGCCTTACGCGCCCGCGGGCGGTCTCTGACTCCTCCTTACATGCAAAATACGTGGGACACTGTGTCTTACACCCGCCGCATTTTACGCATAGGTCAATTAGACGCTTAAATTCATTATCCTTCATATGTCTTTCGCAGAGGATATACCGGCAGCACCCTGTTGAGGCTTCCGCTCTGGTAGCCCTCCATGTCCAGGGTAACATATAGAAAGCCGATTTCCCTGAGTCTTCTGATAATAGTCTCTTTGATTTCAGGGCTGACCGCCTTTTCTATATCCATTTCAGGAAGCTCTATGCGTGCCATATCGCCATGTTTTCTCACCCGCATTGTTGTAAAGCCAAGCTTCTTTAATATCAACTCCGCCTGTTCAACCATGTGCAGGGCATTTATGGTGATCTGTTCCCCGTAGGGGAATCTTGAGCTAAGACATGGGGATGAGGGCTTGTCCCAGGTCTTTAGACCATAGAGTCTGGATAATTCGCGTATATCTGCCTTTGTCAGACCAAGTTCAGCAAGCGGGCTTTTCACGCCGTAGCCTGCTTTTGCCCTCAGGCCTGGTCTGTAGTCGCCGAGGTCATCGGCGTTGCTTCCATCTATTACATGGGGCAGGCCCTTAGCCTCTGCTATGGCCTTTAGTTTTTTGAATAATTCACTTTTACAGTAAAAGCATCTGTCGGGGGTATTGCTTGTGTAGTTTTTATCTTTAAGCTCATCTGTGTGAATGATTTCATGGGCGCTTGATATGGAGTTGACCATATCGAGGGCGGTTGTCAAATCAGACGAGGGCGTCGATGGGGAGACTGCCGTTACCGCAAGGGCAGCAATGCCTGAGTCCCTCACTGCCATTAGTAAAAATGTGCTGTCAACGCCGCCCGAGTACGCCAGTACCACACCCTCAAGTCCCCTTAAATACGTCAACAGCGCCTTGTACTTGTCCTGAAGCATTTGCATTTTATCAAATAACCGTTATTTCAATCTTCTCGCGATGGAACCTTGAGTCTGCCTTTACTATGATGACAATATCATAGGTCACCTCAAACTCCTCAAGCCCGGCCCGCTGTTCGTCCGAGAGGTAATCTGCCACTATGGGGTTGGCCGAGATGATTACCTTGGCACCCTTGTGCAGTGGAATCTTCTTTAATCTCCTGAATATCTCATAACTTATTGTCTTTGGAGATTTCACAAAACCCTTGCCTTCACACATCGGGCAGCTTTCACAGAGCGTCCTGCCGAGGCTCTCCCTTATCCGCTTTCTAGTCATCTGGATAAGCCCAATCTCTGAGACATTGAATATGGTGTTTTTTGCCCTGTCCTTTCTCATCGTCTCTACAAAGGCCGAGTAGAGCTTTTCCCTGTTTTCGAGATTCTCCATGTCGATGAAATCTATTATGATTATGCCGCCAAGGTTTCTCAGCCTTATCTGATAGGCAATCTCCTTGACTGCCTCAAGGTTTGTCTTTAATATTGTGTCCTCGAGGTCTTTTTTCCCGACATACTTGCCCGTGTTTACGTCTATGACGGTCATGGCCTCAGTCTGGTCTATCACGATATAGCCGCCTGATTTGAGCCATACCTTTCTGTCCAAACCCTTGTATATGTCTATCTCTATGCCGAATGCCTCGAATATTGGCTCACGGCGGTCATATATCTCTATTTTTTTCAGCAGTTTCGGGAAGAAGTTTTTGACGAAGTCAAGGATATTCTCGTACTCATCCCTGTTGTCTATGACAAGGCGTTCAACATCGTCGTTAAGCAGGTCGCGCACGCTTCTGAATGTTAGGTCAAGGTCGCTGTAAAGAAGCGATGGCGCTGAGACCTTCTCCTTTTTCTTTTGGATATTGTCCCAGATTAGAAGCAGAAACTCGGTATCCTTTCTTAGTTCTTCAAGGTCGGAGTGTTCGCTTGCTGTCCTGACGATAAGGCCGTAGCCCTTTGGTCTTATCTCATCTATAATTGCCCTCAGTCGCTGCCGCTCCTCGACATTAACTATGCGTCTGGATATCCCCACATGTTCTATTGTCGGCATGAGAACAAGGTATCTGCCGGGTATGGTTATATAGGATGTACCCCTGGCGCCCTTTGTCCCGATTGGGTCTTTGGAGACCTGGACGAGTACCTCCTGCCCTTCCTGAATTAGTTCGCTTATTGTTAGATCACTTCTGGCGCGTCTGCCTGGCAGCTCAAGAGGCACATCGGTATCTTCCATGAACTCAGAAAAATCCTCTACCTCTGTCTTTATATCGGCCACATAGAGAAACGCTGCCTTCTCAAGCCCAATATCTACAAAGGCCGACTGCATCCCTGGCAGTATTTTTACTACCTTCCCTTTAAATATGTTCCCTACAAGGCTTGCCTCTTTCTTTCTTTCCACGTAGAACTCAACAAGCTGCCCGCCCTCAAGCACCCCTACGCGTACCTCATCCAGCGTCGTATTTATTATTATCTCGTTAGCCAATTCCCACCGCCTTTGCCTCACATGGCATCTGCCAGCTCCCGCCGCCATTAGCGCCGCTTACCCATCCATAGAGCGCCAGCCTTTTAATCTCTCCATCCACCACGTTTAACCCTGACAGGGCCTCTGCTATCTCCGAAATCTTTACCTTTTTTTCATTAGTATCTTTCACAAATATCACAAGTCTC
Source organism: Nitrospirota bacterium (assembly GCA_039908505.1). Classification (GTDB taxonomy): domain Bacteria; phylum Nitrospirota; class Thermodesulfovibrionia; order Thermodesulfovibrionales; family Magnetobacteriaceae; genus Magnetominusculus. The sequence continues at coordinate 9,615 of JAMOAZ010000066.1, forward strand.
CCATTGATTATATCAAATTTCACTAAGATTGGTGTCAACCATTGCAGTTCAGTTGAATTTAATTTTGCCTTCAGCCCCGAAATCGTCTCAGACTTAGGCAGCCCAAATTCATACTCATAGGCCGTGACAAACCTCCCCAGGGCCGGTGTGTCCTTAGCAATAAAAAACATGTCAGTCACATCGAATGGTATCTCACGCGCAATGACCTCTTTGAATTTCATTATATCAAATGGCGGTGTAACCTCCATATCAAAACACTCCCGCAATCCCTCAACCCCTACACCCAGCGCCGGTGAAAACGATACCGACGGCATCGGATGAAACCCCTTCGAGTACACAAGCGGTACCTGTGCCCGGCGCAGCCCTTTCAGCACCGCAGACATCATCTCAAGATGAGAAAGATAGCGCAGATGCCCCGCCTTTGAAAACACCACGCGTACCTTTACCGGACTAAAAACGCTTTGCGTATATTGTGCCACCTTACTAGCGCCTGAGACACCTTCGGTTTTGCACAAGAACTCTGCACTTTTGCACTTCAGGCCGCAGGCGGTGCAGCTTACGCGGCAGTCATGGGTTATCTCAGGCGAGAGCGCCCTCTTATATTCCTTTTTCAGATAGTCAACCGTAACGCCAGTGTCGATTCTGTTCCATTCAAACTCGTGGGTCAGGTCATACGATGCCACTGCTTCAGAGGCAATATCGATACCGGTTTTTTCCATCGCCTCCTGCCAGTGTTCATATTTAAACACATCGCCCCACGCATCAAGACGTGCACCGGCCCTCCACGCAGCCTCAATGATGCTGGATGCAGGGCTTCCCGCCCTGGCAATAAATCCCTCCAGCACGCTCATCTGCTCATTGTGTCCCTTGAAGTTTAACCCCTTTTTGGATATGGCCTTGATGAGGAATCGTTTCTTTTCGATGATTTCACTAAGCGGTATCTGTCCGCACCATTGAAAGGGGGTATGAGCCTTGGGTACGAAAGTGGAGACCCCGATGTTGATATTAACGTGCCTCGTGGTGAATCTCTTTGCCATCTTCAGAGACTTCAGCGCCATTGCCGGGATGGCCTCAATGTCTTCTTGTGACTCAGAAGGCAGACCTATCATAAAATATAACTTTAAATTGAGCCATCCTTGGCTGAAAATAGTATGGAGTGTGCGTTCATAGTCGTCCTCATTGAAATCCTTATTGATGACACTTCTAAGGCGTGCGGAGGCGGCCTCAGGGGCAATGGTAAAGCCAGATTTTTTTACAGTTTTTATCTCCTTCAGGACTGCCTCGGTTATGGAATTTATCCTCATTGAAGGCAGAGAAAATGACACGTTTTTGCCGTCGAATTTTTTATTACACTGCCTCAGAAGCTCTGGAAGCCTCGTGTAGTCGCCTGCGTTAAGAGACGTAAATGAAATCTCACTGTAGCCTGTACCTTTAACTGCGGCCTCAGCAATCCCCATAATCGTAGAAGGCTCTCGCTCCCTCGTCGGTCTGTAAATAATCCCAGCCTGACAGAACCGGCACCCGCACGAGCAGCCGCGCGATATTTCGATGTTTATTCTGTCATGAACTACTTCCATGTATGGCACAACCGGGGCACAGGGGTATGGGGCGGCGTTTAAATCTGCGAGATAGCGGCGTCTTACTATTCCTGTAGAATATGCGGGGACAAATACACCGTCAATGGCGGCAAGCGCCATTAATATGGTCTCACGCCTGGCGTCACCCTCACGCTTATGGATTTGGAGCGTGGTCATTATTTCTTTAATCACATCTTCGGCGTCACCGATGACAAACGCGTCAAAAAACGGGAGTACAGGAAATGGATTTAATGTACACGGGCCGCCAGCAATCACAATCGCATCGCTGTCTGCACGCTCCTCTGCCCTTATGGGAATCCCACCAAGGTGGAGCATGTTTAATACCGTTGGATAAGAAAGCTCATACTGAAGACTAAACCCCACAACATCAAATTTATGAAGCGGCGTACTGCTTTCAACAGAGCAAAGGGGCAGCCCTTCCTTCTTCAAATATTCTTCCATATCAATCCATGGTGAGAATGCCCTCTCTGCGGCACACTCCGGCATGTCATTGATAATCTTATACAATATCTTAAGCCCAAGATGGGACATACCGATGTCATATACGTCCGGGAAACACAAAACGGCCTTAACAAGTGAGCCAGACTTCCAGACCATGTTGACTTCACGACCAATATACCTACTCGGTTTTCTAAATTGAGAAAGGTTCACAAGTGGTCATCATAACAGTTTCAGCAGCGTTTAGACAAGTGTAATTCCGGCCTTTGTAATTCCGGTCTTTAATCAGGGCAAACGCATTAAGCATTTCTATGTTTAACAGTTGAGTGTAATGCTCAAGAGCCAGCAGATTCAAATATTTTTAAGTACACAGGCATGAATGACCAGAGCGTGTCAGAGAAAAGACCTCCGCACAATAAAACAATTAAAATAAATATTTATATACTGCAAAAATAATTGTTGGCAAATAATGTATAATGTGTTATCATTAAAAATGAACTGCTATATTCATAGCAGAAATCCTGTCGTAAAACCCAACTATAGTGATTGTCAAAAGTATGTTCACACAGAAGATCTGATAATTATAATTATCAGGCTAGATTTTTTTACTAGTA
>JAMOAZ010000067.1:0-12182 GCA_039908505.1 Nitrospirota bacterium
TTATTAACTGCCAGGCACAGGCTAGTGTGTATGCGTGCATTGTAAACACGATGACGAGTTTACAGTAAAGCGGTACAGCCTCCTGGGATGTTTTTCAGGAGGATAGTAAACGATGAATAGCAAACGATGATTTGAAATGAAGTATAATGGGCAGAAGGCTAAGACCGCCTCCCTGCCCATTGCTTTTTTTAGGCAATTTCTGCATAATTTTCAAATGCGTTTACCCTGACAGTTGACCAGACTCCACTTGCAAAATATCATGCTGATTGATATAATACTAATCATGTCTGAACAACAGGTAATCATCTACGGCAAGGCTGGCTGACCTTACACTGAGCGGGCCAGGTCGGTCTACGGTAACAGAGCCGTATATATCGATGTACTAAAAGACGCGCAGCATATGGCGGCTATGCTCAGGCACTCAAACGGGGTCAGGGAAGTTCCGGTTATCGTCGAGGGTAAAAAGGTGACAATCGGCTGCGGCGGCACCTGAGGCGTTAGATAAATCACGGCGGTCAGCCGGTTGATGTTATTAAGGGGCGAAGCCCCGTAGATGGGGTGCAGGGGACAAGTTCCCTGCCGGGAGTTTGAGGGCAGAGCCCTCATTCTTCAAGTTGGTTCTACTATGGTGTATGTAAGGCCCCCTGAAATACCTTTACCATACCGGCGCTGAAATTGTCCCAGCGCAGGTGATTTCTTACGAAAAGTCTTCCTGATGTGGCAACCTCTCTGTGTTTTCTGAGATTCTGATATACCTCTGAGAGCGCTGCGGTGTAATCGTCAGTGACAACTCCAATCCCCTCGTTTGCTATTATATCTGAGGCTGTCATGTCCTTCGATACAATGACCGGGGTACCGGCTGCCAGGGCCTCAAACGGGGTCATCCATCCGCCCTGCTGCCTTATCGGGTGAAGAAGCACATCTGCGCGGTGATAGAACACCTTTAACCTGTCCCTGTTTACGTGACCGGTTATAAGGACATGCTCCAGCAGACCTTCCTCCTGCACAATACTCTTTAATTCGTTTATGTAGGCACCATCGCCAAACCCTGCAATAACCAGTCTTATGCCTGGAATGTCTTTCTTCAACAGCTTAACACACCTGATGCTCTCTTTTTGATTCTTAAACTCTGACAAATTCCCTACATGGAGGACAATAAAGTCGCCGTTTCGTTTGACATAAAAATCATCCGGCGCTGCCGCAAAAAAATCATAGTCTATACCATAAGGAATAACATGAGGGGTCATCGAGTAGGTACCCTGAAATCTCCCAGCGTTATATTTATCTGGGACTACAGCCCGCTTGACGTATCGCTTGACGATTTGCCTGTCAGCGGCATAAAAAACCTTTTGAGCTAACACGGTCGGTCTTGCATGTTCCCTTGACAACTTACTGAGATATACATCGGGTGATTCGTGACATACCCAGACAACAGGCTTCGATATAGGAAAAATAGAGAATTCAGCAGGAAAGTTATGTATATTTATTATGTCATATTTTTTAGCGCGCTGCCTTACGCCATTATTCAGCAGCCACATGTCTTTTAATACATCAAACTCCCAGTTTTTTGAGTGCTTATAGGGCGATTTAAATATCGGGGTGCAGGAGAGGTCTTTTTCAATCTCTGGCAGGATGTTCGTCGTAAGCAGGGCATGTTCAATCCCATTATTAGCAAGGTATTCGGCCAGTTTGACTATAACCAGCTCCGACCCGCCATATATGTTCATCGACGGCTGTACAATTAAGACCCTCATGTAAGAAACCCCTCCGCCTCACTCAAATCTATAAATGAGTTTATATTAGCATACTTGTCACAAACTACAAAAGACTTCACCGTCTTACCGTCATCAATAGCACACTGAATCAAATCTGGAAGTTCCTTTTCCTTTCTCTGGTGGTGAATCGGCGTTACTGCGGCGTAGTCGAATATCTCGTTTTTGAATACACAGCTGCCTGTGCCCATGAAATTATTTAATGGATTTCTGGGTTTCTCAACAAGGCGGTATATGCGCCCGCTTTCGTCTTTTATCATCGTATATGTGCGTTTTATCAACTCTGTATCTTCAACCCACAGGACACCACAGAGGGCAAATACACCGGCCTGGTTAAACTCCTCTATCATCTGGCGGTGCCTTGGATTTACCATAAGCTCATCGCCCAGAAATAAAATAAAATCTGAACCGGCTATCGTGTCCCTAGCACATTCCATTGCGTGAACCAGACCCTTTTGCTCCCATTGAATGACGTACTTAACAGGCGTATCCCTGTATTTATTTCCGACGCTGTTTATTATCTCCTCAGCCTTATAACCAACAACGAGGACTATTTCACTGACTTTTGCATTAACGGTGCGCTCAAGGGCATAGTCAAGGACAGGTCTGCCGCCTATGCTGATCATGCACTTGTTGCGTGCAGACGATAGCTCGTTTATCCTGTTGCCACGTCCACCTGCCAAGACTAATGCCTTCACTTGACCGCCTTATCGATAAAGAACAGGCCAGTGTCTTTTATCCACTCAACAAGCATCCATATGCCCTCTTCCGGCATCACTGTTGGTGACCAGCCAAGCTGTCTTTGCGCCTTTTCTATATCACATATAAAGTATCTGAGGTCGCCGTGCCTGTCCGGGGCAAAGCGTACCTCTGGTGACGTTCCATTTATTTTTGATAGGATTTCTATGCATTTCAAAAGAGATATGGCGGTCTTTCTGCCCCCTCCGATGTTATAGATGCCCGGCCTTCTGGTCTTATAAAATGCGTTAAAGGCCTCGCACACATCAGCGGCATAGACTATATCCCTGACCTGTTTGCCCGTGCCGAATATCGTTATAGGACGCCGGAGGATGCTGCGAATGGCGAAGTTTGCCACCCAGCCGTGGTCCTCGCCTCCGAACTGCCTTGTGCCGTATATACCAGTCAGACGAAAACTGGCAACCTCGGTCTTGTATGTATCTATGTAGGTACGCACATATATATCTGCCGCTGCTTTTGAGGCATGAAGGGGCGTAAGCGTGCCCTCCAGCGTGGGGTGCGTCTCGCCGATAGTGTCGGGGGTTCTTTCATATTTCAACGGTCCTTCTCTGAGTGTCTCATTTATCTTATTTCCATATACGTGGACAGTGGCGCAGCTTACGGCCGGGATTTTTAATTTCCTGGCCGCCTCCAGCATATTGAATGTGCCAAGCACGTTTGTCGTTACATCCAGGCGCGGGTCTTCCCAGCCTATTGTCATAGCGGGCTGTGCCGCTGTGTGAATGATATAGTCGCACCATGCAGCATTGTCAATCAGTTCATCAAAATTTCGCACATCGCCCGTAACGATTTTCACACCTAATTTCTTAAGATATTTGAGATTGTATGTACGAGCCTCATCAGTGGCAAACCCCGTCCTCAGGAGTTCGTGCTTTGTCATATTGTCATATGAAATGACATCAGCGCCCATTTTGACATAGTACTCACAGACATGTGAGCCTAGGAAACCACAGCCACCGGTGACTATAACTCTCATCTTATATACCTCGCTATACTGATTATTAATGAATAATTTTATATATATAATTAAAGTGACTCTTTACATATCGCAAGTATTCGTTCTGCCGTATGCCTCCATGAAAATTTCTTTACATGCTCCAACCCTTTTTTTATCAGCCCTGAGCGCAGGGCCTCATCACTGGCAAGACGCCTCATCGCCTGTGCAATCTCCCCTATGTTCATGGCGTCAACGACAATCGCTGCATCACCGACAATCTCTGGCAGACTCCCCCTATTGGACACTATCACTGCCGTTGCCGAGGCCATCGCCTCAAGCGGCGGAAGTCCAAACCCCTCTATCAGCGACACCAGCACATTGGCACATGCGCCGTTATAGAGCGCTGGCAGCTCATCATATGGCACATAATCAAGGAATCTTACATTGCTGATTAAGCGGTCTCTTATCATAGCATTACAGCGCCGCTCATATGCCTGGTCTGGTCTTCTACCAGCAATGACAAGCGCATAGTCCTTGCTGACAGAACTGAAGGCGTCTATCATGGTTTCAATGTTTTTTGATGGCAGCACACTGCCGACATATAGAAAATATCTGCCATCGATAAGGGCATACTTATCAAGCACTGCTGCCTTGTTGTGAGGGGCTGGGGGCTTGAAATGCCCGTTGTCGATAGCACAGTGGACTACTTCAATTTTCCCGGCAGCAATTCCATAGTGTTTGATTATATCTTTTTTCGCATTTTCAGACATTGCGATGAGCTTTTTAGCGCTGCGAAACACAAGTGGTAGCCTGTACTTAAAACTCAGATACCGCATCAGCGGGACATTGTCCTTATAGAGGATAGGCTGAATATCATAGACCGTAACTATTTGGGGCACGGACTGCGGCATAGGATTCGGCAGGGGTGGATAGAAAATTCCCTCCGGTATGGGGGTATAAAACACATCGGCCTTTGCCTTTTTTATGAGTGCTGGGAGGACAAACTGCGTCCACGCGGCTCGTGCCATATATATATTACTGCCAAGTAACCGCCGCGAGTTTATGAATACCTTATGCAGCCGTCCTCTGTCAACCCTTAACATGGAGTCATCGACAGTCCACACTATAAGGTCATCGTGTATAGAGGCCAGCTCGTTGACAATATTTATAGCTGCCGTCCCAATGCCGGAAGGACGCGCGTCTTCTAATATTGTCGCATCAATCGCAAGGCGCATTGCAGTACCAGCCGGATGTTTTAATAAGCTCCCATAAACCCATAACTAATTTTACTTGATTTAGGGCTTATTTATCAAATGCAATTGACAGGTGGTGATAGAAGAACAAATTAAGTTGATTTAATCCTGTTATCCAGATTTAATGGTTTATACCTGCGGATAGCCCCATTATAATCGTCACGGAACGTTACGCTTTCATAGTAATCCTCAAGACGAATAAAAGTACCAACCTCTGAGGCCCATTTTTTTAATTTCGAATTACAAGTTCTTTCCCATGCGATAACTTCAATTCCCCAGCCTTTCTTATGCATCCTTTCTAAATCAGCACGAAACCCTACTCCATCATCGAATCCATGGCCATCCCCTGTTAACATTACAACGATTCCAGGGGTCCCATTATAGTCAATAGTCTTCCTAAGCATATGGACTTGGAGGGCTTGATCGGCAGCTTGCTCCTTATTTGAATCTAAGCCTCTTTCATATAGCTCAACCTTTATTCCCAATCGCTCCATTTTGTTCCAAACGTGACGCAACTCTGGAGGGACGGAACCAACAGCTACTGCACATTCTATATCGCGTCCAGCGCTTGCAAGTTCCAAAAGATTATTAAACTGCAATCTTAATTGATAATACGCATCTCCACCTTCCTTTTCAGATGCCACCATCTTGCCGCTTACAAAAATATTTGAGTTATCCCAAAAAATAAAAACTTTCTTTTCCATACTCTCTCCTCATCAATTCTTTTATCTATTCTATCATACCTCAAATTCTATAGTCAAACTGCCCCACTATCCAGCAGACATTGGCACAGCAGTGCTATCTTTAATAAGATAAATCGAGTCTGCCGTCTCATGCAGCAGACTCAGATTATGTGACACCATGACGATTGTCCGGTTCTCACGCTTTAATTCCTTTATCTTATCAATACACTTTTGCTGAAATGCCCCGTCACTTACTGACATTATTTCATCAAAAAGCAAAATACCGGCGGAACTGTTTACTGCTATTGCAAATCCGAGCCGCAGGTACATGCCCGATGAGTATTTCTTTACGGGCATGTCTATAAACGCAGCCAGCTCTGAAAATGCGATGATGTTATCCATCTTCTCTTTTATCTCCTTTATCTGCATACCGATTATTGTGCCGTTGACGTAGATATTTTCACGGCCTGTCAGGTCGGGGTGGAAGCCTGCTCCGACCTCTATAAGAGGTGCAACTGTACCGTTTACCGTTACACTGCCTATGGTTGGATATGTAATCGAGGAGATTATCTTAAGAATCGTGGTCTTACCGGCACCGTTTGTGCCATATAATCCAACAACATCCCCCCGCTTAAACTCCAGATTAATGTCTCTCAGCGCCCAGAACTCATCTTTGCTTAGAGTGTCATCCTTTTTCCGGTTGAACAGACCAACAATCTCCTCACGAATTGACTTGTGAAAAAAATCTGTAGTTGAATATTTCTTCCACACTCCATCAAGTTTGATGGTATACTCATCAGATGACATCGGCAAAGGCCCTTTCTATTTTTATAAAAAACTTAGTCAGCACAACGTAGAACACACCTATGACCACGCACACAAACGCCATCTGCCAAAACACTATCCCCCTGCCCTCAAGCAGCACCCTTCGCATGTTTTCAATGATAAAGGTAAGGGGATTGAGAAATAACATCAGCTTCATCTTCGTACCCAGCGAATCAACTGAGTACATGACCGGAGACATAAAAAACCACAGTTGAATGAGAAAATTTGACGCAAGCCTGACATCCCTGTAATAAACATTCAGACCGGCCAGAAACAGCGACACCGACGTGGTAAATACAACAAGCAATACTATCAGGGGGAAGAGCCACAGGGCGTTCCATGTCAAAGGGATTTGATAAATCACAATAAATACAAGGAGAATCACGGCACAGATAATAAAATCCAGCAATGCAGTGGCAATGCTTGACAGCGGGAGCAGCTCACGAGGGAAATATATCTTCGTAATAAGTTGATAGTGGTTTGTCAGCGAAGGGATGGAGGAGTTGATGGAATGGGCAAAGAAAGTCCACGGTATCAGCCCTGCAAAGTAGAAAATAAAGGACGGGTAAGCGGAGACATGTATTTTCATAATATAAGTAAAAATAAACGTAAACAGGAGCATCATCGACAGTGGCTGCAACCCAGCCCACATGATACCGATTATCGTATAGCGGTATCTAACTGCAAATTCCCTCCACACCAGCACAATAAACAGCTGTCTGTATTTTATTACCCTCTTTAAGATATCCATATGCGTGCTTTGCAGAGAATCTCATGTACAACTCAACCTGCCCTTAGTATACACTACAGTTTTATCAATACACAAGCGACCGCAATGCACTTGACTTATTATATAAAATAGTTGTAAAGTTCTTCAGCGGAACAGTTTTTTCCCGATCAGTCAGTTCAATGCATAAATTAGGAGGACGCCGTGAACGAAAAATTTCTGAGCGATTTAGCAGCCTTATACAGCAACCCTCTTGTTAAGAATATGTTTATGGACTATTTTACAAGAATGCAGCAAGAAGGTGCGCAGGCAGCGGCAAAGTTCTTTAACACGGCACCTGCCAAAAAGGATTTATTCGGCATGGGGCCGGATGTCTTTGAAAAAATGGCTGAGTTTTATTCCGGGTTTGGTTTTGTCCCCAGGAAGAAGTACGATGAGGTCATGGAAGAAAATGAGGCATTAAAAAAAGAAAACGCATTTCTAAAAGAGGTACTGCAGAAAATGAACCTCAAGATGTTTGAGGAAGGCAGCAGAGGCATTCAGGAGGCCTGGCAGGAGGGACTTGCCAAGCAGCTTGAGATGAGTAAGGATATGGCAAAGACTTTTTTTGATCTTTTTAATGATATAAAAAAATAGTTGCACTAGGGCGGCTTGCGGCCTGAGAATTTACATAAAATCTAAAACTTATGAGGAGGATTTACCGATGGAAGGAACAGCATCTTTCTTCGAGTCGCTGTTGAAGGTACAGAAAGAATTTATAAACAACTGGGTCCAAACAGCAACCGGCATAACGAAGAATTTTCAGTCGATGGGGATGCAAAAAGATAGCTCAGGTGGCGACATAATGGGGTTATACAACGTATGGACTAAAACCGTAGGTGGTTCTATTGAAGAAATGATGAAAAAGTACCCATCCGGTTTAGGCAAGGACACCGTATCGAAGGTGTTTCAGGGATTCGATTCATACATGAAGGTCTATGAGTTCTGGCAGCCGGTTATTAAGGCCGTTCAGGACAATGCCTTCAACCCTGAAAACATAAAAGAGTTGGCTGACCCCATCAAATTGAAGGGGCTCATGGATAAACTCTTTGGCTTTACTAATCCAGAATCTGCGAATGAAATGCTTGGTCAGTCCTCAAAGGTGATTGAGACATGGGGGGCATCCGCTCAGAACTTTGCCAGCCCCTGGCTTGATGCCGTACAAAAAAGCATGGGCACATTTTTCGATGTATCATCGGCAACTGACCCCAATGCCGGTATAAATGTCTTCCACAATTTCTACAGTGCCTTTGAAAAGACTTTCGGAAAGGCATTTAAATCACCTCAGGTCGGCAAAGACAGAGAGAAACTGGAGCTGCTGCTGAGAACGCTTGATCTATATACCGTATACATCGCTAAAAACGCAGAATTCCAGCACAAAATATATGTAGCCGGAGAAAAGGCATCCAAGAAGGTAGTCGAAGCGATTGCTAATAAAATTAAGGCCGGAGAAGAGATTAAAAGCTACAACGATTTCTACAAGATGTGGACTGAAATCAACGAAGCCGAGTACTTCGAGCTGTTTAATACAGAGGAATTCTCCTCCATACAGGGAGCGCTCCTTGAGTCAGCCCTTGAGTTCAGAAAACATTTCCATAAACTGATGGAGCTTTATCTTTCGGACTTCCCTATCCCGGTACGTTCTGAAATAGACGATATGTATAAGACACTCTATGAGTTGAAGAAAAAAGTCCGCGTACTCGAGAAAAAACTAAACGTAAAAAATGATAAGGAGGTTGCTCAATGAAAACGCCTTTTGTAGCATTTGATACTAAAAGCCTGGTCAAAGAATTAGGTGACACCAGCACCAAAGTAATCAAAGGCACTGAGACTATACTGCAGATTGAAGACATCGATGTAGGCTCTTCTCAGAAGGAACTTATCTTTCAGCAGGATAAGATGAAGCTCTACCACTATAAAAGTGACAAGGTCACATGCAGCGTTCCAGTGCTGATTGTGTACGCATTGGTCAATAAAGAATACATGCTTGACTTGCAGCCTGACAGAAGCATCGTAAAGAATCTGCTTGACCACGGCATTGACCTCTACATAATCGACTGGGGTTACCCTACCCGCGCCGACAGATACCTGACCATGGATGATTACATCAACGTATATCTGAATGATGCCGTTGACTTTATAAGGGAATCAGCCAACATAGACAAAGTAAACCTGATGGGCATCTGCCAGGGTGGAACTTTCAGCACCATATACTCATCCATCTACCCTGAGAAGATCAAAAACCTGATAACTCTGGTCACCCCGATAGATTTCTCAGTCAAGAAAGGGCTGCTGTTTAACTGGTCAAGAAATATGAATGCAGACGCCTTAGTTGACGCATACGGCATAGTGCCTGGTGATTTTCTTAACTCAGGCTTCCTCATGCTTATGCCTATAACCCTTAATGTCGGCAAGTACATCGGAATGCTTGATGTGGTAGAGGACAAGGAAAAACTCCTGAACTTCCTCAGAATGGAGAAGTGGATATTTGACAGCCCAGACCAGGCCGGTGAGACCTTAAGGCAGTTTATTAAGGACATGTACCAGGGTAATAAACTTGTTAAGGGTACGCTCATGATTGGAGATAAATCGGTAAATCTCAAAAACCTTACCATGCCCCTTCTGAACATCTTTGCCTCAGGCGACCACATCGTACCGCCCGATGCAACAAAGCCATTAAACGACCTCGTTGGAAGCACTGACAAGGAACTCTATGAGTTTAAGGGCGGGCACATCGGGGTATTTGTAGGCGGCAAATCACAAAAAGAACTTGCCCCGGCAATTACCAACTGGCTGCACAAAAGGGCAGACGGCAAACCTGCTAAAAAACCAGCGAAACATTAATAAACAGGACGACAAGCGGCGGCAATGCCGCATAAATGGAGCAGAGGCGGAGGAGCTGGGCATACGCATCCCCGCCTCACATTTTTTGATGTCAAAAACTCGATAGATGAGCGATACCTCACCGGTCATAAAAGTAACTAAACTTGATGCTTATATATTTAGCAATAAGTTTTGGGTAGCAAGAATAGAGGCAAAGAAGTGGGCTGAAAATAATATACAGGGAAAGTCTCCAATTAACAAAGCTACAGGTTGGAAAATTGATATAACAAGCATAGGTGTCAGAAAAGCCATAAGCGGTGAACGATTGACCCCACATTTTGAAGCTATTAGGGCAATTCCTGAATTAATAGAAAATGCTGTCTTGACTGAAACACGTCCTGATAGAAATAGGAACCCAGACATTAAAAATATCCACATATTTTACGCACCATTGGAAGTAGACGGCAACCTTTATAGAGCAAAACTAACAGTCAGAGAAAGTATTTATGGGAAGAAATACTACGACCATAGCCTTACAGAATTAGAAAAGCCCACTGCAGGTCGAGCTTTGCGCAGGGACGATACCTTTACAGGTAGTGCGTCACCTACGGAGCAGCAGGCTTATACTATTAGTTTAAGAGATTTGCTTAAAAATGTCAAGACCTCAGATTAATAAGATTGACTCTACCGACGCCGTAGTGCTGTTACTTGTTGCGGCTGCCCTGATAGTCTTTTTACCCGTTAAGGATTTCGACTTTGTTTCATTTGACGACGCCATACACATATCCAACAATCTCTATGTGCGGGCCGGTCTCACGGCAGAGGGTCTGAAGTGGGCATTTACGACAACCCTTGAGGGCAACTGGGTACCCCTGATGTGGCTTTCTCACATGGTTGATGCAGAGATTTATGGGACGCACCCGGGTGGACATCACATGACCAACCTTATACTTCACATAATCAACTCAGTACTGTTGTTTCTTCTTTTTAAGAAAATGGCAGGGGCAATTTGGCGTAGTGCGTTTGTTGCTGCGCTGTTTGCCATTCATCCCGCCCATGTTGAATCTGTTGCCTGGGTGTCTGAGCGCAAAGACCTCTTAAGCGCGCTCTATTGGTTTATTACAATGTTTGCCTACATAAAATACACAGAGTACCCCTCAGTGAAAACATACATGTATGTGATTATTTTTTTCGTGCTTGGCCTGATGTCAAAACCAATGCTTGTCACACTGCCATTTGTACTCATATTGATAGACTGCTGGCCGTTAGACCGGCTCAGGCAGACGGCATTGTCCAAACTAATCATAGAAAAACTCCCCTTGTTTATAATTTCCGGCGTATTTAGCGTTATCACTTATTTCGCGCAGAAAAACTACAATGCCGTAATTTCGTTGACCGAACTTCCGCTTTCCCTTCGGCTTGGCAATGTGGTGGTCTCGTATATAAAATATCTGAAAAACGCGCTTGTTCCTACTGAGTTGTCAGTCTTTTACCCCCGCATGGAGGTAATTGAAGCGTGGCAGTGGATTGGGGCAGTTGTTATATTGTCTGGCATATCGATATATGCAGTGATGAGCGTAAAAAAGCTGCCACATATCTTTACCGGCTGGTTTTGGTTTCTGGGTACAATGGTGCCAGTAATTGGCATAGTACAGGTGGGGGCGCAGGGGATGGCCGACAGGTATACGTACATCCCTTTTATCGGCCTTTTTATTGCCGCAGCCTATGCAGAGGTTATTGAGCGCGTGCCCGTAAAAATAATCCCAAAAGTGGCAGCGGCAGCGATTATCTTCGCGTGTATTGGACTTTCGATTAAGCAGGTCAGATATTGGCAGAACTCGACAATTTTATTAACCCACGCGGCAGAGACAATTAAGACAAGCGCCCTCTTGTACTATAACCTTGGCACTGTCCTTGCTGAGGAGGGAAAATACGACCAGTCACTCAACGCCTTTGACAAGTCCATAGAGATAGAGCCAAGCCGTGTGGATGCCTATATCAACAAGGGTGTCGTTTTCATGAGGATACGCCAGTTTGACAAGGCAGCGGAGAGTTTTAGTAAGGCCATTGCCGTTAAGCCTGACATTCCAGAGGCATATAACGGTCTCGGTGAGGCCATGATGAGCTTAGGCAGCCGTGAGACTGCAGCCACGTTATTTCAAAAGGCACTGTCGCTTAATCCAAAATACCCAAAGGCACAATCAAACCTTGATATGATATTAAAGCAGGGAAACTTCAGCCCACACACCAATTAATTAATGCTTGACCACGAATTATATTTGATATCTTATTCCAATTCTAAATCAATGATGAACTAATAATCCAGGGCCAAGCCACGATGGAGCGCACTCTTTCCTTTGTGTT
>JAMOAZ010000068.1:0-10381 GCA_039908505.1 Nitrospirota bacterium
TTGCAGGTCTTGCCATATACTCACCTCCTTATAGATGAGTATATTATGTCATATTTGAATTAGAATTGGAATTAGACACAGAAGTGAAGCATATAGATGAGGGACAAAATGAAGATTAAAATGCTCAGACTGGGGATAAAAAACATCGAAGACACACTTAAGGACTCAATCGATGTTATGAAAAGGCTCGAAGGGGGACAAGATGTAACGCCTGAGAAAGGCATCTATTTTACCAGCTTGAAGGCATTCAGAAAGGCTCTGACTCCAAAGCGCCTTGCACTCCTGCACACAATCAAAGCAACTAAGCCGACATCTATTAATCAGTTAGCGGAGATTGCCGGACGTGATATTAAAAATGTGGTCGAAGACATAAAATATCTTGAGGAAATAGGTTTGGTTGAAAGAAAAAAGACAGCGACGACCATTGAGGTAAATTATGACAAAATATCTCTTGAGATAGCCGTGTAATTTGCATCTCACTTATCGAGGAATTGGCATAAGGCTTGTAATTTCGAGATCAACAGCGTTATATTTTTTTGCTCGCTTCTTTTTATGTTATCAGTGAGTTCCCTGATTTTATCTATCGCCTCAAGCAGTGTACTTATTGTGTTGTCATTGGGGATGATTCTCTTTTCGCGGAATATATGCAGGATATTTTCAAGATTGTGCGCGAGTTTTTCGATGTTTTTTAGTTTAAGTAGATTTGCGCCCGATTTAACTGAATGCGCATCTCTGAATATGACGCGTATCTGCTCGTCATACGCATCAGGTCTTTCCTTGAGGCGTAATATGGTTACCTCGATGTTGCTTAACCGCTCTAACGTCTCCACGACGTAAGCCGCTAAGACATCGGCATCGTCGTGAAAGTTCATTGCGTTTTTTCGATAAGCTCTATAGCATATCCTGCCATCTTGTCCATATCCGGCTTACACACCTGTTTGTCCGCCCCGACTGATTTCCCCTTGTGAATTAGCTCATCTGTTATTATTGACGAGTACAGGATGACGGGGAGTTTACTAAGTTCCTTATCCTCTTTTATCCTTTTAGTCAGCGTAAAGCCGTCAAGTTTCGGCATCTCTATATCTGCTATCACTATATCTATGAAATCCTTAATGCTTTTGCCCTCTTTCAGCGCAAGGTCAGACATTTCCTTCAGACAGGTAAATGCGTCCTCTCCGTTGTTGAGTATGTTCGTTCTGAAGTTAGAATGCTCCAGACTCTTTTTCAGCATCATACGAATAGTTGATGAGTCCTCAGCAACCAGCGCCATATAATTTTTCTGCGCCTTGACTGACGTGAGCCAGTTCTGCTTTGCAGTTTCTGGATTGAGTACCGCTATGATTTGCTCAAGGTCAAGCATCTGAATAAAGTGGTCATCCTTTATCAGCGTACCAATGACGACATTCATACCAAAGCTGTTGATAAAATCGCTGGGAGGTATTACGTCCTTCCACATAAACCGGTGAATCTCTGTAACCCCCGACACGATAAATCCCTGCACAGAGCGGCTGAACTCTGTAATAATTACATTTTCGTAATCACTCCTGTGGCGGTTTACCTTTAACCAAACGCTCAGGTCGATTATCGGCACTATATGATTACGCAGCGGTATGGTTCCCATAAAACACGGGTCCTGCGAATGTGACTTCTGCGTCATCTTCGGGGCCTCTATGACCTCCTTGACCTTGGCAACATTCATCCCAAAATAGCGATGCTCCACCTTACCACTGTCACCTTGTTCATCAAGGAAGAACTCCAATACCTCGAACTCGTTCGTCCCTGTGTCAAGGAGTATCTGAGACTTAATCTCATCTATAACGTTCTTGTCGCTCATCTCATTTGTCTCAACTAATTGGTCATTGTTAATTCCGGGCTAATTCCGGTTCAACCGCATCCTCTTCGTACATATCACCACCGCGCATAAAGGCCATATCCTGTGATGAGAATACATTGTCTATGTTGAGGATTATTATGAACCTTTCGTCGCGCTTGCCCATGCCCTTGATAAAGCTCGTATCAAGAGATGTGCCGATGCTTGGCGGGGGCTCTATCTTGTCCGCCTCCAGCTCCATTACCTCCTGGACTGAGTCCACCACAGCGCCAAGCACTGTCTGTGACTTACCAACCATAATCTCTACGATTATGACGCATGTGTTTACTGTCTTTTCAAACTCTCGCATACCAAACTTCATGCTCAAATCTACAACCGGCACAACACTGCCGCGTATGTTTATTACCCCGTCCATGTAGGACGGCATCTGAGGAACCTTTGTGACCGTCGAGTACTCAAGCACCTCTCTGACCTTCGATATGTCTATGGCGAATGTCTCCTCATTGAGGATAAACGTCAGGTACTGCGTAGTATCTGTTATTCCGGCAACTGCCATATCACACCTCCCGTATAGTTTTTAAACAACTTAATACTTCTCAAAGTCATTGTCGCTGGTATGGTCTTTGCTGTCATCTAAATCAATGAGTTTGCCTCTGGCTGGTGCCGGTGCCGCTGAGTGTGCCTTTCTTGCAGGGGCAGACTGGTGCGCTAATGCCATTGGTTTACGCTGGGCCTTTTTTGGCTTTGACGAAAATGATCCCTCAGCACCGGTCTTAAAGTATGCGATTGTGCCTTGCAACTGTTCGGACTGTGATGATAACTCCTCAGATGTCGATGCCATCTGCTCTGCGGCTGAGGCGTTTTGCTGAATGACCTGGTCAAGCTGCTGAATGGCCTTGTTGATTTGTTCTGCGCCGGTGTTTTGCTCGTTGCTGGCTGCGGTTATCTCCTGCACTAAGTCCGCTGTTTTTCTGATGTCCGGGACTAATTTATTGAGCATTGTGCCGGCCTGCTCTGCAATATTCACGCTTGAGGCTGAGAGTTCGCTTATCTCTCCTGCTGCCTTTTGGCTGCGTTCGGCTAGTTTCCTCACCTCCGATGCCACAACCGCAAAACCCTTGCCGTGTTCACCGGCCCTTGCCGCCTCGATTGCTGCGTTCAGTGCTAAGAGATTTGTCTGCCTTGCGATTTCCTCTATAATAGAAATCTTGCTGGCAATTTCCTTCATAGCAGTGACAGCCTCTGTGACGGCTTTGCCGCCATCGAGGGCGTCTTTTGCCGCCGTTGTTGCAATTGCCTCAGTTTGTCTGGAGTTGTCTGTGGTCTGCCTGATGTTCGAGGTCATCTGCTCCATCGAAGACGATGTCTCCTCAACGGAGGCCGCCTGTTCTGTTGCGCCTTCCGAAAGCTGTTGCGCGCCTGATGAAAGCTCACCGCTGCCTGCCGCTACGTTATCGGCGGCTGAACGAACGCTGGCTACAATTTCTTTTAACTTCTCGACCATTGTCCTCATTGCCAGCAGTATTCCGGTCTCGGACTTCTTACCGCTGTCAAATCTCATTGTCAGATCACCATCCGCAACGCTCTGTGCAATACTTGCTATATAATGAGGCTCACCGCCCAACTGTTTTAATAAACTCATCGTTATCCACATAGCTATCACTATCGCCGCAACTACGGCTACGACTGATAGAGTTATGATTAACGTGCGGGCGCTTGCATAGTCCTCGGCGGCACGTTTAGCTGTTTTCTCCAGAGACTCTTCCTGGTGTTTTATCATTTTATCAATAGCCTCGAAATAGCTGAGCTGCATTGCCCTTACCTTAGTTATAAGGAGTTCCTTTGCCTCAGCCTGTTTACCTTCTGCTGCAAGTTTCAGAAACTCTTCCTGACCGGTAACATATGCAGCTCTGGCGTCGGTTATCGCCTTTAATGATGCCCTGCCAGAATCGCTTTTAACCAATGGCGTAAGTTTTTCTAAATTGGTGCCAATCTTCTTCCTTGATTCCTGTATCTTATCAAGTTCTTTCTGTATCTGCTCCTTTTTGTCCATTATAAGCGCATTACGCATAGAACGGGCTATCTGGTTGATCTCCCCCTGTATGTCGTTGAGAATCGCCACCTTTGGATACTTATCTTTGACTATATCGTCCAACTCATGATTCAGACTACCAAGACTGTTTATACCAACAAACGCTACCACAACAAGCAAGACGACCACTATCCCAAACGCCAGCCCTAACCTTGTACCTGTTTTCATGTTTTGTAACATCGCCCCTCCTCATTTTAGCTAATTCTGTGCGCGTTCATCTACGCGTCATTACGATTTAAAATTATAGCATCCGCCTATCTCTGCTATGTAAGTATGATACACGTGTCTATCAAAATATGTCAATAAAAAAACTGTGGGGTTCACACAATGCTGATAATAACAACCTCCGGCGGACAGTTGTAACGCAGCGGGAGTATGCTGATTCCCACGCCGTTTGTAATGCAGGTCATTCTACTGCCATCGTTGACGAGACCGGTTCTGTACTTTTGCCCATAGGGGGATGGGATGAACGGCGCCCCTACGATGGGTAATACCACCTGACCGCCGTGCGTATGGCCTGAGAGTATCAGGTTAATATTTATTTTGTCAGACATGTTTATTTCATAATTAATATCCGGATTGTGGCTTAGGAGTATCTTTATAGCCGTATCAGGCACTCCTTTACATGCGTCATATAACGAACAGGTTTTCTCCCAGTAGTCATCGACTCCAAGAATATAAATGTGTTCACCGCCTCTTTCAAGTTTTATATGGGAATTGCGAAGCCATACAACGTTTAACCGCTCTTTGAATAATGTATACATAAAATTGAGCAGTTGCGTGCCGCTCCAAAAATCGTGGTTTCCCAAGACCCCATAAATCCCCATCGGGGCGCTGATACCGGACAAGGCATCGACACACTCAGTGGCGTATTTCGTATCTGGAGTGAAACTTCCCTGCTGGTAGCCATCAACCTTATTCGTAGTCGTGATGAAATCCCCGGTAAGGGCTATGATGTCGGGTTTTTCATGCATCGCCATAGCTGCCGCTGCTGAAATAAGTTTTTTGCTTGTAATTAGCGATGCGTGTAAATCACTCAACAGGGCAATTTTTAAACCACGAAACAGCGGGGGCAGCCCAGCAATGGCAACTGTGTACTTCGTTAACTGAAGCTCAAACCTCGTTGAATTGAAATATCCCCTGGCAACTGACAATGTCCCTGCACCATACACTGCGTTCAGAAGAAATCTCCTGCGTGTCATGAGTTTCACTCTACTGCACCAGCATATGTGTCAACTGCATCAACGGGCCTGTCCTGCAATGTCCGAACCCACCCAGCGCGGTGCGCCGCTTTCGTCTCTGAGGTTCAGTGTGTCATCACCCTTTTTAATCTCTGATGCGATGATGACCAGGCTGCCGTCGAACGTTAACTTCGCGCCCTTGAGTTCAACAGTATCGCCCTTGTCGAACTTCACATCCTGCCTCTCGATATACCAAACAGGGCCAAGGTGTACAGCGATTGTGCCATCATCAGTTTTCAGATTGACCAGCACACCCAGAGACATCCCCCTTATCGGAGAAAAGGTCTCTATGGAGTCAACTGTCCCGTTAACAGACTCCAGGGACTTTACATCATAGAGTTTCAGATATTGGCTGCCAACTCCCCAGCCGCCGCTTCCCTTCCAGCCGCGCCAGGGCTCTGCCGGGGCCGCAACTGCAAACCCCAGAACTATTACCAGAACTAGTGTCGGCGCTGTAATTTTCACTGACATAAAATCCTGCCTCCTAACATAGTTGATAGCCGTATTTTACAACAATTACCACGTAATATGCGCATATCTCACGAGATGGACGGCACGTCTTTGGGTGATAAAAAAAATAAGATTAAGCCTCCGGGTTTGTCTTGACTAAAGTCTTCTCATTTTGTTATTATTGATAGTTACCAAATAAACACTTGTAAAAAGAGGTTTTATTAAAGATGTCAACCAAAAAAACTGCTGAGAGATCGACAAAAGTTAGTAAGAAGCCTGACAAAAGGCAAGAGGCCATTCTCAGGGTGAAAAATAGATTAGTTTACATGAGACAGCAGCTCTTAAGCGGGGCTGAATCTGTAAAGAACAACATGCCGGACACAATATCATTTCCCGACCTCGGCGACCAGGCCAGCGCGGAAATCGATATGAATTTTATGCTTAAACTAAAAGGACGTGAGCAGAAGCTGCTCAAAAAGATAGATTTATCAGTGGAGCGTATCATAGAGGGTACGTATGGGTTTTGTGAGAACTGCGGTGAAGAGATCAGCATTAAACGCCTCGAGGCACGTCCTGTAACCACGCTATGTATCGACTGCAAGACCGAACAGGAAGAAGAAGAGAAGATGAGGGAAGACTAACACCTGTTTATTAGCGTATTTGTCTGTCAAGTTGGCTTGAGAATTTCTCCTGCAGATAATCCCCGAATAAGTTAAAACACAGCGCTGTCACTGCGATTGCCAACCCGGGAAACAGCACCATCCACGGCTCTGAAAGTATATACGCCCTATTCTCTCCTATCATATTGCCCCAGCTTGGCGTTGGTGGCTGCGGCCCAAGTCCAAGAAAACTCAACGATGCCTCGGTTAAAATATAACCGCTGAACTTTATTCCTAATATGACCAGCCCCAGAGACAGACATTGCGGGAAGATATGAACGGCTATAACCCGTAAATTACCCGCCCCCAAAGACCGCGCCGCCTCGACATAAGCCATCTCTTTGACCTTAAGCACCTGTCCCCTGATAAGCCTCGCAAACGACGCCCAACCAACAAGGGCAATTGCCGCCATCACGGTAAACTTCGTAGGAGGCAGCACTACTGATATGCCAATGGCAAGCAGCAACGAGGGAAACGCCAGCGTCAAATCCACAACCGCCATAAACAGCGTATCAGTCCATCCGCCGTAATAACCTGAAATCAACCCCACACTAAACCCTATGCAAAGCGATACCAACGCAGCAGCAAACGACACGCCAAGCGATATCCTGCCGCCATAGAGAACCCGCGCCAGCACATCCCTGCCCTTGCAATCAGTCCCAAACGGGTGACTAAGCGATGGTGCAGCCTTAATCTCATCGAGATTAATAGAGACAGGGTCGTAGTGCGTAAGAAAGGGCGCAAACACCACCGCCGCTGCAATGAACACCAACACAATTATGGGCGCTTTAGAAAACATCTTACCTTTTAACAATCCTCACCCGCGGGTCAACCAACTGGTATGACAAATCCACAAGCGCATTAACAACGATAAATATAAAAGTCCCCGTAATAATACACCCCAAAATCACCGGGTAATCGCGTTTTAATATGCCATCAACGGTGAAGCGACCAATCCCATCCCACCCGAACACGGTCTCTGTCAGCACTGCACCGTTTAGAAAACTGGCAAAGTCAAGGCCAATCACGGTGACCAGGGGGATTAAAATGCTCTTCAGGAGATGAATATAATTTATACGCCAGTTTTTCATGCCCTTAGCTCGAAGCACACGGACAAAGGGCATCGAGAGCGTCTCAATCACCGATGAGCGCGTGATTCTGGCAATGCTTGCCAACACTGGCAGCGACAGTGCAACAGCCGGAAGGATGACGAATCTGGCGCCGCCCGTCCCCGAAGGTGGTAGGAGACGGAGCTTTAGGCTGAAAACGATAATCAACACGAGGCCGCTCCAAAACACTGGCAGACTAAGGCCGGTTAGTGACAGCGCCGAACAGAGCTTGTCGGCAGCGCTGCCCTGTCTAAGCCCGGCGGCAAAGCCAAGCGCGAGGCCGCCAACAATGGCAATCGACATGGCCGCAGCGGCAAGGTATATTGTATTGGGCAGTTTACGCATGATTTCGGTTAGCACGTCGCGGTTAGTATAGTATGAGCGTCCGAGGTCACCGCGGGCAAGGAGTGTAACGTATCCCATGAACTGGGCGATGAATGGTTTATCAACACCGAGGGCGTGGTTGATACGCTTGATGTCTTCGGGGTCTGCGTGCTGCCCAATAAGCCCGGATGCTGGGTCACCGGGTAATAGTTTGACAATAGAAAACGTAATGAACGTAATTCCAAGTAGGAGCAACACCAAAAGGGCAAGTTTTTTTACAATATATGTGAACAATCCCCGTTAACCTGAATTCCTGTGATGTGATAATTCCATGTGAACCCACACGGTGATACCTTCAGATTATAACACATCGCTTTAATAAATTATGCCCATGTGGTGAGGACCGGTTAATGAAATATTAATGAAATATTTCTCTTGACAATACAAACGTGATTTTTGTAATTTCTCATTAGTAATTTCAAATGGAGGGGCGTGGCATGACGCGGGGCGCAGCATGATATTGATAATCTCATTTTACAGGTCGCTGCAAAAGGACCTTGAGGCATATCTAAAAGCGAACTTTCCTGACATCGAGATAGACAAGGCATACTATGATGTAGAAGGGATAAAAAAAATAGAGTCTGATATTACATATGAGCTGATAATAAGCGACTGGGACAGCGGCTATGTAGATGGACTTAAGATACTAAAAAAGGTAAGAGAAAACCCTGTGATAAAGGAAACACCGTTTGTAATATTAACCGAAAAGCAGGACAAGGAAAGCGTACTGGCATGTGTCAAGGCCGCCGTTACTGGGTACATAATGAAACCGGCGCTGTCACAAACGATAGACGAAAAGACGTTTTATGAAAAACTAAGACCATTCATCGAAAAAATTACATAAAACACTGAAGATATAAAACAACTTCGGTTACTTATCCCCACCAACACAAACATATTAGATTGAAGACGACATGACAAACACCAGAAAAGTTGTGACCGCTGCATACACGGCAATATTTCTTTTTGCCGCCTTTATACTCTTGTACAATCTCCAGGAGCGGCTCTACTGGGGTGACGAAGCTGAAACCGCATTGCTGGCCGTCAATATCACGAAATATGGGCTGCCAAAGAGCTATGACGGCAAGAACACGATTACCCTGAACGGGACGGACATGGATACAAGAAATATGGTCTGGACGTGGCGGCCATGGCTGGACTTATACGTGGCTGCGGTCGCATTCACTGCCGTTGGAAAGACAACCGCGGCGGGGAGGCTGCCTTTTGCGCTCATAGGGCTGGCGTCGGTTGCTTTTATCACTTATTTGGCTGGCAGGATTTATAAAAGCCACCTGAGCGCTATATTGACTGCGCTGTTCATTGTCACAAATCAGGCGTTTGTCCTGCACGCGAGGCAGTGTCGCTATTATTCGATTGTAATATTTGCAGAGATTTTGCTTATCTTTGGCCTATTTCTGATTCTAACCGGAAGGCGGCGCAGCGGAATAGTTTACACGGCGGCTTCGCTTGTCCTACAGTTTTATTGTAACTATATTATCGTCATAGGGAGCATTCTGTCACTGACGATATTTGCGATAATTGTGCAAAAGCGGAATAAGGCAATCATTCGCCCTTTGGTGATTTCAATTTCCGTGTTTTTAATATCAGCCCTGCCGTGGCTCATATACGCGCAGCCCTGGGGTCAGTTTGAGAGACTTGCAAGGGGAAATGCCGTTTATAAACTCCTCAATTATGTGGAAGAGATAAATTTTCACATGTTTCCAGTTGTCTTAGTCCTTATCCCCATAGGGGTTTATATTTACCGGCTGACATGCGGCTTAAGGGACAGCGCTGACACATCAAAGGAGTCAGCCGATGCAAACTTGTTTTTGGTTATCTCCATTGCCTGCCAACTGCCGGCTGCCATTATAAGCCCAGGCGTTTATATGCGCTACATAATAGTGCTTGTGCCGGTGTTTTGCCTGTTACAGGGATATATTATAAGTAAATACGCAAGACCGGCCATTGTTGGATACGCCCTGACTGCGGTTTTGTGTCTGACAAACTATCTGTCATATTATCCGGCATATTTCATCAAGGGGGTTCACCAGACTGAACTACCACTGAGTACATTAATACGCGATATATCATCAACACATTCCGATGTCCTTAACGATATAGTTGTTTTTCTAAAGAAAGAGGGCCTGCCCGATGAGTCCATACTGGTAAAAGACCCTGAATTTCCACTGATATTTTATACCGGCATGGAGATAATCGATTATAGATACCATCCCGAGGCGTTTCAGGACAGGCTGCCGGACTGGATATTCCCTGTAAGCATAAGTGGCGTGATGGCAACTTCCGCTTTTAACATTCCAGATGAGGTTATGCCGCTCTATGAACCTGTCACCGTCACAGTCCACAACTCAAGAAGGGGTGCGAATATGCCGGAGCCAGACAAACACGAATCAGTCTCCCCATCGGCAAAGACGGACATAGTCGTATACCACAAGAAAAGCAGACTGATACGCTTTCTCCGCCTACCCTATTGAACCAGCCCCATAAGCCCTGTTCAACTGAAATGTGTTTGCCGTTTCGACGAGACTGTTTAACGAACTGTGTCAATCCTAAAAAAGCGAAGGGAGGAGAGGCGGTGTGGTATGAGTGTGTATCGC
>JAMOAZ010000069.1:0-10027 GCA_039908505.1 Nitrospirota bacterium
TCTGGTTTACAGAATATGGAACAAACAAGATAGGGAAGCTAGTCATTGGATACTCTGTAATAACACCTGCTGTGGTTATCCTTCCGATGTTATTACCACCGGGCTGGGTATTATCGCCGCCGCTTTCAACAAACCAGAGATTGCCGTCCGGCCCGGCTGTTATCCCCCAGGGATACCCCCCCTGAGGCAAATCGTACTCTGTAATGATGCCTGAAGTGGTTATTTTACCTATCTTGTTGGCGGCCATCTCGGTAAACCAGAGATTACCATCCGGCCCCAGGGTTATCCCGGTAGGGTAGCTGCCTGCTGCAATTTGATGGTCGTTAATATTGCCTGATTTCGTATTAAAAAACTCGGTAACGGTGCCTTTTGTGGTAATCCTGCCTATCTTGTTGCCATAGGATTCAGTAAACCAGAGATTTCCATCCGGCCCTGACGTGATGCCATTAGGCCAGAGACCGGTCGTGGGCAGATTATATTCTGTGATAATCCCCGTAGGAGTAATCATTCCTATCCTGCTTGCCCCTGATTCAGTAAACCACATATTACCATCCGGCCCTGCTGTGATACCGTTAGGCCATATCTGTGACGTTGAGTCATGTACTACGCCTGGTATAGGATATTCGGTAATAACCCCTGTCGGTGTAATCTTCCCTATTTGGGCAACATCTGATTCAGTAAACCAGAGATTCCCATCCGGCCCGAGCGCTATACCCCAGGGAAAGGTCTCAGACGATGGAATGGTATATTCTGTAATAGCGCCGGTTGATGAGATTTTGCCTATTTTATTACCATTTGTCAGGACAAACCATGTGTTGCCGTCCGGCCCTTTGGCAATAGCATATGGCGCACCCCCCTGAGTTAGTTAAGGGATATTCATTAATAAAAATGGCTTCCGTTGAATCCCCTGTTTTTCCATTAGTACTTGCCGTACTAATCTTGCCTATCTTATTGCTCTTCTTTTCAGTAAACCAGATGTAGCCGTCCGGCCCGGCTGTTATACCCATGGGTTCGCTATTTGGTGTGGTGATTGTGTATTCTGTAACTGTCCCTGTGGTTGTAATCTTTCCTATTCTGTTACTGTCTCTCTCAGCAAACCACAGGTTCCCGTCCGGCCCTAATGCAATACTCTGAGGCATACTAAGATAGCCAAGATTTGGTAAGCTATATTGTGTAAAAACACCGGATGTCGTTAACTTCCATATGGCGTTGTTCTGATAATCAGCAAACCAGAGATTGTTATCTGCCCCGACTGTGATACCATTTGGATAAGCAAGCGTTGCAGGAATAGCATACTCGGTGATAACGCCTGCCGTGGTAATCTTTCCTATCTTGCTGTTTTGTCTTTCGGTAAACCAGAGGTTGCCGTCCGGCCCGGCGGTTATATCGTTAGGCCAGCTTGTTGAAACAGGCAGTGAATACATAGTGACAACGCCCGCTGTGGTAATCTTCCCTATCTTGCCAAGTCCTGGGGCGGTGAACCAGAGATTACCGTCCGGCCCAGATGTGATAGAGGTAGCCCTGTGAAACTTTGAAGGGAGCGGGTATTCTGTAATAACGCCTGCCGTAGTAATCTTGCCTATATTGTTGCCATCGTTTTCAGTAAACCAGAGATTGCCGTCCGGCCCGGTTGTTATCCCCATAGGGGTGCTGTTGGCCATAGGCAGGGTATACTCTGTAATGACGCCCGATGGAGTAATCTTACCGACCTTGTTACCATAGTATTCCACAAACCAGACATTGCCGTCTGGCCCCTTTGTTATGCCAATAGGAGTACTCGACGACGTAAGCGGCGTGTCATACTCTGTAATCGTTGCGGCTTCCAACCCTGCTGCAATTAACAGTGTTAATAGCGCAGTAAGTAACACTGTGGCAAATGACGCTGCCTTCATAATTTTGTACGGCGATTTGCGCTGCGATTTGCGCGGCAGTTGAATCCTTTTTTGATATGACATTACATCCTCCTTAACAAACTATTGTTTAGTAAATGAGAGAATTACCTCATGAGCTCAAACAGAACCCACGCCCCTTCGTAACGCTTGTTATTAATAAACATTACCATAAATATGGCTTCTTAGTCAATGATTTCTGGTATAATATGCCGCGTGAATAACATCAGGTTTTTGAAGGCCGTTGACGGGATTGTCGGCAGCGCCCTGTCATCAATAATAGTATTAATACTAAGGCTTATCGGGCGTGAATCTCTTTCTCACGGTACGTTAGAAAAAATCCTCGTCATTCGCCCAGGCGGGATAGGGGATGCAGTATTGCTGCTTCCTGCCCTACAGAAAATCAGGGAGCTGTTTCCGGGCGCACAAATAGATGTCCTCTGTGAGAAGAGGAATCACGGGATTTTTCAGTTATCAGGGGCAATTATTAACCGAATCTATCTGTACGACAGAGGCATTGGGCTTATCAAATGCCTTCGAAACTCATATGATGCCGTTGTCGATACCGAACAGTGGCACAGGCTCTCGGCAGTAATCGCCTATCTCACACGTGCACGCGTGCGTGTTGGCTTTAACACCAACGAAAGAGGCGGGCTGTTTACGCATATGATTCCATACAGCCACGACGACTATGAGGGGAAGAGTTTTTATAATCTGATTGCACCGCTCATCGGCGTCAAGCCTGTTGATGGTGTGCCTGACGTGTTTATGTCTGGTAAGGCCTTTATTGCTTCCGAACATGTTGAAATCTTCAAAACAGGGAAGACTATAGCAATAGCCCCCGGGGCCTCCGTCAAAGAGCGGCGTTGGGGTGGAGATAACTTCGGGCTTACTGCACAGAGGTTATCTGAGCTTGGATTTAATATCGTAATAATCGGCTCACAGGCTGATAAATCAGACGCCGTAACGATAAAGGACTATTGCCCCGGGGCAGTGGATTTCACCGGCACTACATTGTTAAAAGACACTGCCCCGCTTCTCAAGTCTGTTAGTGCGCTGGTATGCGCTGACAGCGGCATTATGCACATTGCATATGCCCTGGGCACACCCACGGTATCACTGTTCGGCTCTGGCATCGAAAAGAAATGGGCGCCGCAGGGGAAATCGCACAGGGTTATTAATAAGCGCCTGCCCTGCAGCCCCTGCACCAGGTTTGGATACACGCCACCATGTGCTTCAGTTAAATGCCTCACGCAAATAACTGTGGATGAGGTCGTGGGGGAAGTTGCCGGTTTATTAGGATAGCTCAAATCGGATTATGCAGGTCCCAAATCCAGCTTAACTCGTAGATATTTGTCCAAAAGTCCTTGCGCTCAACGTAACCGGCTGCCTTAAGCAGTGATTTATGTCCGCCTTCGGCTGCGATTATGATAAATGGCCGGTTGGTGGCTGTGCGGGTGATTATGTCGTCGAACTTGAATACGGGTGCTGTAGCAAACGTAGTCTCAGGGTTGTTGCTGATAAAACCGCTTACAGGGACGCCGAGATTCACAAGCATGTGATTTGTAATCAGGGCAAGGCGGTCAGTGCCCCAGATATACAGGGGACGGTCTGAACCGGTGACAGTAAGCCTCAGATTATTTATATAACGCTTCTGATACAACGAGTGTGCCCTGTGGGTCTCCTGTATGCCGCCGCTTTGTGAAAGAGACTGCGGGTTATGCCAATAGAGGCCGGTGAATTTGGGGATGTGAAGGAACTCGAAGCGCTCGCCCATGCGAAGCCAGTACTCCTGGTCGCCGTTGGCAGTATATGTCTCATCGAATTGTCCTATCCGGTCAGACACTGATTTCCGCCACATGGGGTGCGGCCCGATGCGGCAGTGCTTTAACAAGTCCTCGTAGTCATACTCAGGCCATACCATTGAGGGGGCGCCCGTGTGGCGCTCAAAGCTCTCGTGCGGTGTCTCTGTCATATATGAATCCCCGTATACAAGGGCAATATCGGGGCGGCTGTCCAGAGTACGTGCCATGAGTTCAAGGGCATCAGCGGCAAGCCTGTCATTTGTGCTTAGGACTGTGACGTACCGGCCTCTGGCAAGTCTAAGCCCTATGTTCCATGCGGCGTAGATGTTGATTTTCTCAGCCGTTTTCACATAGGTAAGGTTGGGGTTATCCTTTTGAAACCCTGTGACGATTCCCTGTTCATTTTGTGGTGATGCGGCGTCTATTACGATTACCTCGATAGAGCGCCAAATAGACTGCTCTCTGAGTCCATCCAGACACTCAGCGATAAACTCCTCAGACATGTACGAGGATATTATGACTGTTACGATATATTCTTTAGTTGTCATTAGAGGGCTGACAAGGGTCTCCTTGTAGCGGGTTAGCTCAAGCAGCGCTGGCACAAGTGATTCTGCCTTCAGCCGGACGTTTCCCGGGCTTAGTTTATTGATGAAATAACTATTAAACATGCTCCGTTGGCGCAGGGCGTCAACTGAGGCATCCTGTCTGTATTTCAGCGCCCTGAAATTATTCTCATTGTCAGCGGCGTAAGTTATGGATTCGATGATTTTTTTGGATGTGAGTGTCTCCGGTGTCCCAAGATTCAGGCCATTGAGTTCACTGGCGAGTTCTGCTAATTTGCCGCCCCTGATGACAGGCAGGGCAAGCGCCCCAGCCAGTGCGCTGAAAACGGTAAAATGATAGCGCCACGATATAGTTAATTTGCAGCACGAAAGCAGGGCTATCATCTGCTCAGGCGTAAAGTACGTGTTTGGCACTATAATTGGCCGGTGCTTCATGAATGACGCCGTTTTGAGGGCGGCCTCTTTGTCGAAAAACTCGCCCTCTCTGGTCTCGTTGCAAAAAAACACAATCTGCCAGTTTAGCTCACCGGCTGCCCAGTCCAGAGCAGCGGCGGTCTCTGTCTTAATTGTGTCGTTGTCCTTCCAGTTTTCGTTGACAATGTTGACGCCAAGAACGGGGGGGCCATCCTTTACGCCAAGCGATGAGAGATATTTTTGCGCCCACTGCGTATCAACACCGTGCGTTGGTGTAAGCCATGCCAAATCAGCCGCCGCAAGACAGCGTCCTGGCTCTACGCCGATTGCAAGAAGGTTTTTCCTGCTTTGAGCTGCCCGCACTGTCCATGAGTCAAATGGCAGAAACCCGGTGTTGAATAATTGAATGGCCCCAGTTGAGTGGAGCCTGTCTACGCCGATGCCGACGGCGTGAATGGGAACTCCGCGCGCGTGGCAGAGGGCGTACTTGCTGCCAAGTATACGTAAAGGCCACTCAAGCCCATGCATCTCCGTCACTATAGTAGCCCCAACAATCAGCACATAATCTGCCGCAAGAGAGGCGGTGTTACAGGCGTCAGTGTCGGCGTAATTAATATATCTGTATGAAGGGGGCAGTTGAGAAATGGCCTTAGATGCGGCGTCCCAGACCTCAATGGTTGTGCCTTCCGGCAGGGGGTGAAGCGATAAGAACCCTTGCATCATGGCCTCGTCGCCAATGTTACCGGCTGCAAGTCCAGAGAATGTTACATGAATTTTCATCAGCGAGGGCGGTTGTTTAAGGCGTATATCTCAGCGTGCAAAATCCGAATTTCTCTTTAGAGCTGGCAATGATTTCAAAACGGGGGTCGCTCTGCACGTCAATAAAATTCTTATAGTGCTTAACATGGTAAATATCATCAAGCGCTATGACGCATGGCCCTTTGATGAGCGATAGTACGTAGTGAAACTCAATTGTGCCAAGGTGCCCGGCGCTGTCAAGCATGACAAAGTCTGGCCGGTAGTCAAATTCCTTTAGAAAAACGCCAAGCAGGTCATCAGGTACGCTGTCAAATGATACCTCGCTGAAGTAATTCTGGGCGCGTACATCTTCAGGATGGTCTATAAAAACATCTGTGAATTCGACATTTTTCACGAACTTCTCTTCAATCTCGTCAATAGGCGGCAGATATTCGCGCGGCAGTGAGAGGCCGTTGACGAGAGTTACATAGTTAATCAGGCCGTTATTGGTGAGATTTTCAAAGGCCGTGTTGTGATATAAGGGGTTGACTTCGATAGAGTAGAACTTATGACCGGTAATCCGGCACTCCTGCAGCGCTGAGGCAATGACAGTGGTTGAGCCGACACCGCAGTATGTACCGGTTTCGATTAACCGCTGCGGCCTGAGGGTCTTAAAGAGAGAATGGATATGGCGAGAAAACTCAGACTCAGCCGCCATCTGCATAAGATTAGCAGAGGGGTCAAGCTCACCGGCCACTTTTAAACGCTTATCAACTTCAATCATCCCAGCTATCATAGCACAGCAGAGGTAGTGGCCGCAACCTGTCCTTTACGGACGACTAAGATATTGTGGACAGTTTTCTTTCATATGATTTTTGATGACATCATTAAATTCTATATTTGTGCCGTTGTCTAATGTGATAGTATGACTTCTAAATAAAATCATTTTTACTCTTGAAACGTTATTGCATGCCAATTTCTTGTTTATTTCAAGAAATAATTTTGGATTTTTGTTGGATTCTAAGCGTTGAATCATAGTAGCTTTGGATTTAGCATCAAATAATTTACATTCTTCAGGAGTCTTATTATCGATTTCTGTGTTTTTATCCAAATTAAATAAATTATTGATATTATTATAATAGATACCCATGAGGTTAGTGTTGGTATCAATAGAGGAACAATGTAAGTCTGCCGAAGATAAATAAGCCCCTTGAAGTTTTGCCGAAGATAAATAAGCCCCTTGAAGTTTTGCCAAAACCAAATAAGCCCCTTGAAGGTTTGCCGAAGATAAATAAGCCCCTTGAAGGTCTGCCGTAAATAAATAAGCCCCTTGAAGGTTTGCCAAAGATAAAACAGCCCGTTGAAGGTCTGCCGAATATAAAACAGCCCCTTGAAGGTCTGCCGAAACCAAAACAGCCCCTTGAAGGTCTGCCGAAGATAAATCAGCCACTTGAAGGTCTGCCGAAGATAAAACAGCCCCTTGAAGTTTTGCCGAAGATAAAACAGCCCCTTGAAGTTTTGCCGAAGATAAAACAGCCCCTTGAAGTTTTGCCGAAGATAAAACAGCCCCTTGAAGGTCTGCCGAAGATAAATCAGCCCCTTGAAGGTCTGCCAAAGATAAATCAGTCTTTATGAATTTTGAATAACTAAAGTTCGAATAGCTTAAATCTCTTCCCTTTAAATCAAGTTTCTCGGCTTGTCCTCTTATTGCATCTTCTTTTGTTTTATTATCACGTAAATACTGGGCAATTATTATATCGCTCACCTCAGTATATGTTATAATTTTATCATTGATGACAATAGACCTGTGAAACAGTCTATCTAAGTTGTTATTCTTATTGGTTGGAATAGAAATAATATACCATGAATAAAATATTAAGCATAAAGATAATATTGAAATAAAAACTAAATGTTTCAATCTATGAGCCTGAAAATATTTAGTTATCTGCCAATAAAAATAAAGCGACATTAACCCGTCGCTTGTTATGATACTATTGTGAATAAAAGTAATTGTCTTACCGTGATATGGCAAAAACTTATATGCCGTCCAGATGAGAGTCAGGATTGGCAGGAAATAGTACAGTACCATAATTATAAAATTAATGGTTAGTTTTATGATCTTAAGATGTTCGTGTTTGTATGAATAATTGAAGACAAAGATGGCTAAGTATGATGGGTTATTATCTCTTGTGTTGAGCCAACAGGCGTATTTGCTGGTGTGCAGGAAAAGATTGATAAGCAAATACAGGTGAAAGATTAAGACGACAAAGGGTGTAAACTTGTAAAAATCAAGAATTGGGATTTCAGAGTTGAGGACGGGGAGTTTTATCTTACTGCTGCCAATGAGGAGCATCATGTCGGTAGTCGTGGCAGCGGTTATGGCGACGTAGGCAAGCAGACCGAGATAAATCGTAAGCTGGTTTCTGTTATAAGTTGATGATTTATCGAGCGATTCTCTTAGTTTTTTTTCACGCTCCTGTTCAGGCGTTTGCTCCATAGTGTTAATTGTAACACTACTAACAATAGGAAAATCAACAATCTATGAAGTTATTTTATAACAAAATATTATAATTAAATCTATATCATCATAAAACATATGCCGACGGAGGGATATGAATATGTCCCGATGACGGACTGACGGGGGGGTTGTCATGCCTGCCTTCAGTGTGCTATCATCAAGCAATTATGCCTGTAAATAGCGATAAACTCTTCTGCGCCAAAAGACAGTGCTATAAATATATAGAGGTCTGTAAGCGCTGCCGGTATGTGCAGAGATGTAGCGACTACGCACAGTACATCCAGCCGTCCTTGTTCGGGGGCAGGAATGCGTGAGCCTGAGAGATCTAAGCCCAGCCGCTTATTAAAGGTGGATATGCACGTCCACACACACCCGTACTCACCGTGCAGCACCACCACTGCGCACGAGGCAATTGAAGCTGCCATTAACTCAGGGATTGATGTCCTTGTCTTCACCGACCATGATACTATCTGGTCTCAGAATGAGATAGAGGACTTGCAGCAGTGGGCCGGGGCGCAGCTTCGCCTTCTGGCAGGTATAGAGGTATCATGTCTTGAGGGGCATTTCCTTGTTTATGGGCTGGATAAGGTAGAAGGTCTGCGGTACAATATGTCTGCTCACGACCTTATCCATATTGCACGCAGACACAGCGCCGCCGTTGTCGTGGCACACCCGTTTCGTTTCAGCATGGAAAATGGAAAATACTGTTATAAACTTGATGTTGACGCTGTGGAGGTTGACAGCTCAAACACCACACAAACTGCAAGGCAATATGCCGAGAAACTCGCACAAGATAGAAATCTGCCGCGCATCTTTGCAAGCGACGCCCACAGCCCGCGCGACGTAGGCAGCTACTACACCCTGCTGCAGCCACCAATTGACACAATCTCAGACCTCATACGCGAAATAAAAAGGGCAAAGCCCTAATAACTAACCAGCCTAATAATCAGACAGTTAAGTAATCCTGACCCTGATAGAGCCTCCGAGTTTTTTCAGTGGCGCGGTGTCATCAATTATCCTGCCAATAGGGTTAACAGCAGATGCGGCACGAGGTTCATCGCCTGTGCTTGCCGGTGTAGGCCCGAAAAAGAAACACAATGCGCTGCCAACCGGCCATATGGCTATCTCACCTATATCCATCTCATCTTTTGCATCAGGTGTGAGCTGCGCATCAATGCCGCAATCACCGTAATATTCCTCTCCCCAGCGCGACATCGTTAAGTCCATCGGCAGAAGTTCAGCAAACTCAACTGCTGTAACGGATTCGTTTAACGCCCCGCGCAGCCTTAAATCCCCTGTAGTTATCAGTATCGTCTTTGACATGTAGTACCTCTCTTACGCAACAAGCAGTTCAAAGGGTATTGGTTTACCAGTCATTCCAATAGTCTTACTCACGTAGAGTTTTTCAATGCCGATAACCTTGCCATCCTTGTTTTTCTTGAGTATTACAGCATCTCCAGCCTCTTCACAGATATGCTCATCCTTTGGGTCTGCAAACCAGATATCCAACGTGTCGAGTTCCTTATGATAATATAGCGTTACCTTGTCCATACCGTCTCACCTTCCTTTTTCTTAACCAATCAAATCACTGGCAATTACTTTATCAGGCCGGTGAGCCTGCCAATGATGACGAGGGCGTCTTTGTTGGTTAAGAGCGTGACAAAAATAAGGATTAGAAAATATAACTTTAATTTCCAGTCTATGGCAGTTAATCTCTCGTTAAGCCTGCCTTCAATGGTAGTAACTTTCTCGTTAAGCCTGCCTTCTAACTTTGCTAAATCTTCTTTGGTGGCAAGTTCTTTAGTTAACTCATCTTTAATCTCAGCCTTCTTTTGAATAGCAACGGCTTCATCCTTTTTTTCGATGGCGTCGAGAGAGGCCGTTAATATTTTGCCTACCTCACGGGCTTCCTCCCTGCCGACCTTCTTTTCAAGAAGGTCATAAATCTCTATCGGTAACGCAACAGGCATAATCTTATTATAACTAAACAGCACTAAGGTAATCAACGGGCGAATTGCCTCACGAAAAAACTATAGGAAAGGTAAACGTTGCCTCAACTAAAAAACTATATGAAAAGTAACGATAAAAACTCTCAGTCAA
>JAMOAZ010000007.1:0-90839 GCA_039908505.1 Nitrospirota bacterium
CTTCGAGGGGAGGTTACTATTGGACATTGATGTTAAGGGCTAAAACCGGGCCTGACACAGTTTAGTTAACAGACCCAAAAACCTTGCTCAAATTAAAATGATTGGGTATTATAATGTGTCTGAATATCAGACAGCCTGAGATTGTCTTACAATCAATGGCGGGAGATTTTTGCTGCACTGTCAGACCTTATCGTGGTCATTACACATAATTCCTGCCTGTATGCTTGTAACTTTTGAACCTGTCGGCTCTTGACCATTGCTCTCAAGTGTTAAAGCCAGAAAAGCTTAATGCGTTTGCCCTGGTGAAATGAACACTATATATTTTTTATTTATATATGTTATTATAGCATGAGATGAAGAAAGTAATATTATCATACATTGAAAAAGTCCCGGCGCTTTCTCCAACTATAGCGAAGATTGTACAGCTGACCAGCAACGACATGTCCTCAGCCGTTGACCTCGTTCAGGCGATTAAACTTGACCCTGCCCTTACGGTAAAGGTGCTGAACCTTATAAATTCCTCATATTTCGGGATGCCTCAGGAGGTTACCTCCATAAACAGGGCTATCATCTTATTGGGGATGAATACGATAAAAAATCTTGCACTAAGCGCCGAGGTACTGTCTTCGTTTAATCCTGCCAAGGGCGCATTGTTTAATGTAGATAAGTTTTGGCAGCACAGTCTGGCCTGTGCGATTTCCTCAAAGTTGATTGCGCAGAAGATTATTAAGGACCCGGTCAAGCGGGAGGAATATTTTATCGCAGGGCTAATTCATGACATTGGTAAGATTTTTTTTATAAAACATTTTCCGCGAGATTATCTGTCTATGGTGAAGAAGATTGGGCCTGCTGACAGCTTGAATCATAAGGAGAAGCTGGTGTTTTCGATGGACCATGCAGAAGTAGGTGCGCTCATAGCCGAGAAGTGGGCTCTACCGTCTGACCTTGTTGCGTCGATTCGCTTACACCACGAAAAGAATGTCAAAGATGAGACGTCTTTTTTGCCAGCCTCCGTATATATTTCAAATCTGTACTGTAAGACGAATGGGTTTGGCGACGACATCGGCTCATCTACTGTACCGGTGCCGGACGAACAGGACTGGGCCAGGCTCAAGCTTCGTAAAGCAGACGAGGCAGGTATATTGACGTGTCTGCCGGAGAAGGTAGAAGAGGCAAAGATATTTTTGCAAGTGCGAAGCAGATAGAGAGATTCTTAGATATTATATTTGCAGCTGACAAATATGCTGGTTAATCGTTATCGGCTTATATGGCAGCAGCGGCTCGCGGCATTAGTCTTTAAGGAGGCATAGTTGTTTATGAAAAAGGCGGTCTTAATGATTTTACTCCTGTTTGTTATAACCTCGTGCGGCAAAAAAGAGGTCAAGGTTCAGCCCGCTGAGTCTATGAAGGCAAGGGTTGCTGTTGAAAAACTTCAAAAAATAAAGGATTATTATATCAAAAAAGACGCTGAAGGGCTTAGGTCAGCTATTACGCCCGAAGGCTTTAAGATAATAGCCTCTAATATGAAAAAATTTGATTCAGTTGAACTGAATTTATCTCCCCGCTGGGTTGACATCAAAGACGATTCTATTGTGGTACTATCAGCATGGGATGGTACGTGGAAGCACTCCGGTCAGACTATAACGGAGAAAGGGACTGCTATGTTTCTGTTTACCGGTACACCTTTGAAGCTTGATGCGATACTGCGTGACAGCCCATTTATTTATCCTTAAAAATACTACGGTCAGCGTTTCAATAATGTTTGGAATATCGGAAAAGCGGATTCACTCAGAAAGAGAGTTCGCAGCGCTTGACAGGAATTTTCTCTCATGGCTAAGAACCAGCGTATCACTGTTGGCATTTGGTCTGGGTGTTGAGAAATTTGGCATCTTCATAGAGGGTCTTGTCAGTGTCTATCCTACCGTTTTTTCTGAAATTGCATACAAATGCAACAGAGGCATCTATTCTCAACGTGAGGGGATTGCAATAATGTTAATTGGGGCAGCCGTAGGATTGCTTGGTTTTGTTCAATATCTGATAAGATTGAAACAAATGGAAAATAAAATATACACCTCAACGCATATATCTGGCATAATGATAACGTTATTTGTTATCTTAACAGGATTTTTATTTCTGTTGAATCTTGGAAGGCTGTTATAGGTTTTATGTAATTGAAAGAAAAGACTAATGAATATCCCCGTGCCCAGGCACACATGGCAAACGAGAGGACATTTCTCGCATGGATTCGTACAACTATAGCGATAATGGCCTTCGGCTTTGTCGTCGAGAAATTTGGTTTGTTTATGATGAAATTCACAGAGATACTAACTGCTGCTGGTGGAAAACGTGAAAAAGTCGAAGGCATGGAACATTACTCATCGCACACCGGCATATTTCTTATAGCCATAGGGACGGTGATTGCTATGCTGGCGTTTGTTAAATACATGAACACTGAAAAGCAGATTAATGGTGAAGTCTACCTTCGTTCCATCGCGTTAGATATCCTGATGACCATTGCCATAATAATTATTGCCGTGTTGTTTACAATTCATTTAATACAATCAGGGTTATGACAAATAAGATTCGCCCCCTGAATGAGCTGGTTAAAATCATCGCAGAATTCCGTGCCAGTGTTAATAATAGTGTGAATAATAAAGGGAAGAAGATAGTTTTTACCAACGGGTGCTTTGACATAATCCACGCTGGACATGTCCAGTACCTTCAAGAGGCAAGGGCACTTGGTGATATGCTCATAGTTGCCGTGAACTCAGACGACTCAATCAGAAGACTAAAGCCGCGAAGACCGATTGTCCCACAGGCGCAGAGGGCGCTTGTGTTGTCAGCCCTTGCAGTTGTGGATTACGTTTTAATATTTGACGAGGATACGCCGTTTGAGGTAATATCAGCGCTGAGACCGGATGTCCTTGTAAAGGGCGGAGACTGGAAAAAAGAAGACATCGTAGGGTCGTCAATCGTGCCGGATGTGTACAGCTTGCCATACGTTGCGGGGATGTCAACAACAGGGATTATTAATAAGATACTGGAAGCATATAGCTGATACCATGTTCAGCTATATGAGTAATATTAAGAAGTCTGTCATTCCTGCGAAAGCAGGAATCCAGTCATTGAGAAAGTGGATATTATTCTCATGCGTAATACATGGAAATATATAAAAAATGCTTTTGTATTTAACTGCTATTAGACGAAACTGGATTCCTGCTTCCGCAGGAATGACAAAATTAGGTTCTACTCATTATGATTGCCATTTAGTATGAAAAATATACTAAGTACAATCAAAGAGCATCTCAGTCCATGCCTGAGCCCCCCACCACCAATACATGAGAGGATATATAATCTCAAGGGCAGCCTGCTGCCGCTGTTATTAACGCAGCACAGGGAGAGCTTCCTGCTTATAACAAACACAGATGACGATTTCAATTCACTATCTGAAAGTTATGACTTCTTTGCGGCAATAACCGGGGCTAAACCGATTCTCCGACTTCCCGCCCCCGACGATTCCGCCTCTACTGGGGCGCTTGTGGAAATCCTCGCCACAACCGACAAGGGCGCATCGGCAATGGCCTCCATTAAGACCATTACAACACCGTTAAATATCTCCCAGCTCGATTACTTTTTAATCAAAAAGGGTGATGAGAAATCAAGGGAAGATTCACTTAAAAAACTCCTGTCCTTCGGCTATAAACACACTGCCCTGGTTATTGACAAGGGCGAGTGCAGTCTAAGAAACTATATATTGGACTTTTATCCCGTATCAAAGGACAATCCCGTCAGGATAGAGTTCTTTGGTGATGAGGTTGACTCTATAAGGGAGTTTTCTGTAGAGACACAGAGGACTACGAAGACACTTGATGAGATTTCCATATTTCCTCTAATATTTGCTGCCGGTACAATTGACAGCCAAAGCAGTCTTATAGAATTATTTGACGTATCACGCGTATTTATTTTTGCAGAGTCGGCGGCAGAGGGGAAGGCGTTTTTGGAGACGTTACCAGCGGCGCCTCCGGTGACAGTACTTTCTGATACCACATTTGACCCTGCGGGTATTGACGCCCGCAGCCTGTCATTAAGCGGACTTGGGGTGTTACTGGAGGAGCGCACATCGGTTTCCGAAATTCCACAGGCCGTGAGCGGTTTGCTCAATGGCTGCCGCGTGATGATAGTCTCGGCGACAAAGGCTCAGGGCGAGAGGCTTAAGGATATATTCATTGAGTCAAACATGCCGGTTCCTGTGATAAAAAAAGAAGACGCAGCCACTTATGAAGGCAATATATTTATCACAGTAGGTATGCTAAACGAAGGATTATATATAGACGGGCTTATGGTCCTGACAGAGACTGAGATTTTTGGAGAGGTGCAGCGCCACAGGACTCAGAAGAAGCCCGGCATGTCAAATATATTTAAGATACTTGAGGAGTTAAAGCCCGGCGACTACATCGTTCACTTTGATCACGGCATCGGCATATTCGAGGGGCTGCGCCAGGAGCAGGCGGACAACTTTGTCTATGATATGCTGATAATCAGGTATGGCGACGACGCACGCCTCTATGTGCCAGTCGGCAGTATAAATCTGATTAAGAAGTACTGGGCAGAGGAGGGAGTGCTGCCGCGTCTGGATAAATTAGGCGGCAAGACATGGCAGCGAGCAAAGGGCAGGGCCAAAAAAAGAATAGAGATACTGGCAGAAAAACTTATCGCACATTACGCAGAGCGTGAGGTTGCAAAGGGGTTCGCACTCAGTCCTGACGGCCCTCTTCACGCAGAATTCGACGATTTCTTCCCCTATGAACCAACACCCGATCAAATCTCTGCGGCAGTGGAAATTAAAAAGGACATGGAGTCAGACAAGCCCATGGACAGGCTCCTCTGCGGCGACGTAGGATATGGCAAGACCGAGGTAGCCATGCGGGCGGCTTTTAAGGCCGTCTTTGACGGCAGACAGGTAGCAGTCCTTGTGCCTACGACAATACTGTGTGAACAGCACTATTTGAATTTCAAAGAGCGGTTTTCCCCGTTCCCTGTAAAAGTGGATTACATAAGCCGGTTTAAGATGAAATCGAAGGCAGATGAGACGCTAAAGAAGCTGGCAAAGGGTGAAATAGACATAATCATTGGGACTCAGTCGCTCTTGAGGAAGAATTTAGACATCCCAGCCCTTGGACTATTAATCATAGACGAGGAACACCGGTTTGGGGTTGCCCAAAAGGAGAGGATAAAGGAGCTGAAAACGGGGGTACACTGCCTTACGCTCAGTGCCACGCCGATTCCCCGGACACTTCAGATGTCCCTGTCCGGCATCTGGAAGATGAGTGCAATAGAGACAGCCCCTGAGCTAAGACAGTCTGTTCGCACAAACATCTCTGTTTTTGACC
Organism: Nitrospirota bacterium; assembly: GCA_039908505.1. Taxonomy (GTDB): domain Bacteria; phylum Nitrospirota; class Thermodesulfovibrionia; order Thermodesulfovibrionales; family Magnetobacteriaceae; genus Magnetominusculus. Next base: position 5,391 of record JAMOAZ010000007.1, read on the forward strand.
AGCAAATCATCAAAGAGGCCCTCCAGAGGGAACTTCAGCGTGGAGGGCAGGTCTTTTTCGTCCACAACCGAATTAAAGACATAGACAAGATAGCGGCAATGGTCAAGAGTCTGGTCAAGGACAAGAGGGTTGCCGTTGGGCATGGTCAGATGAACAACACTGAGCTTGAGGAGATTATGCTGGACTTCATAAAAAAGAAAATAGACATCCTTGTCTCTACTGCCATAATTGGCTCAGGCATAGACATCCCTACGGCCAACACAATAATCGTAAACAGGGCAGACACAATGGGGCTTGCCGATTTGTATCAGTTGCGCGGGCGTGTGGGCAGGAGTAATGTCAAGGCATATGCGTATTTTTTTATACCCGGTGAGGACCTGATATCAGCGGACGCAAAAAAACGCCTGACCGCCATTCAGGAACTTAGTTATCTGGGCGCGGGGCTGAGGCTTGCCCTGAAGGACATGGAGATTCGCGGTGCCGGTAACATGCTGGGGGCAGAGCAGTCCGGTCATATTCATGCGCTTGGATTTGACACATACATGGAGATGCTTGAGGAGGAAATATCACGGCTTAAGGGAATACCCATGGAGAAGGAGAAAGAGCCGGTGATAGAGTTGAAAATAGAGGCCCATATACCGGAGGGCTATGTCGATGATGTCTCGGTTCGGTTGAATTTCTACAGGCGCATTGCCCTGACTAAAGAGGAGGCAGATATTTTCGACCTCGAAGACGAAATCATAGACAGGTTTGGTAAGCTGCCAGCCCCGGCAGAGGCGCTTTTCAATCTGATGCGCATTAAGATACTCTGCAAGAAAATAAGGGCGGCCTCTGTAAAGCGGCTCACCGGCAAGGTACAGGTGCAGTTTTTTGAAGAAGGTACAGATGTGCTTGCCCGCATGGCGTCTGAACATAAGAAATATGGACATAAGCTCCACTTCCTGCCGCTTGGTTTTGAGGTCATGCTTAAGAACATCGGTATTGAAGAAATCCCGCGTCTCTTAATCGGCCTTTTTAAGACAATTGCCGCAGAATAGTAAAAAAGCGCATAGTTCAAAAAGCCTTGTCATAACACCCTACAGCGAATATGGATAAATCGTCCTGGTTCGTGATACAATAATATGCAGTTATTAACTGTCTCATAATATAGATTCAAAATATAGATTCAAAGGGGCGAAGAGCCCCGTAGATGGGGTGCAGGGGACAAGTTCCCTGCCGGGAGTTTGAGGGCAGAGCCCTCATTCTTCAAGTTGGTTCTATTATGAGACCCTTAATAATCGCACAGGCAATTGAGCGGGCATTGCCCGCAGCCGGTAAAATATTGTGAATAACGGAGGTATAGATGGCGTCTTTCAAGGATGCTTCGGAGTGCTGGAAAGAGATATTGTCAAATCCAAAGGAAAACGTGGGGCTGCTCTCTGACATAGAACGTTTCGCAAAGGAAAACACCGACCCGACAAACGTGGTCTTCGGGACTTCCGGCTGGCGTGGTGAAATCGGCCTCGACTATACCTTTAACAATATGAAGATAGTCACAGAGGCCATTATTGCGATGTTCAGGGAGGAGGACCCTGCCGTCATGGAGGCCCTCGGCGTGAAGGATTTTAAGGAGATTCAAAAAAGAGGCGTTATCGTCGGGCATGACAACAGATTTTTAGGGCCAGACTTTGCTATGACTGCTATAGGGCTTTTAAATCGTGCAGGGATTGCGGCTTACTACTCCGGTGAGACCACAACGCCTGAGTTTTCCTCGGCACTTGAGGAACTTGGCGCCGCTGCATCCATTAATCTGACCCCTTCACATAATCCAGCACGCTGGGCCGGGTATAAGTTCAATCCCTCAGACGGCGGACCGGCAGGCCCTGAGATAACGAAGGTCATAGAGAAGTTTGCCAATAAGATGATGGCTGACAGGGTAATAATCCCCGATGCCAAAGCCGAAAATTACAAGACCATAGACCCCGTTGCCCTGTACGAGAAATACATAAACAGAAAGAAGACCATTGAGCTTGATGCGATAAAAAAGTTTATTGCTGATAATGACGTGTTCATCTGCATAGACCACGTACACGGCTCGACACGCGGGAGGCCGCAGCGCCTGCTTGGTGATATGGGAGATAAAATAAAGTATCTCAGACTGGAAAACGATTATTTGTTTGGGGGTATTGCCCCTGAGCCATCGTCAAAGAATATGCAGATGGTAACTGATGAACTTAGGGCGTCAAAAGCAGCGCTTACCCTTGGCGTTATTATGGACCCCGACGGCGATAGAATCAGATTTAGCGATGGTACTACCGAACTGCCAATGAATGCCTTTGGCGCGCTGGCCTTTCATTTTTTTCACAAGTACAAGAAATTCTCCGGTGTTGTGGCAAAGTCTGTGGCTACAAGCAACTTTGTCAACGCGATAGCAGAAAAACTTGGCGTCACGCTCAAAGAGACAATGGTGGGATTTAAAAATTTTAGGCCGTTCATGCTTCCCTCAGCAACAGAACGAGCAATTATAACATTCGAGGAGAGCGACGGCATCTCCGGCTATAACCATACGCTTGAGAAGGACTCGATGTTTGGTCTGCTCATAGCAATAGAGATGATGATGTTAACCGGAAAGACAATCGGGGCGTATTTTAAAGATGTGCAGGAGGAGTTTGGGTACTTCTATCCGGACAGGTCAGGCGTGGAAGTTGACCGTGCGCTTGTTGGTAAACCCCTCGTAGAGAAACTGTCAAAGATAAAAGATACCCTTATGCCAGGCTCTTCTGTAACGTTCGGCAGCAAGTCAAAATCAGTAAAAAACATCATAACCGTAGATGGCACAAAGGTAATATTTGACGATAACTCATGGCTCTTGATAAGACCCTCGGGGACTGAACCAAAGGTGCGCTTTTATATAGAGACGCGCTCTGAAGACGAAAAAGACATTATGTTTAAAAAGGCCGAAGAGATAACAAAGGCGGCAATCACTGCATAAGCATTAATCTAAAGGGCAGGGCTGCGCGAGACATCAGCAGCAGGAGAATATATGGCAGATACCGCAGATGTATCAGTAACGGCATTTATCGTCAACGAATCGAGGGCGCGCTTTGAGGAGTTGAGCGGCGATATCTATGCCAAACTCTGGGTTACAGAAGAGACAAAACGACTGTGGGAGAGTTTTGCAACCGAGGTCTACCCGTATGACCACATAAATTTGAGCTTAAGACACCGGTTCTTCCTTGACCATCTACGGGCATTTATTTCAGAGAACAATAATCCACTGATTGTCAATGTTGCCGCTGGGTTTACTTCTTATCCTTTTTTGCTTGCCCCCAACTGCCGGTGCATAGAGACGGACTACGCCCATATCATTAATTATAAGAAGCAAAACATCCTTAAATGGCAGCAAGACGGCGTACTTCCAGTGCGCAGGACAGAGTTTTATCCACTTGACCTTGACAGTGTAACAGAGCGGTCGTCTTTCGGAAGGTCCCTTGACTGCGAAGACTGTCCGGCTATTGTAATCATGGAGGGGCTGGTTTATTATCTGTCGTTGGATACGTTAAATTCGCTGTTTGAGCTTTACGCTGCAACCCTTCCCAAAGGCTCTTTAGTCCTCTTTGACTTCTGGGGGCTGGACGCATACAGCTACCCGGTTGTCAGGGGACTACGGCAATATCTCTCAAAGCACTCAGGTGTGCCTCCCAGGGATTTCACATGCCTGAGCATGGAATATATTAGTGCAATCAGAGGGTTTACTGTGCGCGAACACACAGACATCGCGGCGCTTGAGCGCCAGTACAGCGACAGCCGCGCCTTGCAGGACAGGGACTGTAGGTTTCCTGGCGAGTATTGCGTTCTTGAGAAATAACAATGCCGCATCGTGAAGCATGTTTGACAAATACGCGTTTATTGTGTTAAGCTGTGATATACGTATAGCAGATTTACACGCGGGGAGCGCCATGTATGTATTCATGCGCTGACATTTTGTGAATCAGGGACAGGGTTAGGTAGGAGGGACATATGAAGTCGGCAAGGGTAATTGTTTATCTTTTGGGCACGGTATGTTTGTCGTTGTTAATTGCTTCAGTACTAATGCATAACGCTGCAACTGCTGAAACAAAGGCCCAGGAATCTAATGCTGCGGCAAAAGACCCCTTGCGCGGGCAGCCCTTCAGCGACCCTGCGAAGGTCTTTGAGATGTCCCCTGAATGGATAAAGCAGGGGATAAAATATGAATCGTGGGCAGCGGGGGCAGACCTGGCCCTTGCCCTTGACCAGCAGATATATCCGGCGGTACTGCCGCTGGTGAGGGAATTTGAGAAAAAGAACGGACTTAAGATTGCTGTCGAAGAGGGCACGTGCGGCATTGCTGCCGGTGCGGCTTCGAAAAAGACAGTGGATATATCAGCAATGTGCTGCCCACCAGGAGATACAGACCGACTGCCCGGCCTTAAGTATCACACGATGGGAATTTCCTCGAAGGCAATAATTGTAAACAAGGAAAACCCTGTTTCAAATATTTCGCTTGCAGAATTGAGAAAGATATACAGGGGCAAGATTCATAAATGGTCTGAGCTGAAGACCCCGGGCGGCACCCCCGGCCCGGACGCCGACATAAGACCTGTTGTCAGGCTTCACTGCAAGACGAGGCCGGGGCACTGGTGCCTGATTCTTGGAAAGGAAGACCTCTTCAGCCCCAGGGCTATGGAAGTCGGCTCTATCCCCAATATGCTCTCTCAAGTAGCGGCGCTTAAGGGTTCCATAGGATACGAAACCCTCTGGGTGGCAGCGACCTACGGGTCAAAGGATAAGATAAAGTTTTTAACCATTGATGGGGTTTCACCACAGGATGACGCAGCAGTAGCCTCTGGAAAATACACCATATACCGGACAATGAACTTCACCTCGTGGAACGACCCGAAACTGGCAAAACCAAATGCGAAAAAACTGCTTGACTACATAATGTCAAATCTGGACAAGGTAGATAAGAGTTTCGCAATTATCCCCGCACCTGTTTTGCGCAAAGCAGGCTGGAAATTCACGGGCGACGAACTTACCGGAGAGCCAAATTGATAAATTCACTCACTCAAAAATGCGGCTAAGGTAATCCACGGGCTGTATGTTTAACAGGATTCCGCTGACCTTAAAGATGGTCATTGTCACGGTGGTAGTTAGCGTGGTAGTCAGCGCAGGCTTAGGGTATTACAGTACCAGTCGGCTATCAACCGCATTAGACTCGCAGCTTCAGGACCGCCTTGCAAAACGCTCTGTAGTAGACCGTGCAAGATTCGATACTTACGTCCTGAGTTTCCACCAGACCGCTGTCTTATTATCAAAACAATATTCAATTGTTAATTATGTAAAGGGTGATAAGTGGGGTAAAAACAAATCGATAACTATTCAGGATGAAATCCCGCCCTGGTTGCCTGGCTCTGCCGCGCTCAGGCTTATTGCAGACTTCACATACGCCGTTCTATTTGATGCCGAAGACAATCCCAGAGAGGTATATACCTGGGATATGAAGCCGATTCCATCCGCCTTGATAGGCAAGGGAGGGGTGCTTAACCAGGTGAGCCACGCCCAGACATTTATGACGATGATAGACGGTGTGCCATATATAATGGCGTCTGAGACCGTTACAGATGAAACAGACAAACCTCTGGCGACACTTATGCTGGCCCACCCATTAGATGATAACTTCCTCCTGTCAATAGAGTCTGCTGTCAACAGAGACACCGCCTTAGCGCTAATTATGGGAAAAGAGCCGGTCATAATAGCAAGCAATAACCCAGATACACTGCCTCAAGGCACTTTAGTCTCATCTCTCAAAGGAAAATATATTTTCACAGGGAAATCCTTTCTTGACTACGGAGAGACAGAGATAAGAATAATGTTTGCCTCCCTGATTTCAACAACTGAGCTAAACAGGTTGAAAAGTGAAATAACGGGCACTCAAATCAAGGTTGGGATAACCGAAACAGCCATTCTTGTTTCAATTTTTACGCTGATAATGTTTATGATTACAAGGCGTATTGAGAGATTAAGCGCCCATATTTCCGTGTTTTCAAAAGAGCAGCTTGGTCTTGTCCAGACTGATGATACCAAAGACCTTAAAGGCGACCAATTGTATGTAATAGAAAAACGTTATAAAATCCTTGCTGACGAAATCATCGCATCCAGAGACCGTCTGATGAAAAAAACAGAAGAGTTGATCTTAAGTGAAAAACGCACCCGTGCAATAGTAGAAAACGTCCCCACAGGCATTATAACTACCGACATCAATACAACGATTGTATCTGTGAACCCTGCGTCTGAGGCAATCTTCGGTTATTCTTCAGAAGAGTTGACAGGCCGGAGCTTTTTTGATTTGACAACAGACGAACCCAGCCGTGTACTAAAGGCGCTTACTATGACAAAGGAATTCAAGACGCACGAGATGAGTGGAAAGCGAAAAGATGGAACACTCTTTCCCGTGGAAACTATGATGAGCTGCATGGACCATGGGGACGATAAGATAATAATCATAATGGTCATAGATATTACGAAGCGCAAGCAAGATGAGGAGGCCATCAGACAGGCACACGAAGAACTCGAGGCAAAGGTAAGGGAACGGACGGCAGCGCTAACCGCAATCAACGAACAACTATCGGGTGAGGTTGCAGAGCGTAAGCGCGCTGAGGAGATAAACGAACGTCATCTCGACATACAGAGAATAATCAGCCAGGTGCTGGACATTGCCCTTGAGCCAATTCCTCTTGATAGTCAGCTTGAACATATAATTAACCTGGTCTTGTCCATCAAGTGGCTATCTATTGACTCAAAGGGATGTATATTTTTGTTTAACGAAGTGACTAACCAGTTAGACATGAAGGCACAGCATGGACTTTCAGACAAGATACTTGAACTCTGCCATAACGTGCCATTAAATAAATGTATATGCGGCAGGGCGGCGGCGAGGAAGGAAATCATGTTTACAGACACACTGGACGACCTTCACGACGTGACGTATTCAACCATATCGTCTCATGGTCATTACTGCGTACCAATACTTTCCGGGGCTAATAAGATTCTCGGTGTGCTTAACCTATATGTCAAGGAAGGCCATACCAGCAATGAAATAGAGGTAGAGTTTCTAAAGTCAATGGCAGACACTTTGGCTGGTATCATACAGAGAAAACAGACTGAAGAGAAACTCAAGATGTCTGAAGACCTGTTTATGAGTTTTATGAAAAACAGCCCTCTTGCAGCGTTTATGAAAGATGAGGCAGGTAAATACGTCTATGTAAACGACAATTTCAGGGAGATAAGCCACGTTGAGGCAAAAGACGTTATAGGAAAGACAGACAAGGACATTTTCCCTGCGAAGTTGGCCGATGCCCTGCGCGAACACGATGTTGTTGCACTGTCGGTAAATAAGACAATAGATATGGCAGAGACGTTTCCTCATGAGGACGGACCGCACCAGTGGCTGGTAATAAGGTTTCCAATTAAAGACCCTTCGGGAAGGCGGTTTATCGCTGGCAAGTGCATTGACACTACCGCCCATAAACGAGTGGAGGAGGCCCTGAAAAAAACCGAGGAAAAATACTATAATATAATAAATAGCACTGCAGAGGGTTTCATTGAGCTTAACCGCGCATATGAGATAACTAGTGCTAATGATGCAATTATAGAAATGCTTAAAACGACTAGGGGAAAGATAATCGGCAGAGGTGTTCTCAGCACAGTACACCATGCAGAGGCCGGGGCCTTTGGCGGTGCGTTGGGTGGGTTATGGAAAGGAGTAGGGGTTGCTGCAACCGTAACGCTTCAGGCGGATGACGGAACGCTCCTGCACACGCGTATAAACGCAACGCCTGCAAAAAACGATGGGGCAAGGTCAACCAGTGCAGATGGGGCGTTTGCCCTTATTACAGATATAACTGAACTTGTAGAGATAAAGAACTCCATTTCAAGATACTCTGATGAGTTGAAGCGCAGCAATCAGGAGCTTCAGGACTTCGCTAGTGTTGCCTCGCACGACCTTCAGGAGCCATTGCGTAAGATAATCGCCTTCGGAGATAGACTGCGCGCCAAGACCGGCTCAACCCTCACGGAAGACGCCGCTGACTACCTGCAAAGAATGCAAGGGGCGGCAAGCCGAATGCAGCGCCTTATTGAAGAGCTTCTGAGTTTTTCGAGGATAACGACCCGCGCAAAACCATTCACACCTACTGATCTCAACGCCATTATGCAGGGGATTGTCTCAGACCTTGAGGAGCGCCTTATGCGTACTGGCGGGCGTGTGGAGTTCGATTCGCTTCCCGTTATTGAGGCAGACGCTATGCAGATGCACCAGTTGTTTATGAATCTCACGGCAAATGGATTAAAGTTCCATGCAGAGGGTGTTGTGCCGGTGGTAACGGTAAGGCTTAATCTTACAGATAGTTCTATCACTTCTGGGCAATACTATGAAATCGCAGTTACGGACAACGGCATTGGCTTCGATATGAAATATGTAGACAAGATATTTAAACCATTTCAGCGGCTTCATGGCCGGGGGCAATATGAAGGGACAGGCATGGGATTAGCAATTTGTGATAAAATAGTGAAGCGCCACGGCGGGGTATTGACCGTCAACAGCGCTCCTGGAGCAGGCACAACCTTTACTGTGCGACTGCCGGGTAAAAGAGAAACAGAGAAAACGGAGACTATAGGTTGAAAACAGATGAAAGAACATTAGAGCAATTTCAAATTCTCCACGCTGACGACGACGAAGACGACAATATCCTGATAGCAGACGCGTTCAAAGAGACCGGCCTCAACGCCAATATTACATGGGTTGAGGATGGTGAGAAGCTGCTGGAGTATCTGTCAAAAAAGGCCCATCCCGACTTGATACTGCTTGACTTAAACATGCCGAGGAAAGACGGCCTTGAGACACTGCAAGCGATAAAATCTGATGTAACCATGAGACCTATTCCAATCATAGCAATGACGACATCCTCTTCAAAAGAGGACATACAGCAATGCTATAACCTTGGCGTAAATTCGTATGTCAGGAAACCTGAGAGCTTTGACCGCCTGATAGAAATTGCAGGAATAATCTCAAAATACTGGTTCAATGCTGTCGAGCTTCCCGAAAAATCGGCAAAAATGACAACGGACAGCCAGTACGTAAAGATATTAACAAAGAATACAGATAAAGGTTACAGATGAAAGAGATAAAGGTACTGCTCATTGACGACGACGAGGAGGATGTTCTCCTTGTTAGGGATTACATAAGGGAAGGGTTTAAGAATGTTTCCCTGAAGATCGTGGATGTGCAGACAGTTCCCGATGCGATAGACAAGCTGCTCACTGACAAGTTCGACGTAATAATCGTGGACTATATGCTTGGAGAGACGGACGGCCTTGAGGTCATTGAAAGGGCACGAATTGAGGGAATCACCACGCCGATTATTTTCCTGACGGGCCAGGGGGACGAGGAGATAGTGCTTTTAGCGATGAAAAAGGGCGCTAAGGATTATCTGAATAAGGCTCGCATTACGGCTGAACTGCTCTGTCATTCTATAATGAATGCGATAAAACTTGGCGAGCTGCAATCGATGCGCCTGGATGCGGAGCGGGCACTCAGAGAGTCAGAGCTGAGGTACAGGACTTTAGTAGCGTTTTTACCGGCCATCGTGTGTGAGATGTCAAACGATGGCATAATCGATTTCCTCAACGATTCAGCAACCAGAATACTTGGCATTAATCCTAAAGAACTCATCGGCAGGGGCTGGAGGGATTGTTTCTTGCCGCAGGCACAGAAAAGCAGCGGAGATGAGGAGTTCTCCCGCAATCTGGAAAAGTTCTACAATATCCTGTCACTATGCAGCATAAATAATCTTGAGCTTAAGACAAGCATTGAGGGCAAGACAGATAAATACATAAACTGGAACTCAACATGTCTGTATAAAGACGACGGCACCCCAAATAGTATCATATGCGTCGGAACTGATGTAACCGAGATAGCAATACTAAGGGAAAAGCTGCATAAACTGTCCATAGTGGATGAGCTTACTGGGCTTTACAACCGTCGTGGTTTTTACACGCTGGCAGAGCAGCAGTTTAAAATGGCCGGACGCTATAGCAAACAAATGCTGATAGTGTTTTTAGACCTTGACGGCCTGAAGCACATAAACGACACAAGGGGACACAAAGACGGCGACATCATAATAAAGGCAGCGGCAGACGTGTTGAAAGATACGTTCAGGGAGTCGGACATCATTGGGCGAATGGGAGGAGATGAGTTCATTGTCCTCGTCACAGAAATGGCGGATGAGGCAGAGGATACGATTAAAACCCGTCTTGCCGAAAATATCGAGGCATATAATCTATCTCTCAGGGAAAACAATATGACGCTGTCCTTAAGTACTGGTATAACTATATATGACCCAGTAAAGCCAGCCACGCTGGATGAGTTGATAATCGCGGCAGATGCGCTGATGTACAAGGACAAGGAACACAAAAAGGCAGGCCGACGGACCGTCGCATAATAATATACGCTGGCAAAATATCCAAACGATTTCCCTCCCAATAATTGTGAAAAAGTACAAACGCATAAGATGGATTATTGAATACTGTGCAGTGCGGTTAATTTTTTTAGCGACTGCGGCGCTGCCAACACGGGCGATGCACGCAATCTCTGCATTCTTAGGTCTGCTGCTTTTTGTCTTCGTACCGAAGAGGAGGCGCATAGCCGTTGAGAACATTACGCTGGCCTTCCCTCAGATGTCAAAGAAAGAGGTACAGGAGACTGCTGGTAGAAGCGCTGCGTCGTTTTTTCTCACATTTATGGAAGGCATAAAATATCAGGCCCTGCTGAGGGCGAACGACTACATTAGACTGATAAAAGAATCATACCCGGAGCTTGAGGCCCTGTTTCTCAAGGCAAAGGATGCCCATGAAAAGGCAGGCGGCTGCATATTTGTAACGCCGCATATCGGGAATTGGGAATTCCTGCCCTATGTAAGCTCTGCCGTCGGGATTCCTCTGGTAGTTGTGGTCAGGCCGCTTGATAACCCGTACTTAGAGAAACTAATCTATGCCAACCGCGCTGAGAGCGGTCAGTTGTTCATAGCAAAGACCAACGCCATGTTCACGCTTCAGGAGACCCTGAGAAAGGGCAAATCCATAGGAATGCTGCCCGACCAAAGCACTGCAAAGGGAGTGTCAATACAGTATTTTGGAAGAACTGCAACCGCCACACCAATCCCCGCAATGCTTGCAGCGTTGTATAAACGCCCCATAGTAGTAATCGCCTGCTGCAGGAGATTGAAAGAAGGGGGGTTTACGGGTTACGTAAGCGACCCAATATTCCCGGCTGCGGGGTATGAAAGCGAAAAGGCCGAGATAATCAGATTAACGCAGGAGACAGCCCGCGTAATGGAAGAGATAATAAAGCAGTTCCCCGGCCAATACCTCTGGATGCACAACCGCTGGAAGACATACAAAAAACAAAACCTGTGGGCAAAGGACGTGGTTAGGCCTGACAATGTGCTATAATAATCATCAGTATATCGTCAAAGGAGGGCGGCATGAACTGGACGGAAAGAATAACATTTGACCCGCTTGTGTGCCACGGTAAGGCGTGTAACTCGAGTTATGGTGTCGGTAATTCTCGATAACATGGCAGAAGGAGCAACCGAAGCAGAGATATTAACAAGCTACCCTTCACTAAGCGCTGAAGATATAAAGGCGGCAATTGCATATGCGGCTGAATTATGCTGAATTATGCAGTGAAATATCTGTTGTGATTGTATAGGACAATGCAGTTTAAGATAGACGAAAACTTGCCGGTTGAAATAGCTCAAATGCTAATTAACGCAGGACATGATGCAATAACAGTAAATGAGCAGCAAATGACAGGTGCGGCAGATATATTTCTTATAGAACGTTGTAAAGATGAAAATCGTGTCTTGGTTACTCTGGATAAAGATTTTTCTGACATAAGGGCATATCCGCCAGAAAAATATGCGGGGATAATGATTATGAGAGTTGCAAGACAGGGAAAACAACACATTATAAATGTCTTTCAACAGGTCATACACCGCATAGACCTTGAACATCTTAGGCATCACTTATGGATTGTTGGAGAAAAGTTAACACGTATTCACAACAGTAATTATTAAACTGTAGCCGCGGCTGCGCTGCGCTAAGTTTAATGACATTAAATATATGAATAAATATTACCTTGCAGCCGGACTTGGGCAGTGCAGCCTTGACTTTTTATCCTTCGTGGATACGTTTCCTGTGGAGGACACAAAGTGTGAGGTCTCGCCGTGGATTGTCGAAGGTGGTGGCCCTGTTGCTACTGCCCTTGTTACGTTAAGCCGCCTTGGAGTTAATACGAGATTCATGGGGCTTGTCGGAGATGACGAGACTGGAGGGAAAATCAAACATGGCCTCATCGCCGAGGGTGTTGACATATCTCACATGCTCACCGAAAAGGGCGGTTCCTCTCAGACTGCCTGCATTATAATAAATAAAAAGACCGCTGGCAGGACAATCTTCTGGTCGCGCTCCTTAAAGGGCGAATGCGCCGTTACTGAGGCGTTTCTTAAAGATGCTAATATCCTGCATCTTGACGGCCTCATGGAGGATGCCTCGATTAATGCGGCAGAGATGGCTAAATCCCTCGGTATCCCCGTCATGCTTGACGCTGGCTCAGTGCGCTCAAAGACGCATGAACTCATCCCGCTGTGTGACTATGTGGTGTGTTCAGAGAAATTCAGCGAAGAATACGCATCAAGCCACGACAAAACCCTCTCACAGCTCACCGCATCAGGAGTTAAGTTTGCCTCTGTCACGCTTGGAAACAAGGGCAGCCTGACCCTGATAGATGACCGAACGTATTATCATCCGGCGTATGACATCAGGGCAGTTGATACAACCGGTGCTGGCGATGTATTTCACGGCGGCTGTCTCTATGGCTTATTGAATAACTGGCCGCACGAAGAAATCGTTCGCTTTGCCACTGCTGCCGCCGCTATGAAATGCCTTAAAACAGGAGGCAGGGCAGGAATTCCGCGCATATCAGAAATCGGTGAGTTCATGTCTACAACGCCCCTCTTGTAATAAGGGTATCGATGGTCGAGCTGAATTCCACAAAATATAATGTAAAAACACTTGCTTATTTCATCGCGGTAATGTATAATGCGTACACACTAATGTAACTTAAAAATAGGGAGGCAGGAATGAGTTTTCTGGATAACATGAAAATCAGCACGAAGCTAATAGGGAGTTTTTTACTGGTATCTTTAATCGCGGCCTTTATAGGTGTCTTTGGGATAATCAACTTACACAAAATAGACGCTGCAGACACTTTCTTGTATGAAAAGATGACAGTACCAATAGGCTATTTGGGTGATATATCAACAAGTTTTCAGAGGATAAGGGTAAATGTAAGAGACTTAGCAGAATCAACGACAAAAGAGGAGATGCAGAAGTCCATAGATACTATAAAAAAGTTAAGGGAAGACATAGATAAACTTTCAACTGAGTATGAAAAAACGATAATCACGGATAAAGGCCGTGAGGCATATAAACATTTCCTTGAGACAAGACATGCCTACGGTGAGGTAATAACCAAGGTGACAGAGTTATTATTGGCTGATAAACACGAGGAGGCACTAGTCCTTATCAAGGGAGCGGGGAAAAAGGCAGCGATGGAAGAGCAGGAGGCCATAAACACCTTGCAGGAAACAAAATTAAAGGTGGCTAAAGAGACCTCGGATTCAAACACAGCGCTTACCGATAAGGTTACGGGTCTCATTATCACTATAACGGTAATAGGTATGATTATAGCTATGGGACTGGGGATAATAATTTCTAATTCGATAAGCAATCCGCTGAAGCGCGGGGTAACATTTGCCGAGGCCGTAGCGGGCGGGGACCTGAGCAAGAAGATAGACTTAAATAGAAAAGATGAGGTAGGGCAGCTTGCCAACGCATTAAACGATATGGTTGAAAAACTAAAAGAGGTCGTAGCCAGTGTGCGTTCAGCAGTTGATAACGTTGCATCAGGCAGCAGCGAACTCTCCTCAGGCGCGCAGCAACTCTCAGAAGGTGCAACACAACAGGCGGCCTCTATTGAGGAGACATCATCTTCAATGGAAGAGATGACCTCGAACATAAAGCAAACCACAGACAACTCAAGGCAGACAGAGGCAATATCAACAACAGCGGCAAAAGACGCGCTTGACAGTGGCAAAGCGGTATCAGAGGCCGTTAGCGCTATGAAAGAGATAGCCAGCAAGATTTCAATTATAGAGGAAATAGCGAGACAGACGAACCTTTTAGCGCTAAACGCAGCAATAGAAGCGGCAAGAGCCGGCGAGCATGGCAAGGGATTTGCGGTAGTGGCCTCAGAAGTAAGAAAACTTGCAGAGAGAAGCCAGAAGGCCGCTGGTGAGATAAGTGAACTCTCAGCCTCAAGCGTTAGCATAGCAGAACAGGCTGGCACTATGCTCAATAAATTAGTACCAGATATAAGGAAGACAGCAGATTTGGTACAAGAGATAACGGCTGCCAGCAATGAGCAAAACTCCGGAGCTGAACAGATAAACAAGGCCATTCAGCAATTAGACCAAGTCATACAGCAAAACGCATCAGCCGCCGAGGAGATGGCCTCCACATCACAAGAATTAGCGTCACAGTCTGATCAACTGCAAAGTACGATTGCGTTCTTTAAGACTGGTACCGAAGGTGCAGGCAGAGTTCAGACAAAGGCCAAACGTAAACCCATAGCAATAGCGCACGCGGCTGCCACGCAAAGACCAAAATCACCAGCCCCTGCCAAAGGAAAAACGATTCAATTAGAAGATAGTAAAGACCACTCTGATGACAGCGAATTTGAGAAGTATTAAAAGGGATGTGTGAAATGGAGGGCGTTGCTTAACAGGACAAACGTGGCAAGGTCAGCAAAATAGTGGGATTCTCATTAATAACACAAAGCAAATGGAGGGGTACAAATGGCAGAGGAGAGGAAAAACAGATTTAACCTGAGAACCGATGGGCTTAATGTATGTATTTTAGTTGTAGCATTACTTGCTTACACGGGAAATGGTTATGCCGGAGAAGATAAGGAAACTGGACGCGCTAAGAGCGAACATAAGACACACTGGACATATGAAGGAGACAGCGGACCTATAAAATGGGGGGACTTAACGTCTGAGTACGCAGTATGTAAGGTTGGCAAACATCAGTCCCCAGTTGACATTAAAGACATGAAAAAGGTCGATATGAAGATACCCTTCAGGGTTAATTATAAGGCTGTCCCATTAAAGATGATAAACAATGGACACACTATACAGGTTAACTATGCCCCTGGCAGTACCATCACCATATACGGAAAGACTTACCAGTTGGTGCAGTTTCACTTTCATCATCCAAGCGAACACACCGTCACCGGCAAGGATTATCCTATGGAACTGCATTTGGTACATAGAAATGATCTAGGAGAGCTTGCAGTATTGGGTATATTCATGACCGAGGGAAAGGAAAATGCCACGATAAAGACACTATGGGAGAATCTGCCGGAGAAGGTCAACGAGGAAAAGTCCTTACCATGTATAAATGTTAATGCCTCTGCCCTTCTGCCCAAAATGGACAATATTGTCGTTTATACCGGCTCATTGACGACGCCTCCGTGCAGTGAAGGCGTCAGTTGGAATGTTGCCAAGGGTACGATAGAAGTGTCGAAATCTCAGATAGACAAGTTTAAATCTGTTATTGGTAAAAACGCAAGGCCGGTTCAACCAATAAACGACAGGCAGCTGCAAGAATCTAAATAAAACTCCTGTGAGTGCCGTGAGCTTAGGACACGGCACTCACAGGGACAGCGCTTCTGCTTAATCAGAGTGTTTGCAATGTGAGTTTAATTATAATTTACTTAAAACACTATGTTCACAATACAGGAGCCGGGTCTTTTTACGAGAATCTTTTGTCTGGGTTGTTTCCCAGCCGCAATAAGCTCCATTACTTTTATATTTTTCAGCGCAAATTCCCTGATATTGTCGTCATCAAGCGAGGCGGAGACCTTCTCTTTTGCCCTGACCTTGCCGTTGATTTGTATGACCAGCTCTATTTCCTCTTCTTTTGCGGCCTCCTCGTCCCACTCCGGCCATGAGTGCAGCAGTATGGAGCCTTTCTCTCCTATGCCTTGCCACAGCTCCTCACAGATGTGAGGTGCAAACGGGCTTAGTAACAGCAGCATAGAGCGCACTGTAAAATAAAGTGCTGCATAGTCTTCGTCTTTTGATGGCCTAAACGAATTAGCCTCGTTCAGCAGTTCCATCAGCGCCGCTATTGCCGTGTTAAAGTGATAGTCGCGTTCGACTGATTGAGTAACCTTGTTAATGGTCTGATGGGTCTTTCTGATTAACGGGCCGGTTGTGTGTGTCTTTTGCCTGTGCATTTTTAATTGTTCTATGTTTGAATAAATCAGTGTCCAGAGGCGGTTTAAAAAGCGGTATGCCCCTTCTACGCCCTGGTCTGACCAGTCTATGTCTTTTTCTGGTGGGGCTGCAAACAGAGAAAACACCCGCGCCGTATCTGCCCCGTACCGCTCTGTAAGTTCATCAGGGGTGACGACATTTTTCTTTGATTTCGACATCTTTTCAACCCTGCCGCGTTCAACGCTTCCATTACATTGGCTGCACTTGCCGCCTTTTGCCTCTTCTGGGAAGAGCCACCCGTGCTCAGGACACTTCAGTGTCTCCTTGCAGACCATCCCCTGCGTCAGGAGCCTCGTGAAGGGTTCCTCAACCGCAACAATCCCTAAGTCTCTGAGTACGCGCGTGAAGAATCTTGAGTAGAGCAGGTGAAGCACTGCGTGTTCAACCCCTCCTATGTACTGGTCAACGGGCATAAAATGCTCTATGTTTGATTTGTCGAGTGCATCTTCGTTCATCTTTGAGCAGTAGCGAATGAAGTACCATGACGAATCCACAAATGTGTCCATTGTGTCGGTGTCGCGCCTGGCTGGGCCATTACATTTCGGGCACTTTACCGCAACAAAGCTCTCAACCGCTGCAAGCGGGGAGCCACCCATGCCCTTTAGCTCTATATTTTCGGGCAGAATTACCGGCAGTTCGTCAAACGGTACGGGCAGAGCGCCGCAGTTTTCACAGTAAATAACAGGGATTGGCGTCCCCCAGTAGCGCTGTCTTGATATACCCCAGTCACGCAGTTTATACTTGACAGAGGCAGTGCCGATTCCTTTTTCCTCTATGTATTCGTTTATCCTTATGATGGCCTCTTTGTTTGGGAGGCCGGTGAAATCTCCTGATTCTACGAGTATGCCTTCGCCCTCATATGCCTCAGCAAGCGGCTTGAGTTTACTGACGGCATCGGCGGGGGCTATTACCTGTTTGATTGTTAGATTATGTGCCGTTGCAAACTCGAAATCCCTGCTGTCGTGTGCAGGGACGGACATTATAGCGCCCGTGCCGTATTCCATCAGCACGAAGGCGGCAACATATATAGGGATGCGCTCGGCGTTGATCGGGTTTATAGCGTATTTACCCGTGAACAACCCCAGCGTGGTTTGTGCTGTGGCGGCGTCCTGCTTATCGTACTCTGTCCTTATGTGCCTCAATCCCTCCTGATTTTCTGTAAGAGATGCGGCAAGCGGGTGTGCCGGTGAGAGACATACAAATGTGGCACCGAACAGGGTATCAGGGCGTGTTGTGAATATCCTTATCTTTATATCAGAGTTCTCAACGGGGAAGTCCAGCTCTGCCCCAAGGCTCTTGCCTATCCAGTTTTTCTGCATCGCAACCACATGGTCAGGCCAGCCTGATAGTGTATCGCACCCGGCAAGCAGTTCCTCGGCGTAGGCGGTTATCTTAAAAAACCACTGCTCAAGTTCCTTTTTAGATACGACGCTGTCACAGCGCCAGCACTTGTCCTCAATAACCTGTTCGTTTGCAAGGACGGTGCTGCATTGCCCGCACCAGTTTACCGATGAGTTTTTCTTATATGCAAGGCCCCGTTCAAGCATTTTAATAAAGAACCACTGGTTCCACTTATAATATTGCGGCGTACATGTGGCCAGCTCACGCGACCAGTCGTAGCTGCATCCAATCTTGCCAATTTGTTTTTTCATGTATTCAATATTATCAAGCGTCCACTTTGAGGCGGGTGTACCGTGCAGTATGGCGGCATTTTCGGCAGGCAGCCCAAAGGCGTCCCATCCCATCGGGTGGAGTACGTTAAAACCCCTCATCCTCTTGTAGCGTGTGATTACGTCTCCGATGACATAGTTTCTGATATGCCCCATGTGAATCTTTCCAGAGGGATAGGGAAACATCTCAAGGCAGTAGAATTTCTTTTTAGAGACATCCCTGACGGTTGAGTCCACACCGGTCTCATGCCAGAGTTCCTGCCACTTCTTCTCTATTGCAATAGGATTATACTTCTCTTCCAAAATATGGCCTCCTCTAAAATATACCGTATATTAAACAACCGCTGCTGGCAAAGTAAACACCCGCCGTCTACGTGATTTAGTTTGATACGTCTCTTCCGGTATTTAGCACAGCCGCAGCGGTCAAGTATTTGACAATTGTGAAAATAACCAATTATACTGGTTTATCAAGTAAATCATTAAGGATGGTTTTATGAAAAACGAAGTGAAACGACTTATTGCCTTAGGCGGAGGCGGCCCTGCCGTAGGGTTGGCCCTTGGTGTATTGAAGCGTATGTCAGAGTGTCAGGATATTCGATTTGATGTGTGGACCACAGCTTGTGCAGGCGCATGGCTTGGGATGGCTTATAACGTCGCTCCCGAAGGCAAAGAATATGAAAACGCCCTGAGATTCTGCCAAAACAATATGAGACCTGACAATCTCAATGCCTCATTCCCGATACCGGCTCAGTTTGTGCCTGACTTTATGGGAATGATTGAGAATACTTTCGAATATCTCAAGGATCCTAAATCCCTTGAACATTTAAACGTCCCTCAATACTGGCCAAAGGCCCTCCATCACATGATTGAACTGATGACTGACCAGTCCAAATGGACCAAATGTGAGATAAACCCCATGATATTAAATGACATACTTGCGGTTAATCCCATCAGCCGACTCATGATTTCAGTACTCTTCAGAAGCGGGATAACTGGGCTTGCCCGCATGTATTATGACGACTGCAAGTATAAGGAAAATGCCCTGATTTATAGCATAGATGAGGCATTTAAGCCCGGCAGACCAGTCATATACCACAACGCCTATAATCTGACAGACTGCTGCGTGGAGTTATTTGTCAACTCAACTGCCCATCCAAAATATAAACCCATGTCTATGAAAAGTCTGCGCGCTGGTTCGGCGCTGCCCTATATCATCGAACCTATTGAACTGGACGGCAAGATGTACTGTGAAGGTGCAATGGTCGATACTATTAACTTTAAGGATATAATCAGAAACCACCCCGATTTGGATGAGATTTGGGTGGTACGCCTGCTCAATCTTAGTCAGATCAAGGCCCCAAAGTCTCTGCTGGACTCGCTGAATAACCTGATTATGCTCTTTGCTGCCAGCATGTCCGAAGACGCTATCTCTATGTTGAGATTCCGGCTGGAAAAACGCCGCATGAGAACCCGTGTTATCGAAGTACCGGTTATGGGAGATATACTTTACGAATGGTCAGAAAGCAACCTTGAGCAGAGCATAGAACACGGCTACCGCGAGGCAGACAGTATTGTCGGCAGATACAAGCCACGCTACATCATGACCCCCCAGTTTAATACAATGAAGGTCATCACACGTCGTGCCTCCGCACATACAACTATCGGCGATGAGCATCTGATGAGCGAGACCGCCCTCTATGCCGCCGCTAAACAATCAGGACAGCCATTTAAGATTATCTTCCAGGAGCTGGCATCTATAGTAGCCATGATTGTCCCGCATATGGATATTGCCAGAAAATCCTGCGACCATAAGATGGCTGACGAGGTGCAGTCCTACGAAGACGAGATGGAATCAAGGGCAGTTATGCTCACAGACGCACTAGAGATTCTCTACTCTGAATTCACAGATTTTAGGGAGCGGGAGCTGGCCAAGATATGTATTAACTTAACTGAGCTTATCTATGCCTTGAGCAGAGATGCCGCAGAATTTATCCTCAACGTGATTGCTTACAGCGGGAATGACAACATTACCAGCCATAGCAGGAACTTTATTGAATCCATAGACATAACACTAATGACACTGGAAGATACACTAAAAGAACCCTCTGCCGAAAACTTTGCTGTCATTATGAAAATGGCATATGACCGCAGCGGCATGATGATAGACTACCGCAACGATTTTCTGGCCGCCAATGCCGGTGTCAGTTCAAAGGAGGTGGCTGAGATATTTGTCTTAACTGATCTTGCAGAGAAGTTCTTCGACAATGTCCTCAGAGTGGTCAGAAAGTATGAACGTTACATTAACTATGAAAAACATCTGAAATAGAGGGCGCAGAGGCTTGTCTAATGACGGATAAGATAACAGATAAGAAGAAACAGTGGCTTGTCGTATTCAGTTTGTCTATTGGAATCCTGATGGCCTCGCTTGATTTTTCCATAGTAAACGTATCTCTGCCAACCATTACTGGGTATTTTGGGACAAACACAGATACGGCCTCATGGGTGGTGCTTTCATATTTTCTGGCAAATATGGGCTTGACCCTTGTTGTTGGAAGGGTTGGGGATATCTGGGGTTTTAAGAAAATATATGTCTGGGGCATGGCGCTTTTTACGCTGTCATCGTTTATGTGCGGCGCATCGCAGTCAATAGAGATGCTTATAATCTCGCGGGTTATGCAGGGGATTGGAGGTGCAATGTTTTCCACCCTGGTCTTAGCCATGATAAGCGCCTATCTGCCCGCTGAGTTTCGCGGTAAGTATATTGGTATAGTAAGCATGTGCAAGTCTCTTGGTGTGATGATGGGGCCGGGGATAGGCGCCCTGATTACCTCATATGTCAGTTGGAAGTGGGTGTTCTTTGTCAATATCCCATTTGGGATAGCGGCCTTTGCCAGTGCCGCAGTGCTGCTTAGGCAGGATACCGCTAAAAAAGATCATGCAAAATTCAGGATTGGAGAGGTCCTGCTGCTCATTGTTTCTCTGACTATATTTTTCTATATAACGTCCTCGGGCGAGACACTTGGGTGGCTGTCACCGTTAGTGCTGACGCTGTTGGTGGCCTCAGGGTTTGGAATCGTGATGTTTGTCCGCACGGAGTTAAAGATTGACTCACCGCTGATAAACCTCTCGTTACTGAAGATTTCAGGCTTGTCGATGGGGTTGATTGCAAATACGCTCAGGTTTGTAATCATCTTTGGGATGAATTTTCTGCTACCGTTTTACTTTGAGATAGGGCTTAATATTTCATTAAAAGTCTCTGGCCTGCTTCTTATGATACCCTCTGGCCTGATGGTCGTGATGAGTCCTTTTACAGGGAGGTTGTCAGACAGGGTCGGCGCACAAATGCTGTGTGTCTTTGGCATGGCCTTAAGTGTTGTGTGTTTTATAATGCTGACATTGGGCGGTTCTCAGGCCGCGCTTTGGTATGTTGTAATGTCAATGGTCGTATTGGGGCTGAGTTCAGGATTTTTTTCTTCTCCAAACGATGTACTCATAATGAGCCATGCCCCAAAGGGGATGGAAGGCTTGGTGTCCAGTCTGAACATTATGGCCAACAGGGTTGGCGGGACAATAGGCATTATTGTTTTCCAGAATGTTGTGTCACTGTCTATGCCCCAGGGCATGGACATAAGGCCTGGTGTACCACAGGCAGTCCTTCACAGGGCATTTGAGAATTCCTTCATTGCCGCTGCCGTACTCTCGGCAATTGTAATCGTGTTTTCATTCCTTGCAAAGGACGCAAAAAAGAATGCCGTATGAATTTAAGCTTTAAAAGGAGCTGAACTATGTTTGATATTAACGTAACACTGGAAAAATCTTACACGGTTTTCGATATGGACCGTCTTAGCTTTGATGCAGACTTGCCGCTGGGAATCAAATATATGCGTTTTCTGGCGAAGCACAATAAAGACCTTCAGGGCAGCAGTGATATAGTTGCCATATTTCACGGTGATGCCTGCCACATGGTACTTACAGATGATACATACAATGCCTATAGAAAGATATCATACGGAAATCCATATAAAACAATGCTCAAAGAGCTGATTGCCGAAGGCGTGGGGATTGAAATCTGTGGTGTTACCATGAGAAATCACTCATGGACAAAAGAGCATCTCATTGCCGGTGTGAAAATAAACTCCAACGGGCTGTTACGGCTGATTCAGTTGGGACAAAAGGGATATGTCTTGATTCGCCCATAAAATAATATGTCAATTTCTCAGCGCTAAATGTTATTATACCAACTAATGAAGCGGTTAATCTTTATTGCAGCATTAGTCATGTTGTTGGGCTCCTGCGGGGGTGATAGCCCCAAGTCTATGTTCGATACGGCCCAGCTTGAAGAACTCCAAAACAATCCCAAGCACGCCATAGAGATATACGAAGAGATCGTAAACAAATACCCAAACACCGAATTCGCCAAAAAATCCAAAGAACGCATTGAAAAACTCAACCAGCCTGCCCAATCAAAATAACATGCTATGTTAGCCGGTCTCACTGGTAATATCGGAAGCGGGAAGACCACTGTGCTTGGGCTGTTTGCTAAACTGGGGGCGTGCACCACCAGCGCTGACGAAATAGTTAAGCGTCTGCTTGGTGAGGATGAAATCAAACAACAGATACGGGCAGCGCTTGGAAGCGGCGTGTTCTGTGGCGATGACACCCTTGACAAACAGAAGACCGCAGCGCTTGTATTCAATAACCCTGAGCTGCGAAAAACTCTTGAGGGGATTGTCCATCCTGCCGTAATGAGAGAAATAAAACAGTTCGCCAACCTGAACACCGGTGATATAACTGTTGCTGAGATCCCACTGCTCTTTGAAGGCGGTTTTGAGGCCGAGGTCGATGTTATTATCACTGTTACCGCCCCCAAAGGGCTTGTCTTCGATAGACTTGGTAAAAAAGGCGGCTTGCCTGAAGATGATGTCATAAAAAGGCTTGCCTGCCAAATCCCGGACGAACAAAAGACAGCAAATTCAGACTTTGTCGTCGTCAACTCCGGCGACATCGCCTTTGCTGAACAGCAGGTAAGGGAAATCTACCGGCTGTTACGACATCGGTGCAATGTTTAGGGCACACAGAAGCGGCATATAGATAGTGAAACACGCCCCGTCTTTTGTATTAGCGAACTCCAGCCTGCCGTTCATGTTTTTTTCAATAATATTCTTGGACATGTAGAGGCCAATCCCTGTGCCTTTGTCTCCTTTTGTGGTCACATATGGTTCAAACAACTTTTTTACGATTGTCTCCTTTACACCGCCGCCGTTGTCACATATCTGTACTACGGCATTTTCTACTTCCCCGGTTATCTTTATAGTTATACGCCCACGCTCCATTGCCCCTTTTAGCTGCCGCTTTCGCTCTATTATGGCGTCTCTTGAGTTGTTTACTAAGTTTAATATGGCCTGCTTGAATTCGTTTGGATAGCCCCAGATGACCGGGTCTCCGTCGCACTGTATCGTGGCGTCTATGTTTCTGTTAATGAACTGCAGATATATCAGCGCCAGAATGTCCTCAACCGCCTTTTTTACCCTGAAAGCGGTCATTTCCTTTGCAGGTTTGAAGAAATTCCTGAAGTCTTCGACTGTCTCAGCCATATAGTTGATGAGCTTCATCGATTCGACAATTACATTATTGACATATGGGCGGTCGATTTTGTTGTCATCAAGGTCATCTTCCATATTTTGAACCAGCAGGGCTAGTGTGTTCAGGGGCTGTTTCCACTGGTGGGCAATGGCACTTATCATCTCCCCCATTGCAGCCATTTTGGATTGCTGAATCAGAAGGCGTTCCTGGACTAATCTCCTCTCCGCCTCTTTCTGAAATTTATTGCCCAATGTCAGGTTTAACTCACGCAGATTTTCCTCCGCTTTAATGCGCCGCTTATAGTTTCGATATGCCTCGATTATGTTGCCGCAGGCGCAGCTAAATGGATGAAGAAATTCAACAAGCCCCTCATCATAGCCGCCCTCTCTGTTTGCTATTGCAGCAAGCCCCACAAGGTCACTGCCGCAATATATCGGAATCCCCAGAAATGACCTCAACTGAGGATGCCCCTCTGGAAGAGTCCCACGGCGAGGGTCACTTGGCGGGTCAGACGATATTACCGCCTCGCCAGTCTTTATTATGGAGCCGATTAAGTTGTCCATATTGTGAAATTCAAATCCATCTTCCAGGTGTTCATTAAACATCTTTCGCGTCTCTTCGTTCCACGCGATGTTAGAAACTGCAAAGGTACTCAGGTATTCATTGCCTTTTTCATCCAGCAATATCTCTCCTATTATTCCAAACTCGCTGCTTGTCAGAGACAACAGCACCGCAAGCAGCTCATTCATCAGCGCACGGGGTTTTGGTGAGAGTATGAACTTCGACTGGATGTAGCGTATAGCATCGAGAAGATTGTTAGAGCGTACCAGGTTGTCAGCGGCGAGGGCGCGTTCACGTTCTGTTTGGTTTTTTTTGAGCGCGTACCTGATGGACTTATACAGTGTGTCCGGGTTAAGATTATCTCTGAGCAGATAGTCTGACACACCAAGTTTCATTATCTCAACCGCTGCCGCTTCAGTACCGTTTGCAGCGACCACTATGACAGGTATCTTTAAATGCCCGACCCCATTCTGAAGTTTTACTAAAAACTCATGCCCGGCCTCGCCAAAACAATTATAACTTAACACAATACAGCCACACGTGTACTTGTCACAGTGGCGCAGCCCTTCCTCTAATGACCAAACACTCAGAAGTTGGACAGACTCTGACAACCGGCTGCAAAGTCCCTTTGTAACTGTATCAGGCACATTGCCAATGATGAGAATGTTTAACTGTTGCATGATTATATCCCAAGGTAAGAGCCTTTCCTATCCTGTTCACCCCCGGCGTTAGCTGATTAATAATATTGGACTGTAAAGGCGGCGGCCGGATTTGAACCGGCGCATAAAGGTTTTGCAGACCTCCCCCTTAGCCGCTTGGGTACGCCGCCATTGCTGACATAAATATAACATAAACAGACATTTCTTTTCCATCAGAATATATTTATGACTTTAAAAATATCCTGCGGTCTCTAAGTATGAAATAATTGAATATCAACATACCAACCGGTATCAACAGGAGCGTAAATCTCTGTAACTTATCTTTATATTTAAAAACTACGCTGTGGCTGCCGGTGTTGTTGATTGCTATGGATTGAAACGCAATGTTGGCCCTGTATATCTTTGTGTCCTGACCATCGACATTGGCCCTCCAGTTTGGGTCGTAGTTGTTTGATACAACGACAGAGACCGGTGTGGTAAGCTCCAGGGTAAGGCTGATTTCATCAGGGGAGTAATGGTTAAGCGTTATCCTGTTTTTCTTAAATTGTTCGTCATCTGTGCCATCAGGTAAAGGTGGAGGCGTGTCCGCTGCCGAAAAATAAACCGTATTAACCAGCTCCGCCCCCTGCGTCTGAATTAGTGTATCATAGACGGCCTTATCTGTCTCCAGTGTTTTAATGTTTTTCACAAGGTAGGCCCTGTCAAAGGCGGCATTAAACCTGACCACTACGATCTTTTTTGAGTAAAGTTTCATCAGGTTGCCAATTGCCCCGGGTTGTTCCTCGACAGTACTGCCAGCGAAAATCGTATTAAATATGCCGCCTGGCTGGGAAGCGATACCCCTTGCAACGATATATCTTATATTCAGAAAAGAATACGGGTAAAATAATGTGTTTGAAGTAAAGTTTGAAATAAAGAGGTTATACCAGTTGCTGTCAAAATAAGGAAGAAACCCGGGGTCTGAAAGCTGCGGGGCTATTACAACTTTGAAAAAGTCCCTGTAGTATTTGTTAAAAAGCGGACCTCTGGCGTCTGGGGTCTCAAACCCCTGTGTCTGTATATATGGAATTGTCGTATAGTCAACCGATGCCAGCCTGAAGGGGCCATATTGATTATAGCTGTTCTCCTGTTTAATACCCTCCAGCGCTTTAACATTGGGAAATACGCTGATATAAGGCACGTACTCCTCTTCGAAAAACCTTGTAAATCTCACCTGAAAAAACAGTATAACACCAATTGTAATAATCAGTATGCCTGCTAGCTGCCCCTTTTTCTGAGCGCCTGAGAGCTTATCGCTATACCAGAAAAAGGCCCACACCGAAACTAGTAATAGTGGGGCAAGCGAAACTAAATCCACAATCCCGATTTTCCTCGGACTGAAATAGAATACCGCAGCAGCAGCAGCGCAGCAAAACAAGAAGGCAAAGACAGGGTTTTTCGCCAACATTGGAAATGAAAAGACCACCCTATTTTCTGCCGTTAAAACCATCAGCGATATGAAGACAGCGCTTCCAACGTTCAGCATAAGAAGCTGAGCCCCCTGTGTCTCGATTGCCTTTGCAATAAATACTGCAAAAAACGTATAGGCAGCGCCCACGGCTACCCCAATCAGAAAGCGTTTGGCAAGGGTCTGGTCTCTGACAACCGTATCAATTGCTATAATCGCTGCCATTGTCATCACAATAGGAAATACTGTGGTTATATGACCGAGGTCCATCTTCTCAAAAAGCGTACCCCTGAATATAATATTCACTGCCGGAGAGAACAGGGCTGATAAAAATACCACTATGGCAATAACTATTAAAGACCGCCGTACCCTGAACGATTTGTCCATTATGGCAATCGCACCGGCAAGCGGAGTGAGCGTCATAGTTTGCAGCGCTGAACCGACAAACCCATTATAAAGATTTTTCAGAAATCCCAGATACGACACCGCTTCATATGTATACGTCCTGTGTGAAAACGGTATGTACTTATACAGGCTATAAAGCACCGGCACACACACAAGGATATATCCAAACCACACAAGCGATGTCTTTATCAGCATCCTTAGCCTCGCATTTTGTCCTTCGGGCTGTAGCAGCGCTATTATCAGCGCTTCTAAGATGAAAAAATACGGCAGCGTCAGCACTGGATACGACAGCGCCACAAACAGGTTTAACCCTAACAGCTTCAGTACTAATGAACCCCTATTTGCACATTGCATGGAATCCCAGCTCCACGCAAAATACAGAGGAAAGCAATAGCTAAACGTATACAGGACAAACAGACTTGACAACTGCATGTTCAGGGCAAAGTACACCCCGCCAACAGCCGCCACCCACCCTGTCACGCTCATATATCCACTGAGAAATCTGTACATCCCTACCCCAGCCGCCGCCATCATAGTGATGACCATTGCGCCGTACACTGCCCACAGCGGTACGACCTGAGCCGCTATATTCAGGATGTAGAACGGGCTGTGATGCCATGCGTATGCCGGCGCCCCGCCAGGCCAGTTCGGATACCAGAAATACGGGCCATGCCTGAATAACAGCTCCCCCATCGGCTTATATCTTGGAAAATCTGTCTCGAATATATCATGAAGCTGTATCGCCGCCAATGGCCCCAAGGTCAGCTTGTCTATGAAAAACACCGCCGCAATGATTATAAAAAACAGGACAGCCCTCTTTCTGTCTTTTAAGATGTACTCTTCTATGTATTCTTTAAACATGAGAGTCTAAGCGGTGAATTAAGAGACAGGTTCAATGCGGCCCTGGTCATATCCCTTTTAAGGAGTTGTGTAGATAGTCTATTTCATTTCTTATATCAACAGGGTGGTTGCCGATGAAAAAGCCGCAGTCATGTGCTATGTCGGCCTGTGTTGAGCTTAACACCTCGTAATCAAAATACTTTATTACGTCGTGTCTTAGTATGTTGCCGCCGGTGATGATCCTATATTCGATTCCCGCGTTTTTCAGGGCATTAAGGACTGCGCCTCTGTCTGTGTGCGAGTCAGGGTTTACTATCATTGTAAAACAAAACCATGAGCTTTGCCCAGTCTCCTTTTGAATGATAAAGCGCTTGTCGTCTTTAAATATGCTTACAAAATGGGCGGCATTTGCCCGTCTTGCACTGAGAAAGACATCGAGTTTTTTAAGCTGAACCTTGCCAATAGCCCCCTGCATCTCCATTGGGCGGACATTATAGCCCGGCAGGATAAACCGGTATGCCTCGTAGAAATCACTCTCTTTCTTTTCAAAAATCGGACTGCCCTCCGGCTGCCCACGGCACCAGCCATGATTGCGGATTGACCTGCAGAGGCAGTCACTTTCAAAGTCATCAGTTAAAATAAGGCCGCCTTCCATAGTAGATATGTGATGAGAGAAAAATGTGCTGAATGTTCCTACAAGGCCAAACGTCCCCGTATAACGGTTATCATACACTGCCCCCATTGATTCGCAGTTGTCCTCGAACAGGATAAGATTATGTTTTTGGCATATCTCCATTATTTTATCAAAGCGGCACGGATTGCCAAGTATGCTTACTGCCACAATCATCCTTGTCCTGGGTGTTATCGCCTGCTCAAGCTGCTCTACATCTATGTTGAGTGTGTTAATGTCTATATCGACAAACCTGAGTTTGAGGCCGTACTGATGCAGGGGATAAAACGTAGTTGCCCACGAAATACACGGCACTATTACCTCATCGCCCGGTCTTAACGGCCTTTCCTTACGGTAAAACAACGCGGCAACGGCCACAAGATTTGCCGACGAGCCAGAGTTTACCATGCAGGCGTATCTGCGTCCGAACAATGCGGCAAACTCCGCCTCAAACTCTGAGACGTGTCTTCCCATTGTAAACATGTCACTGTCTACGACTGAGGTGATTGCCGCCTTTTCCTCATCGCCAAAGGTGGAAGATGTCAGGGAGAGTCTCATTGTGGTCTCCTTTGAGGTTGATAGACTATGATTTTCGAGCCGTCAAAATCAAAACTAAAAGGCACGTGCAGGTAATCGTTGAGTTCCTGTTTAAAACTGTTTTGTCTTTCCTGTTCTACAAAGAATACCATAAAGCCGCCCCCGCCTGCCCCTAACAGTTTCCCGCCAATTGCCCCGCTGTTCATGGCGCGCTCATAGATAGAGTCAATTTCTGAATTTGATACCCTGTTTGACAAGGTTTTCTTAAGGAGCCATGATTGATTCATCAGTTGTCCAAACTCCCTTAGGTCTCTGCCGCTGTTCACCAGTATATCATAGGCCTCGTCTACCATGTCTTTCATCTGTGTGAGGTTTTTTTCATTTTTCGAGATATTTTTAATCTTATCTCCTGCCACTTCAGAGGCGATTCTTGATATACCGGTGTAAATCAATACAAGGCTCCGTTCAAATTCTACGAGTCTCTCAGGCTTAATAATTATAGGCTCTACAATTATCTTGCCGTTTGCCAGAAAGTTAATAACGTTGAGGCCGCCGTGGGCGGCAAATGTCTGGTCCTGTGAGCCGACGTTCTCTTTGATCAGCTCCTGTTCGATATAAATGGACTCGCGCATCAAATCATCTTTAGAGGCGATACGCCCCTGCAGGGCATAGAGGCTGTGAATCAGGCCGACTGTGAAGGCAGAGCTTGAGCCCATCCCGCTTCTTGCCGGGATGTCACCGTCGTGGTGGATTGATACGCCGTAGTCAACCTTGAAATACTTCAGTGTCTCCCGCACGGAGGGGTGCATGATGGTGTTTATGTCGCTGACATTTTCTATTTTAGAGTAGACTATTCTGTGTTTATGGTCAAAAAACGGCGGCAGCCGCCTGACGCTTAGGTAGCAGTACTTATCCACACAGGTTCCAAGCACCTTGCCGCAGTGTCTCAGGTAGTAGTCCGGGTAGTCGGTACCGCCGCCGAAAAATGAAATCCTATGTGGGGTTCTTGATATTATCATTGTCGCTGTACATCCAAAAGATAATCACCTGCGATATTATACGTCTCCGGCACACCTATGTCAATAAACCTGCCGTTAAAGCGGTATCCAAAACAATTACTGTCACTGGTGTCACTGGGCAAAAGCGACGGCAGGAACTCCCTCTCAAGTGATATGACTACACCCTCAGGGCAGTTATTGAACAACGCCCTGTTAAACACATATATGCCAGCGTTGATTAGGCCGTCTACAGACGTCTTTTCGTGAAATGACACAACCCTGCCAACGGCGTCAAGGGCAACCGTGCCATATCTGCCGCAGTCTTTCATCTCCTTAAGGGCAATGCTCAAAGAGGCGCTGCGTTGTAAATGCACTGAGACGAAATCCTTAATATCAACTCCGGCAAATGTATCACCGTTTAGGGCAATTACCTCTGGGGTTTTTGTATATTGAACGGCCTTTTTGAGTGCCCCACCGGTGCCAAGCAACTGCTCTTCGACTGAAAACAGGATTTCAAAACTATACCTGCCAGTGCCCCCGTAGTGCCCGATTATCTTATCGGCCATAAATCCAACTGCAATAACCACCCTCTTTATGAAATCATATTGGCTTAAGTGTCCAAGCAGTATATCAAGAAACGGTCTGCCGTTGACCGGGGCCATGACCTTTGGCAGGGCATCAACGACCGGCCTTAAGCGTGTACCAAGCCCACCGGCCAGGATTATTGCGTCTGTTGATTGCACCTTATGACTACAGCCGAGGACTGCCCGCCTATGCCGTAGCTTATTGATAAGAACTTATCGCTGTGGCACGGCTGATGGGTGTTTGAGAATTTCAGGTGTGGGTATTCCTTTTCCATTTCGCTTTCATTAAAGTTAAGTGTGGCTGGCACGATGGAGTCCCTGACGCCAAGTACCGAAAATATTATCTCAGCAATGTCGCTTGCTGCGGCCATGTGCCCGGTATATGGCTTCAGGGCGCATAGTGCTGCAGGGAAGGGTCCTGCTGCGGCAGCGATTGAATTGAGTTCTGAGCGGTCGCCTTTCTTTGTGCCGCTTCCGTGCGGGGATATAAAGGCGAGGTCTTCTATCTTTACCCCGGAGTTAGTGAGCGCTTCGTTTATACATAGCATGGTTACGCGCTCCGGTACGCTGACTGCCGGGCCTTCGGCATGTTCTATGGCATTTCCAAATCCCATGATTGTCCCATATATGACAGCGCCGCGCCTTTGCGCGCTTTGTCTTTCCTCAAGCACAATGGCAGCCCCTCCCTCACCTGGGATAAAGCCATCTCTCTTTTTATCAAACGGCCTGTAGGACTTCACACCGGCGGCACAGCCTGATAGCAGGCCAAGCCCCTCCAGCTCATACATGGGGATTTCGGTAATCCAGTTTCCACACCCTGCGCTTACGGCTATATCTGCCTTGCCCTGACGTATGGCCCTTGCGGCAAGCTCCAGCGACTGCCCCCCGCAGGGCGACAGACTGGTCAGCGTGGTATTTGGCCCCTTAAAATCAATTAATGCCGACAGCGCGCTAAACAGGTTATTAGATATAGACTCAAGCAGAAAAAATGGATTTACCTTGTTCAGGGTCAATGTGTTGAGCTTCGCTGAATCAATATCTCTCCAGCGTCCGTTGGTGGCCTCCTTCGTAGCGTGATAAAAGAAATCATATCCAATTTTAGTGAAATCCCCTGTTGCTATAAACAGCGCCCTGCGTCCAGGGGGTATGCCGTTCATATCTGGAAACCCAATGCTGCTGTTTTTTATGGCGTCAAGCGAGGCGGCAAATCCAAGCGTTGAGCCTCTGTTTAGAAATTTCATCTGGCTTGTCAGCTTCTTCGGTATCTCAAATGGATACGCGAATGCCTCAACCTTGCCATAATATTGCATTGCCCTCGGGCAGCCTTCCTGTGGATAGTGAGCTACTCCGGTTTTGAGGGCACGGATGTTCCTCCAATTTTCCTCAATTCCAAACCCAAGTGATGTTACAAGCCCCATGCCGGTTATTACTACTTCTCTTTTTTCCATTGTTTAAAGACTCAGCTCTCTTGTTAGTATTTTAAAAAACCTGCGTTCCTTGTCAATGTCTGCAATTTCGGCAAGTGGGACAATTGTGCCGCTGAACTCAGCCACTGCCTTTTTCTTGCCCATGACCGTACCGACAGCCTTAAAAGACGCCCTGTCATGTTCAACAGTGACGGCCTCAACTGCAAGTTCTACCTGATCTCCAGGCAGGGCAAACCCATAAAACTTGCACTTGTCCACAGTCTCCGGCAAAAACCATCCCTTAAAATCTGATGACGCCGCCGTAAGCCACCCCGCAAGCTGCGACAGTGCCTCTACCATCAGCACCCCCGGCATCACCGGATTCCCCGGGAAATGAAACTCCAGAAAATCCTCTGTCATCGCCACATTCTTTATTCCCCTGATCTTGTCATTTCCACTCCACTCCAATATCCTGTCTACTAATAAATATCTCAAATTCGTTATCCCCCTAATAATATTACAGATGACACGGCGTACTCCGGCGTATGAGAGATAGTGACGGATGCCCCTGAGGCATTCAGCCTCCTCATCAGGTTGTCCAGCCAGCCGTTGAGCCTCAGTGCAGGGCGCCCTGAGGGCATGACAGATATTTCTATCCTGCGAAAAATGCCAATGGCTGTAAACCCTGAACCGATAGCCTTTAAAAACGCCTCCTTTGCGGCAAACCGCCCGGCAAAGTGTACATAAGGGTCCCTGTGGCTCAGGCAGTACCTCTGCTCCTCCTGTGTGAATATATCCTCAACGAAGACCGCGCTCCTGTCCATCGTTTCCCGCAGCCTGTCCACATTAACTATGTCAATCCCGTGATAAAGGCGCACTATGATACCGTCATTCCGCCGTCAACGGGGATTGCCTGCCCGGTTATGTAGCCTGAAAGGTCTGAGGCAAGAAACACGGCAAGACCTGCCACATCATCCGGGGTGCCATAGCGCCCAAGGGGAATCGCTGAGAGCAGCGCATCTCCCCCCCTCTTCCTTGCCCTTGCACTCATGTCTGTTAGTATCATGCCCGGCAATATGGCATTGACTAAAATCCCTTTGGGGGCAAGTTCAACGGCACAGGCCTTTGTAAATGAGACCACACCGCCCTTTGACGCCGCGTAGTTGGCCTGCCCGCGTGTACACTTAATTGCCACAATACTTGCAATATTTATGATTCGACCGCTGTGGTTTGCCATCATCTGCTCTGCGGCATATTTTGAACACAAAAACGTCCCCCGCAGATTTATATCAAGCACCTTGTCCCAGTCGGAGTACTCCATTGCTATTAACAGATTATCTTTGATTACACCGGCGTTGTTTACCAGTATGTCGAGTTTCCTGTGTGTCTTTCTAATGTAGTTGAACATGGCCGTGACCTCGTCTTCTTTTGAGACATCGGCCTTAAATGTATCTGCTGGTTGTGCTGAGGACTGAGCTATTTCAGACTGTAAGGACACGGCTGCGTCTGCGGATTTGGAGTAATTAATAATCACAGCAGCCCCGGCCTCAGCTAATTTCAGGCAAATCTGCCGCCCTATCCCACGCGCACCACCTGTGACAAGGGCAGTCTTACCGGTTAAGTCTATGTTCATCTCTTATCCAACTAGTGGCCTTCCCTGAGCGTCTTTATTGATATTGCCGGTTAGTATTAAAATCCCTTCAACTATGCCCCATAGACCGCCGACACCGGCAGTTATTAGGGTTGCAAATATCTGAAGAACCCCAATGCCTGTATAGCCAAGATAAAAACGGTGTACGCCTAACCAGCCCAGGAATATCCCTAAGAGTCCGGCAGTTATTTTCTCCTTTGTGTAGCCGGATGAGCCGGTAACTTGCGGTTCACCTGAGAGCTGTGTCCCGCACTTTTCACAAAAGTGCGCACTGTCCGAAACATGGTTTCCACAATTTCTGCAGTACATAATCGCATCCCTCCTAATGTTTGCCGCACAAGTGACGCATAATTTTATGTCAGAGCAGCGGATTTTGTCAAATCATTAATTATTCACAGGTCAATCACCGTACTACTTTTAACTCAACCCCAAATGCTACAATACCTGCAGCATGTCTAAGCAATATGACAAGATAATAAAGGAAGTTCTGAAAGATGTCATAGACACCATGTTAACGAGCGTAATTGGGCTGAAAGCCGTTAAATCCACATCCGTAGAAACCAAACTGCAGATAACGAACGAGCGTGAGGCCGATTTTATTGTTATGGTAGAACTGGAAGATGCTTCGCAGTGTCTGGTACATATAGAATTCCAGACCACGAACTATGCTAAGATGGCATATAGGGAGCTGCGTTACTGGGTTTACATCACAGAAGTTTACGATATTCAGCCGCTACAGTATGTGTTTTACATAGGCAACGAGCCACTTACAATGCCTGACATAATCAAAACGAAGACGGTCGACTATCGTTATAATCTTATAGATATGCGAAATGTGGATTGCGATAAATTTTTATATTCAAACAGACCGGAAGAGGTTATAATCGCAATCTTGTGCAATTATCAAAAGAAAGGTGTTAAAATATTTATAAGAGAGATATTGAGTAGACTTAGGGATCTAGTGCCGGAGGAAACGCTTCGGGGCAAGCACATAAGACAGGTGGAAGTGTTGTCGCAGTTGAGGGATTTACAGGACGAAGTATGTAAGGAGGCAGAGGCTATGGCAATAATGTATGATATGGAGAGAGACGTAAGGTTCAAGCAGGGATTGGCCGAAGGGCAGCGCAAGGGGCTGCTTGAAGCAATTGAGTTAGGGCTTGAGCTTAAATATGGGGCATTCGGGCTTGAGCTAATGAATATGGCTAGTGCGGTGGATTCTATAGATAAGTTGGAAGCTCTTAAAAATCTTATTAAAAAAGCCAGCTCGTTGGATGAATTGAGAGGGTTTTTTAGGGAAAACATATAATGTTTAATCACAATACACTAACTTTTCAGGCTTTTCAGGACTTGAGAGGGGTTTCCTATGACATCATAGTGCGTTTGCCCTGTAGAGAGTATCGATTTAATGTCTGCTAACATGTTATGATTGGAGTGTGAAAATGAAGCCGAAAACAAAAAATATACTACTGCTTGCTGCTATGCTGATAGTCTTGTCTGGTTGTGGATACACGCTCGTCACTAAGGCAGAGAGACCGTATACGTCAATACGTATCGGCAAGATTATCAATAATACCTCTACGCCAAAGCTCCAGGACATACTCTATGATGCCCTTGCCTCCGAATTTTTAAAACGCGGTGTCACTATCTCTGACAGCTCAGACTTTTCTCTGGAAGGGAATATCTATTCCTACAGATTAACCGCCGTTGCTGAGAAGAAAAAATATGCCGCCCAATATGAAGTTGCCATTAAAGGCTCGTTTAAACTTAAGGACAAAAACGACAATGTAACAAAAGAGATAAAGGACATCTCATCGCCATTCATAGAGTCGTTTGAAAGCCAGGATGCAGTCAACTCAATAATTGCCTCAAAAGAGCAGCATGACGAGGCTGCAATGCGCTCATTAGCGGTCTATCTGGTCTATGAGCTGACCGTATCGCTACCAAAACCTGTCACAAGTGAACACTCCCCCAAATGAGCCTTTTGCAGCTTGATGATGAGAAAGGATTTCCATCCCCCGTATATCTGCTGAAC
The DNA here is from genome assembly GCA_039908505.1 of Nitrospirota bacterium. Lineage (GTDB taxonomy): Bacteria > Nitrospirota > Thermodesulfovibrionia > Thermodesulfovibrionales > Magnetobacteriaceae > Magnetominusculus. Next base: position 40,894 of record JAMOAZ010000007.1, read on the forward strand.
TATAAGGATTACTTCTATCAGGTGGAATCCCTCAGAATGCTCAGAAGCAGTGTGCGAGACATCACATTTAATTTTGACGTTTATGACTTAGAGCCGGGCGACGAACATGCCACGATGGCAGAAATAACAGACACACTTATGATGGCCTCTCTGTTTGCTGCCCGCAGGTTCATATGTGTAAAGAATTTTCAGAAGGCGCTGAAGGGCGACATAACCCGTCTGACCAGATATGTGGAAAATCCATCACCAACATCAGTCCTGTTTCTGTTTAATCAACTGCCAGATAAATCTAATAAACCTAAGGGTGACAAGCCCCCCCTGCCGTTTGCTGTTAAGACTATTACGCTGGACTTCAATGAGCGTGAACTTCTCGACTGGGGGCAAAAGAAAGTCCAGTCATATGGATGCACTATAACCAGAGAGGCCCTCAGATTTCTCAAAGAGATATGCGGGGATTCAGCCTCTAAATTTTCAAATGAACTCGATAAGCTCCCCCTCCTGGGTAAGAAAAAAATAGACGAGACGGACGCTGCTGAGGCTGTGTTTGGAACAAAGACTTACACGATATTTAACGTGACCGATGCAATCGTCAAGGGCAACAGGTCTAAGGCTGTTGCAATGTATGCAGAGATTCGCGATGGACTTGATGAGTTAATGACACTTGGGGCGCTCAACTGGAAATTGGAAAAAGAAATTCATGCAGATACCCCAGCCTTTATGAAGTGCTGCGAACAGTTAAACGATGTAAACAAACGGCTAAGAGGCGCAAACCAGCGCTATCCCCTTGAGCTTCTCATATACAACCTAAGCAGTCCTCCGGCTAACTAACAGGGGGCTGTCCTTATATGTACGAAACCGCAATGAAAATAATCGGCGATATGCCCTTAAATGAGCGAGAGCCGCTGCTTGAGCTGCTGTCGTCTGATTTATCGCCGTCTGAGTTTTCTGCTGCTGTATTAAACCTTGAACAACTCATAGATTTGTCAAAATACCGCCCTGAGATAGCTGAAGCGCTCATTGAAGCAACCGGCATATGCGATGCTGTGCCGGAGGTTTACGAAGATTTCAGACCCGTAGTCTATGATGGTGCATTTTTCATTCTCACTGGAATCTCGCAAGCGCGTCTCCTTCGCATAATAAACGCCCAGTTCATAGTCGGCATGGATGTTTCCCCGGGAGAGAGGCTGATAGCGCTTGTCAGGGACATCCCCATGCTCTATAAACTCGGGCAGATAATGGCCAGAAATCCACACATCGACGAGCAGTTCAGACACTGGCTGACCTTGCTTGAGGGCGGTCTGATTCACATAGATATTTCCACTATAAGGGCGATTATAGAGCAGGAGATAGGCTCAGACCTGCACTCCCGCACACTGGTTCTCTCAGATAGTGTCATCTCCGAGGCCAGTGTTGCCTCTGTGGTTTCATTTACATTGCAGGAGGCGGAGGCGCTCAGCACAGGGGTGTTTAAGGTTATCAAGCCTGATGTGCCCGGGTTTCTTGATGAGGACATGAAGCTGCTTGACGCACTGGCTGAGTTCTATACCAAAAACAGGGAAAGTTACGCACTTGGAGATTTTAAGTTCACAGACACGTTTAAGGACGTAAAATATGCCCTGTCAAAGGAAGCAGATTTGCGCAACGAACAGCGAAATATGAAACTGGCCGGAGAGTTCTACAGGCATAACCGGAGGATAATAATCCCGCAGCCGCAGCCCTTTTCGACAAAAAAGGTGACGGCTATGCAGTTTATTGACGGGAAAAAGATTACAGAGGCGGACACAGACCAAAAGCAATGCGCCGTAGAGTTGTTTAATGCTGTAGTCACTGACTGTCTTTTCGCTGATGCAGTGGATTCACTATTCCACGGCGACCCTCATGCAGGAAATATCCTTATCGTAAAAGACGCACGAATGGGGTTTCGTATTGCCCTTGTTGACTGGAGTCAGACGGGTACTCTAACAAAGATGGCACGTGCCTCGGTGTTGAAACTTGCCTCTGGAATAATTACAAATAACCACAGCATAATACTTGACGCCGTTAATACCCTGTCTGAAGGCGGCGTCGGCGGTGGGGCAGCACTCTCAGCAGTGATAGATGAACTCAGCAAGCCCGCCTCAGGCACTACAGGCGGCGTAATGGCCGGAGTAATGACCGACATAATGACTGGGATAATGGATAGAGCGCTAAATCTCCTTGACCGCCTCGTGCTGCGCGGCGTAAAGTTTCCCGCTGATTTGTTGTTGTTTCGAAAGGCGGTTTTCACCCTCAACGGTGTCCTCTTATCGCTTGACCCGGAATTTGACCAGGACAGTTGTCTAATTAATTATATGTTCAGACTTTTGGCAGAGGAGATGCCGCAAAGGTGGTTTAATGTGTTTTTCCCATATGCGGATAGCCCGTTTAACTACCGGAGCCTGATGTCAAATGCAGAATTATTTACGCTTGGCGTCATGCTTGTGACCACACGTTTGAGGCCGGTCTTTTAAATTTTGATGAAATACGTGTGGCGAACTATTTTTTACCATGACGTAATATTTTTCTTGACATTCAAACAATGCTTTAGATAAGATATTGCGTCAATCGTGTGCGTGCAAGAGACAGCGGCATTTTATGGGTGAGAGTACTTTAAAAAGACGGCTGCATCGGCGATTGAAGCAAGGTGGCACGGGTGGCACAGTGGTTGAGGAGTATGTAAAGAGCACTTGTTAAAGCGGTAAGAAAGTCTTTGTAATTATAACGCTTAGAATTAATATATATTTGGAGGTACGTATGAAGATTGTGTTACTTGGGGCGCCTGGGGCAGGCAAAGGTACGCAGGCAAAGAAGCTGATAGACAAGTATGGAATACCACAGATTTCAACCGGTGACATCTTGAGGCAGGCGGTTGCTGACCAGACGCAGCTTGGGAAAGAGGCAAAATCATATATGGACAGTGGTGGGCTGGTACCTGATAGTGTGGTTATCGGGTTGGTAAAGGAGAGGCTTTCGCAGGCTGACTGCAAGAAAGGATTTATTCTGGACGGTTTTCCGAGGAACACAGCGCAGGCCGAGACGCTTGACGGGGTGTTGGCATCGGTTGGAATGCAGCTTGAAGTAGCTCTCAGCGTTGATGTAGATTTCGACGTTCTGTTAAAGAGGCTCACCGGAAGGCGCACATGCAAGAGCAAGGACTGCGGGCAGATGTATAATGTATATTTTTCAGCGTCGAAAAAAGACGGCGTCTGTGACAAGTGCGGCACAGAACTCTATCAAAGGGACGACGACAAAGAGGAGACAATAAAAAAGAGGCTTGACGTGTACAAGGCGCAGACAGAGCCGCTTATCGATTACTACACAAAAAAGGGAATTTTAAAGAGGGTAGAGGGCGTCGGCGACATTAACGAGATATTCAATAAGATTTGTTCAATCTTAAAATAAATATGTATTAGTATGTGTTACGCAAGGTAAACACAAAAAACTAAGGAGGAGTTAAGAAATGGCATTAGTCAAACCACACGGCAAAAATAAGACATTGATGCCCTTGAAGCTGGAGGGTGCAGCATTAGAAGCGGAAAAGGCGAAGGCAAAGGGCCTGACACAAGTGCGCATGTCATCAAGAGAGACGGGCGACCTGATAATGTTAGGCATAGGCGGTTTTACTCCGCTTGAAGGTTTTATGGGGCATGACGACTGGAAAGGCGTGTGCGATAGCTATAAGTTGGCAGACGGCGTATTCTGGCCGATACCAATAACCCTGTCAACGAGCAAAGGTCAGGCAGACAGCTTAAAGGCCAATGAGGAAGTAGCCCTGGTCGATGAGTCAACCGGCGAGATAATGGGCACGATGGTAATAAAAGAGAAATACACGATAGACAAGGTCCACGAGTGTAAGCAGGTATATAAGACAGACGACAAGGCGCACCCCGGTGTAGCAATGGTCATGGCACAGGGCGATGTAAACCTTGCAGGCCCGGTAAAGGTATTAAGCGAAGGCTCGTTCCCGACGGAATTTGCTGGTGTATATCTGACACCAAAAGAGACCAGAAAGATATTTGAGGACAAGGGCTGGTCAAGAGTCGCGGCGTTTCAGACAAGGAACCCGATGCACCGCTCGCACGAATACCTTGCAAAGCTCTCACTGGAGATTTGCGACGGCCTGATGATTCATTCACTGCTTGGTAAGCTGAAACCCGGCGACATCCCTGCCGATGTAAGAGGCAACTGTATCGATACACTAATAAAGTACTATTTTGTTAAGGACACATGCGTACAGGCAGGCTACCCGCTGGATATGAGATATGCAGGACCCAGAGAGGCGCTCTTACATGCGCTCTTCAGGCAGAACTATGGTTGCAGCGACCTGATAGTAGGAAGAGACCACGCAGGCGTTGGCGACTACTACGGCCCGTTTGATGCACATCACATATTTGATGAGATACCGGCAGACGCCCTTGAGACAAAGGCATTAAAGATAGACATGACGTTTTACTGTATGAAGTGCGACGGTATGGCGTCAAACAGGACATGCCCTCACGACAAGGCAGACAGGTTGAACCTCAGCGGCACTGCCCTGAGAAAAATGCTTTCGGAAAATACAGATGTACCCGATCACTTCAGCCGTCCAGAGGTATTGGCGATACTCCAGAAGTACTATGCCGGCCTTACAGAAAAGGTTGAGATAACGCTGCACAAGCACTCAACTGGAGAGAGCGCGAAGAAATAGCTTAAGAAGGGGGGTAACCGTACCCCCTTTTTCATTTATTATAACGATAAGGAAAAAGGAGGTGAAGGTCGCAGCTTACACCCTAGTAGATGGCGACATAAATTAAATCTTGGCTTTTTAAGCCAAAATATTTTGCAAGGAGGTATATTTATATGCCGAGTTTTGTAATGACAGAAAAGTGTGACGGCTGTAAAGGGCAGGAAAGAACAGCCTGTATGTACATCTGCCCAAACAATCTTATGAAGCTTGACCGCGACAGGATGAAGGCGTTCAACCAGGAAACTGAGCAGTGCTGGGAATGCTACAACTGTGTAAAGATTTGCCCGCAGCAGGCGATCGAGGTCAGAGGATATGCGGACTTTATTCCACTTGGCGGCAACGTAATACCAATGAGGGGTTCGGATTCCATAATGTGGACTGTTAAGTTCAGAAGCGGTGCATTAAAAAGGTTTAAGTTCCCGATCAGGACAACGGCAGAGGGTTCGATAGATCCGTACAAAGGTAAGCCGGAAGCGGACTTTGCGAATTTAAAGAAGCCCGGATTTTTTAACATGACAACGGTAAAAACCTTAAAATAAAACTTAGGAGGCTATACGATGGAATTAGAAACATGTACATTTGCGTACTGTCAAAGACCTGAGATGATAGAGGTCGAGACCGACATTCTGTTAATCGGCGGCGGTATGGCTAACTGCGGCGCGGCATACGAGGCGGTGCGTTGGGCAACACCAAAGGGATTAAAGGTAACGATGGTAGATAAGGCAGCAGCCGACAGAAGCGGCGCGGTAGCGATGGGCCTTTCTGCAATCAACACATATTTGGGCGAGAACGACCCTGTCGACTATGTAAAATACGTTAGAGGCGACCTGATGGGCATCATCAGAGAGGACCTCGTATATGACTGCGGCAGACACGTTGACGATTCAGTGCACCTCTTTGAAGAATGGGGCCTCCCTGTATGGAAGAGGGCAGAAGACGGTCACACATTAGACGGCGCACAGCCCGCAAAGAAGCTTACCGAAGGCGGCAAGCCTGTAAGAAGCGGTAAGTGGCAGATAATGATAAACGGCGAGTCCTACAAGGTAATCGTAGCCGAAGCAGCGAAGAAGGCGCTTGAGATAAACAGGGCAGCAACCGGCCAGGAAATCAATCTCTATGAGAGAGTGTTTATTGTAAAGCTCCTCCTCGACGCTAACGAGCCGAACAGAGTAGCGGCAGCGGTAGGATTCAGCGTAAGAGAGAACAAGGCATACATGTTTAAGGCAAAGTGTATGTTATTGGCATGCGGCGGTGCAGTTAACGTATTCAGGCCGCGTTCCGTTGCTGAAGGACAGGGCAGGGCATGGTACCCGGTATGGAACGCTGGAACGACATACGCATTAGCGGCTCAGGTAGGCGCAGAGCTGGTGCTTATGGAAAACAGGTTCGTACCTGCAAGATTTAAAGATGGTTACGGCCCGGTTGGTGCGTGGTTCTTGTTCTTCAAGGCAAAGGCAACCAACTCCCTCGGCGAAGACTATTGCGTAACTCACTTTGAAAGCACAAAGGCATTATATGGCAAATATTGCAGCGACCCGCACAAGCTCGGCACTGCTATCAGAAATCACATGATGATGAACGACATGAAGGCCGGTAAAGGCCCGATTCTCATGAACACCCATCTGGCAATGGCAGAGCTCGGAAAGACCATGGACGCCAAGCAGATAAAGCACCTTGAGGCAGAGGCATGGGAAGACTTCCTCGATATGTGTATTGGACAGGCCGGAGTGTGGGCAGGAAACAACATCGAGCCGGATAAGGCCCCGTCTGAAATCATGCCGACAGAGCCGTATCTCCTCGGTTCACATGCAGGCTGCGCCGGTATATGGGTAAGCGGTCCTGACGATTTAGGCGCCCCGAAAGAATGGTGCTGGGGATATAACAGAATGACCACCGTAAAGGGTCTCTTCACAGCCGGCGACGGCGTCGGAGCATCCGGACACAAGTTCTCCTCAGGCTCACACGCTGAAGGAAGACAAGCCGCTAAGTCAATGGTAGCATTCTGTCTCGATAACGCCTCATACAAGCCAGCAGTAGCTAAGTCAACCGAAGAGCTCATCGGAGAGCTTTATCTCCCGTTTGAGATATTCGAAAAATACAAGAACTACAGCACAGACACAAACACAAACCCATACTACATCAGACCAAAAATGCTTCAGGCAAGACTGCAGAAGATAATGGACGAGTATGTAGCTGGCGTATCGACATACTACATGACCAGTAAGACTCTGCTTGACGCAGGCTTAAAGCATCTGATGCTCCTCAAAGAAGACTCGATTAGAATGGGTGCAGCAGACCTCCACGAGCTGATGAGATGCTGGGAAAACTATCACAGAATCTGGACAGGTGAGGCCCATGCAAGGCACATACTCTTTAGGGAAGACTCCAGATACCCGGGCTACTACTACAGGGGAGACTTCAACCTCATAGACGACCAGAACTGGAAATGCTTTACAATATCGAAGTTCAACCTCCAGACCGGTCAATGGGAGATGTCCAAGAGAGATTACGTACAGTTGATTCCTGACTAAGCGGTGAAATAGCAAGACGAAGTACACAGGAGGAAGGGGGGACGGCGTTCCCCCTTCTGACCTTTTTTTGGAGTCCGTAGCTTAAAAGAGAGTGGAGGATTTTATGTCAGACGAGAAGGGTTCGGCCATCGTAGTAATAGGAGGTGGGATAAGCGGGCTAACCACGGCGATAGAAGCGGCAGAAGCAGGCCAACGTTCGGTAATAGTGGAGAGAAATCCGTATTTGGGTGGAAGGGTAGCGCAGTTAAACCGGTATTTCCCCAAGTTATGTCCGCCATACTGTGGATTAGAGGTAAATTTTAAGAGGATAAAGCAGAATCCCAAGATATCTGTTTATACGTCGGCAGAAATAGAAAGTGTTCAGGGAAGCGAAGGCAATTTTAAGGTTAAGATAAAAATCAATCCAAGATATGTAAATACCAAATGTACGGCATGTGGTGACTGTGTAAAGGTATGTCCTATAGAGAGAAGCAATAGTTTTAATTTTGGAATCGATAAGACAAAGGCGATATATCTGCCCCATGAGTTATCCTATCCAATGAGGTTTGTAATAGATGCCAGCCCTGGTGTATGTCCTGGAAAGTCATGTTCAAAATGCGTATCGGTTTGTAAGTATAATGCAATCGACCTTGATATGAAGGCAGAGACAGTTGAGATAAATGCGTCAAGCGTTGTGTATGCAACAGGCTGGAGTCCGTATGATGCAGCGAAGATGGATAATCTTGGCTTTGGAAAGGTGAAAAACGTAGTAACCAATATGATGATGGAGCGCATGGCAGCGCCTAATGGCCCGACGAAAGGAAAAATTCTGAGGCCCTCGGACAACAAGCAGGTAAAAACGGTGGCGTTTGTGCAGTGTGCTGGCTCAAGAGACGAGAATCATCTGGCGCATTGTTCATCGGTGTGCTGCATGGCATCCCTAAAACAGGCTACGTATGTTAGGGAGAGCGACCCTGACACAAAGGCCTTTATATACTATATAGATTTGAGAGCGCCGGGGAGGTATGAAGACTTTTTGAAAAAGATTCAGGCCGACGCTAGCGTAATGATGATAAAAGGTAAGGTAGCAAAGATAGAGGAAGACGCCGAGACTTTAGACCCCATCGTAACAGTGGAAGACATAACAGGTGGCAAAAAGATCACACAGAAAGTTGATATGGTTGTACTGGCAACGGGCATGGAGCCATCCTTGAAGACGGCAAATGTCAGCACAAACGTAAAACTGGACGAAAACGGCTTCGTCGATGCCGATGCACAAGCGGCAGGCATCTACGCTTCTGGGGTTGCCAAAAGGCCAAACGACGTTACAACGTCACTACAGGACGCCACTAGCGCGGCCTTGAAGGGCATTCAATCCGCGGTGAGGAGGTAAACGATGGGATTAGGTGTTTACATATGTACAGACTGTGGTATAGGTGAGTCGTTAAACATAGAAGCCCTTCAAAAGATTGGAGGCAAAAAAGGCACTTGCAAGACACATCCGTTTCTGTGCAGCAAGGAAGGCGTAGACCTTATAAAGAACGACATAAACAATGAAGGCGTAAATAAGATAGTCATAGCGGCGTGCAGCCAGCGCGTCAACACGGACATGTTTGACTTCGACCCACTCCTGTATATAACGGAGAGGGTAAATCTGCGTGAGCATGTGGTATGGATGCAGCCCCCGAACGACCCCAAGACTCAGGCAATGGCTGAAGACTATGTGAATATGGGTATAGTACGTGCAAATAAGTCAGAGCCGCCTGTTCCGAAGACAACAGACGTAACACGGGTAGTGCTGATTATTGGCGGTGGAGTCACGGGGCTGACGGCTGCCCTTGAGATTGAGAAGGCTGGCTACAAATCAGTGGTGGTGGAAAAATCAGGGGCGCTTGGCGGCTGGTCAAAAAAGAGTTTTAAGACATATCCGGCAAAGGCCCCCTATGACAAACTCCTTGTCCCTGCAATCGACACGAAGATTAAGGCGGTCAGCTCAAGTCAAAACATCACGGTACATCTGGACAGCGCAATAACCTCGATAGAGGGCGAGCCTGGCATGTACGATGTAGAAATAGACAAAAAGGGCGCTAAGGAGACATTTAAGGCGGGTGCCGTAATCCTTGCAACCGGCTGGAAACCCTATGACGCAAATAATCTCGTACAATACGGCTATGGCAGATTTAAAAATGTCATAACGAATGTTGAGATGGAAGACCTTGCATCAAAAGGAAAGATAACGAGGCCCTCAGACGGCAAGACGGCAAAGAATGTGCTGTTTGTCCAGTGTGCCGGACAGAGAGATGAAAATCACGTCCCATATTGCTCATCAGTTTGCTGCAATGTCTCCCTGAAGCAGGCAAAATATGTGAGAGAGGCCAATCCTGATGCGGGCGCCTTTATCATCTATAAGGATATGCGGGCAACCGGCGTATATGAGAACTTTTACAAGGCGATGCAAAATGATGAAGGCATATTCCTTGCCAAAGGTGAGGTAAAGGGGATAGAGGAAGAGGCAGATGGCAGCCTGATAGTCATCGTCGATAATCAGCTCCTCGGCAAGGAGATGAAAATAAGGGTTGACGTTGTGGTATTGGCTACTGGAATGGTTTCTTCGATGCTGCCCGAAGGAAAGGCCGTCAACGACCTGACGAAAGAGTATATAGGTGAAATGGTAAAAAAGAAGACGCAGGACGGTGAGATCGAAGAGCTTATGCCGATACCCCATATAATGAATCTGAAATACCGGCAGGGGCCTGAGATCCCTCACTTAAAGTATGGCTTTCCAGATTCCCACTTTATATGTTTCCCGTATGAGACCAGAAGGACGGGCATCTATGCTGCCGGTGCAGTGAGAAGTCCGATGGATTCGCACCAGTCGTCCGTTGATGCTGCCGGTGCCGCGCTAAAGGCCATACAGTGTATAGAGTTGACTGCACAGGGTAAGGCAGTGCATCCCAGAGCAGGGGACATGTCGTTTCCTGAGTTCAGGCTTGAGAGTTGCACTCAGTGCCGCCGCTGTACGGTTGAGTGTCCGTTTGGTGTGCTTGATGAGGATGAAAAGGGAACGCCGAGAGAGCATCCTTACCGCTGCCGCCGTTGTGGAACCTGTATGGGTGCGTGTCCGCAGAGGATAATCTCCTTCAGCAACTACAGTGTGGATATGGTATCATCTATAATGAAATCTGTTGATGTACCATCGGAGGGTGACGAACCGTTTATCATTGCCCTGATATGTGAAAACGATGCCTATCCTGCGTTAGACATGGCGGGGTTGAATCGGGTACGTTTAAATCCGAACTACAGGTTTGTATCTCTGAGGTGTCTTGGCGGGACGAATCTTGTGTGGATAACCGACGCGCTTTCAAAGGGTGTGGATGGAGTGCTTTTGATGGGCTGCAAGTACGGTGATGACTACCAGTGTCACTTTGTAAAGGGCAGTCAGGTAGCAAGCGAGCGTCTGAGCAAGGTGCAGGAGACTTTGGGCAGGCTGATGCTTGAGTCTGAGCGTGTTCATCAGATACAGCTTCAGATAAACGAGTGGGATACGCTTCCGAAGATAATGGAAGAGTTTTCAGAGAAACTAAAAGGATTTGGACCGAATCCATACAAGGGATTCTAAAATAACAGGGAGGTATGCACATGGGTGATGCAGTGTTCACACCTGACATTGGGTTTGTTCGGGGCTTAAAGGAGGGCGGCGCCGACACTATGAAGCAGTGTTATCAGTGCGCGACGTGCTCTACGGTATGCGACCTGACACCGGCTGACAACCCGTTTCCAAGAAAAGAGATGATAATGGCCCAGTGGGGGTTAAAGGAAGAGCTGTCGGCAGACCCGGACATCTGGCTTTGCCACAACTGTAACGACTGCTCAAAGTACTGTCCCCGCGGTGCAAGACCGGGTGATGTCTTATCGACATTGAGAAAGGCCGTAATAGCCGAGAACGCCTTCCCGAGGTTTATGGGCACGATAGTGGGAAATGCAAAGCTGCTCTTAGTGGCGTTGTTGATTCCAGTGGCGCTGTTTCTTGCCTTGTTAAATGCCACCGGGCACTTAAACATACCGGCTGGCGATGTGGTCTTCAACAAATTTTTCCCGATTCCACTTGTCGATGCGATATTTGTAACGACGGCGATGTGTGTAGTGTTTGTGTTTGCTATAAGCGTGAGCAGGTTTTGGGGCAAACTCAATGTAAATCCATATAAGCTGATGGCACATAGTATGTTAATACCAAGTTTAATAGAGACCCTGAAGGAGATTGTATTTCACAAGAAGTTTCAGAAATGCGGCGCTAATGCAGACAGGACGTGGACGCACAGGCTGATTGTAGCAGGGTTCATAGGTCTGTTCATACAGACAAACTGGGCGGTATTTAACTTGTATGTGCTGAAGTGGGAAACGCCGTTTCTGAAGGACGACCCAAATATGATGATGATTCTGGGGTCACAGGCAGCGGTGATGATGTACTATGCGGTCTACAAGATATTCGGCAATACGAGTGCCCTGCTGTTGTTAATAGGGTCACTGATGCTGTTTGCCAATCGAATGAAGGACAAGGGTGTGAACAGCGTATCATCGTCTTTTGACTGGGTATTTGCGGTGATGGTGTTTTTGGTATGTATAACGGGGTTGCTGTCAGAGTTTTGCAGGTTTGCGAACAATGCACAGGTGGCCTATCCTATGTACTTTATTCATCTGGTATGCGTGTTTTACATAATAGCGTACCTGCCGTACTCGAAATTGGCGCACATGGTATATAGGACGACTGCGATTGTGTACGCGAAAATGGCAAATCGGGACGTAATGTAAGGCCAGTAAATTACCAGTAAATTACCAATAAATTAACAGACGCCTCAATCTGTGCCAAGCGGGCGATTGAGGCGTCAAAACACATCGGAGAGAGTGGGAGAGAGAGTGAAAGAAATCTACGAGAAATTAAATAAAGACCCGGAAAGAAGGGGAGAACTTGGGCCTGAGAGCCGTTTTAAGTTCAACTGCCACAAGGGAATAGCATGTTTTAATAAGTGTTGTGGTGAACTGGAGATATTCCTATCGCCCTATGATGTACTAAGATTGAAGAGGCGGTTTGGCAAGACCAGCGGGGAGTTTCTCGTTGAATATACTGATATGGTGGTAACGGATAAGAACAAGTTGCCGTTTATTAAATTACGAATGGCAGAGGGCAAGCAGTGTAAGTTTGTAACAAAGGAAGGCTGTTCGATATATGAAGACAGACCATTGGCGTGCAGGTACTATCCCTTGGGGTTTGCGATAGGCAAGCGGACGATGACTGAGGGAGAGGATTTTTATTTTCTGATAGAGGAGAGTTTTTGCAAGGGATTTAAAGAGGACAAAGAGTGGGTGGTGAAGGACTGGCGCGAACGGGAAGGGATAGCCAAATATGAGGCGATGAACAGCGACTGGATAGAGGTAATCCTCAATAAAAAATTACTGGGAAAATCCGTCGTCCCTGATGAAAAGACAATAAGCATGTTTATACTTGGTGCATACGATGTGGACGCCTTCAGGGTATTTGTGCATGAGAGCAAGTTTTTACAGATATTTGATTTAAACGATGAAGAGCTACAGTTAATCACAGAAAACGAAGAAGAGCTAATGAAGTTTGCCCACAGATGGCTGAGATATGCCCTGTTCAGAGAGCCGACAATGTACCTGAAAAACAGAGACGACTCCAACCCACCGCAAGGTAACTGCGGTTGCAATACCTGCACATAATTTCAACAGAATCTGACCGGCATATATAGTTGTCAGCGTAGAGGAGGAGATCAGTCCTATCAACCTAATTTGTGTTTCAGCGGATGTTCATGACTAAAAGCCATTAAAAATCATACAGAAAGGGGACTTAGAGCAAAACGCAACAATAATCAGCCACAAATACAGAAAACATAATACAATATTATACCAGACAATACGTAGTAATATACTTTATAGTGTACTAAATATATATGTATGTCGGTGAGTCAATTTTATACGTAAATGGTAAGATGTCGTGGCTCGGTATCTGCTGCGAGAGTCATACCGCGAGGGGGAAAAGGTCAGGCATCGCCTGTGTCATCAGTGCCTTCAGATTCTCTGTGGCCTTCGCTATGAATGCTGCCCTGCCTTCCCTCAGCTTCTCTTGTTCCTTATCATGAATTTTCGATAAATAACTGAATACTACCGATTCCGACGGCGTCGTCCTTTTACGCTCTTTACGAAATCTTCTCTGTATCGCTCGTCTTTCTCTTCGACTTAGTCCCGACCTTTTGTGTCTTAATATTTCACCTCGTTGGTGTTAGTTTTTTGTGTCCAACCTTATTCTAATATCCCGAATAGTCAGGTAACAACGAGGTCCATTATTTTTTTGATGGTGAATCAAGGGACTCTTGTAACGCTATGCTTGGGGGATATAACGGTATCTAAGCGGTTTAGGGTTATTTGATATGGAAAATGTGAAACAAAAGGAGTATGTGTACATACTCCTTTTGTTATGGTGAATTCAGCTATTATACTTTCTTTAATTGTGCGCCGCAGCGGCATTTACCGGGCTTGTCCGACACTGTATTGCACGTACAGCCATCGGAGCAGCCACACGCATACAGCCCTTTAATGCTTACCTTCTTCACTATCTTGCCACAGCCGCACTTCGTAGGGTCATCTTTGTCCAGTTTGCACGAACAGCCCTTTCCACACGTACACAAGAGTGTCTCATCGCCCTCTATCTTCAGTACATGCATCTGTACAAGGTCTTGCCCGCAGGTACATTTGCCGGGCTTTGTCATTACGGTATCACACGTACACGTATCACCGCAGTTGCATACGTATAGTATATCGCCTGGTTTACGCTTGGAAGCTCCCTTCTTCTTACCTTCAGCATATGCCAGGCCAGTACTCAGTATCAGCACTAAAAACAACGACAAATACACAAAAACTCTTTTCTTCATAAGATTCTCTCCTTGTAAAATATATTCTTACTGTGAGTTAACTTAACATAGTTGGCTATTGCTTGTCAAACACCGCTAATTATCTGTAATTACCGGCGCACAAAAGACCCGTATAGGTCGCTGCCGTTGATTAATTTACTCTGAATGAAAGTCTGGATTGACTAAAATCGATATACAAACACACCACCACCTATCACCAGAAATTCTGGTTAAGGTAATTTGAAAAGTGGCCGGTCAACCTGATAGTTATTGGCGGTTGTAATCACTGTTTCCCAATGATTCACGTGCTGCAACTTTGTTTGCCCAAACCCCCGTGACCAGCCCTTTTCTTTTTAATTATTGCGGATTGCCTAGCGTACTAATCTATGATTGCTACGTTAGTTGCCCTCAATCCTTTCTTGTCGTGTTCAACGTCGAAAGAAACCATCTGTCCTTCCTCTAACGTTTTAAACCCGCTGGTCTTAATAGCTGAATAGTGGACAAAGACATCCTCTCCATCGCTCTTGCTAATGAAACCATACCCCTTGCTGACGTTGAACCATTTTACTTTTCCTTCAAATGACATGTTGAAACACTCCTTACTGCTTGCTTAGCCCTTTAAAAGGGCATTTATATGGTAACTTTATCACAGCAAAAAAGTCAACGATAAAAATAATATTTTTTTAAGCCGACATCTCCGCCCTGTTTTCCATATTATTTCCAGTATTGGTCTTATCTCAGTTTTACACCAAGACAGATGCCAAGCCGCTCATAATTGTCCAGCCACCTGCGGGCTGTGTCATCTGCACCTGCTGCCCTGTCCATCATTACAGACCTCAGCTCTTTTCCTATAATAAAATATATATTTTGCACCTTCCACAGATTAGGCTCTATAGAGAGGGATTTCAGTATATCGGCTACCTTGCCTGTCTTTTCATATAACTCTGCATATTCCCGCTGTACGAACAGTGTCTCTGCAAGATAGTTTATCAGTGCTGTGGCATGATAGCTAAGCTTGTATGTGTCTATTGCGATGTTCCATTTCCTGATTTCGTCGCTTATGCCCTGGAGCTTTACTATATCGATGGATTTAGATTCAAATATAGTCATCAGGTCTTTCTCAATGGTATATGCGGCGGCAATCGTCAGGGATTTGGGCAGCGGCACGGAAAGTCCCCTGTAGAAATCCATAAGCGGGTAGTGGCTTTCGTATATTTGTCTGTACTGAGCGTCAATTCCATTATTTGGCTCACCTGTGGGACCTTGTGAGAGTATATCGAGGATTCTTCTTTGTCCGTCTCTAAACAGGTGTGAAAAGGAGTAGTTCTCACTGCTGAAGTGCGTTTGCATCAGGCTGATAACTGTTGGGATAAGACCCTTGCCGAAGGCATCTGTCAACTGTACCTTAATCGCGCTGAAATCAGTGTCATTTGAGAAGTCCTTAATTCTGCAGCTTATACTGTGGTCATCGAGATTTAAAACTGCATAGACGAGCGTGCGCTCATCCCATGTTATCTCAGAGGTTATCTTAATCTTGCCTGTGGCAAACCTCATAGTACACGTGGTAACCTCATCATATGACAGACGCTCTACCGTATAGCAAAACAAGCTTAAACGCACTGGATTGTGTTCAAAAAGAGATGAGATTGCGTAGTGGGCGGCAGCACGCATAATATCCACCTTTGACGGCTTTACAAACTCCTCATACGGATAGGCACCAGAGCTGAATACATTGCTTCGTGCGTGGCGGAGCTTTTCTATATATTCACCCTCAAGGGAAATACCGGTCAAGTCTTGTGCATACTGCATTGCCCGTGCGGCATAGTCCATTATTTGAACTGTCTCGATACCGGATATTTCATCAAAAAACCACCCGCAGCTTGTGTACATGAGCATGGAGTTGCGCTGCATCTCAAGCAGTTTTAGTACCCTTGTCCGGTCTTTCATTGTGAGGTTCGTAAGGGCGTGGCGGTCTATGAAGGCGTTGACTGTTGCCCTGCTTCTGTCGAGAATCACCTCTATGTAATCGTTACGGGCATCCCAGGGGGATTTTAAATATTTCCCTCCTTCTATTTCAAATATACCGGCAAGCCTGTCTCTGAGCCAATCCATAGCGTCTCGCAGGGGGCGCCGCCATTGTTGTGACCACCCATGATGCATTCCACTGCAGCAGCCACAGTCATTCATCCACCTTCCTATGCCGTGAACACAGCTCCATGACGAGCCGTCGTAGATTTCCACCTCGTACACTGGCGGGTATTTCTCAAGGTATTGCCCATAGTTCGTCAGCTTGACCCCCGTGCTGGATTCTATTACGTGCAGGCAATATGTCAGGGCCATCTCCCCTCTATTGTGGTGATGACCGTATGTCTCGCCGTCTGTGGCTATGTGGACTATCTGTGGAAAATCTCTTGTGTCTGTAAAAGCAGAGGTAAGTCTGTAAGCGAAATTTCCGCCATCGTGTAAAACGCCGCTAAAGGCAATGTCACCTGATATTGGTCCATCATAGAAAAACAGGGTAATTGTCCTGCCAGAGGGGAGTCTGCACAGGTAGGGCATTGCAGGGTCAATCCGACCATTGCTTACGTCTGTCCAGAGGTCTTGGTCCCGTGTTTCCTGCTCTTCCATAATTACTGGCATGTCGGCCATTTCATCATCAGCGGCCTCATCGTCAGAAGAAGGGTTAGTCTCGGGTTTTTTTACCCTTGATGCCTGGCGAGGGGCAAGAATTGTGTACAATATCCCATTGTCCACTAGAATGTCGAGGGTTTCCCTGTCAACTGCGGTCTCGGCAAGCCAAATCCCCTCAGGCCTCCTTCCAAATCGTGCCTCAAAATCCCGTATTCCCCATATCACCTGTGTTATCTTATCGAACTGATTGGCTAGCGGCATAATCATGTGGTTATATACCTGTGCTACCGCTGAACCGTGCCCTGAGAATCTCTCCATACTAAGCTTGTCCGCCTCAATGATGGCGCGATACACATCAGGGTCATGTCTTTGCAGCCACGACAGCAGCGTCGGCCCAAAGTTAAAACTCATCTTCGAGTAGTTGTTAATAATACCGGTGACCATTCCCTCGTGGTCGAGAATTTTTGATGCGGCATTGGCGGCATAACACTCAGCCGTAATACGCTCATTCCAGTTGTGATAGGGGGCAGCCGAGTCCTGATACTCAACTTCCTCAAGCCACGGGTTTTCGCGCGGAGGCTGGTAAAAGTGCCCGTGTATACATATATACCTTTCCATATGGCTATTGTCTTTTTCCATTGTATAACTATAGCACATATTTGTAATTAGCGCAATCACCTGTGTTTCTCAGTCTGAATTTTTACCCCTCAAAATAACTAATGGCGGTTTCAGAATCAAATAATTAAAAATCTCACATGCAAGCGCATACAATGTGGTGAGATTTGGGTTGGAAGGAACTTTTTAGGTTGTGATATAAGGGGATAATTCTATCATCGACATATATTGCTATATTGTAGAACTCAAGGAGAACCCGAATTACGATACAAAGTCAGCAGCAATGGAACATCAGTCTATGCACCAGTTTATAAGCAAAAATGCTTACGTATTGCCTTCTACTGTTTCCAGCCATTTCTGTGCCTTTAATGCACCAGACAGGACGGCTATTGTGAAGGGATTTAAGAACAAAATAGACATTAAAGAAGCATTGACCGGAAGAGGATTTTGCGAATTGTTTGGGCTGGATTACCATGAGGTTATTCATACAATAGAGACCGATAGGAAAGCGAATCTTGACTACTTTTTAAGTGAATTGGTTAAATGCAAAGATATTGCAGATTCTCTTGAAATCAAATTAATGGGTTAACTAAATCTCAAATTAATGGTTCATTTAATTAGAAAATTTAAACTAGGATACTGCCATCACCCGGATTTTCTTGCGAAAAATATTTCTTATGTTCTATTATTACATATATGGACGAGCAGTCGAAAAATCACGGGAAAGTCTTTGGCAAGCTGTGGGACAGTATACATGGCGGGTATTTTTCTAATAAAGAAGTGGCGGACCATATGGTTTCAGCCGTCCTCAGCCGCATAAACCCTCTGTCACCGCCCACCACAATCGCAGACCTCGGCGGTGGAACCGGCTTTGTTCTGAAAGAACTTGCCGCCAGATTAAACACACTCCCAATTCACCCAGATCGCCCGATTCGCCCAATTCATCTAATTAACATAGACACATCAAGCTCACAGTTAAGCGCAAGCGCAGCCGGGCAAATCTGTACAATCCACTGTCCTGTTGAGGATGTTGCGCGGGAGACGCTGCTGTCAGAAAACGGCACACTGCTATTTATAATGCGCTTTGTGCTGCATTACTTTGGCAGAGACGGCATAGAAAACGCCCTGCTGCATATCAGGCGACAGATGCGCCCAGGGGAGTGTTTTATCCACCAAACCGCATGTTTTGAAGCCACCGCCCACGCCGCTCTTTTAAATGAACTCTTTCGGAGCACCGGCCTTGACAAATGGTTCCCGTCTGTCCATGAACTAAGCGGTATACTAAGTGCCAGTGGTTTTACCCAGATACTGATTAAAGATATGCCGGCCTTGCCTGTAACCTCACGCGATTTTGCTGAAAGATATGACATCGACGATAAAAAACTATTGGAGATAGGCCAGAATATCAGGGCCAGAGATGGTGATGTTCCCGGAGTTTTTGAAAGCAATGGTCGTGAGTTTACGTTTTATCTCCACTGCCGGATATTTATCTCCGAGGCGGTGTAATACATGAGATGCAGCTCATGACACATGAAAACCTGCCCCCCTCATTCTGTTATTTGACACATCATCTCAGTTAAAGGTAGAATATCACTATGGAAATGCTTACAATCGAACGAGATTTAGATTTAACGGAGATAATCAACGGGGAGGAAGTTGTGACGCCAAGCCCATCGTGGATACATCAGGAAATTAGCGCTAATCTATTCAGAAAAATAGATGCTCACGTAGAACAAAAAGGTTTGGGACGGGTTTATTACTCTCCACTAGACGTGATATTCGAGGATGGTACAAACCGTCTTCAACCGGATTTGTTGTTTATTTGTAAAAAAAACAGACCTGCTGTTATCACAGACTGGGTACGCATCACTCCGGATATGGTATGCGAGATAGTATCACCAGGTAGTTATGACAGGGATGTGTCTGCTAAGAAGGCGATATACGAGAAATACGGTGTGTCCGAGTACTGGGTTGTCTTACCAGACTTTAGGGCTGTCGAGGTCTTAATCATTAACAACGCTAAGTATGTAAGACATTCATACGCAGAGCTTGAGGGCATTGTTACGTCAAAAGTTATTGAGGGCCTGCAAGTGAATATTAAAGATATATTCGAAGACTAATCCTTTCGTGCTGGCGGCTGGCGGATAATATTGCTGTGGATAATATTATTGAATAGCGTCTCTGGGTGGTATGGGCGTGTTTGCCCCGTCGTCATAGCGATCAACATCAAGCGTATAGCGCCTGAGGTTGTCAAAATCATGGTCGTCACCCTGCTTTACAGCGTTAGGCGCGGGTTTAAAACCGCTAGCTGACACCGTTTTTGCTACTGTGTCCGCTATGGCGTTAACGATTAAGTCATAACCCTCCTTATTAAGATGGCAGCATGAGTCAATATATACCTGTGTTTTGACTGCTTTAAACATTAATGTCAAATCGGTGAAATTAACCCCCGCCTTATGCAGCCCCACACCCCCGGCACGCATATATGGAAACCCACGTTCGACTTCCTGCTTAAATGGGGATGATGTGGCAAGCGCCACTGATACCTCCTCTGCTGACAGAGGCTTGCTGCCAATAAAATATTGATTCGGCTGAAGAAATTGAAAATACATACCCCCCTGATTTGCTATCAGGTTGTTTAACATAACAGAGCTTCTTTGCCAGTGCCTTACTATGTCGATATATAGGTCTCGTACCGTTTTATATTGCTGGTCAGTACCCAGGAACGCAGTCCCGCACTGTGTCGAACGTATCTTGTGAAGCTCACCTACATCGCCAGAGACTATGAGTTTTGTCAGCGCTGCCTCACTTGCCTCTTTCTTTTGCTTGGCTCCAGCATCGAGTACCTTCCACATCAGATTTCCTGTGGCTGTGTGGGAAGGCAGCCATGAGGAAAATATTAAAGAGGCATCTGTTCGGCGTTTTTCAGCCAGCGCTATCATGGCCATGGCAATCTCCTGGTCTTTTGATATCTTTCTCTCCGTCAGGGTTCTCCAGCCGCGCGGGAAATGAAACGGTATACCGTCCTGAATGTTATGGTGGGCAAGTGGGAGGACTATTTCGTTAAATCCATCAAGGTTAATAAGAATGTCAAAATTGCCGCCCTGCGCGATGATGTCAGAGACGACATGCAGTTGTTGGGGTTGTTTGTATGCCAGACTTGCTATATTTATTAGTATCACCTTTCTGCCCTTAAACTCTGGAATTTCACTCAGGTGTTTTACCAGTGTATCTTCCGCCAGCACCGTCATAACTGTGGCTACCGAGCCACCCGTAACGCCGACCAACAAGTTCTGTTCACTTCTTTGCTGCACGGGGTCATTTTTGCCAAAAAAGCCATACCTGTTTCTGTCGATTTTGATTTTATCGAGTCCGATGATGTTTTTAAGACGCTCATCAGGGATTTCATCCAGCACATAACCATAATACGGGTGTAACAGATGAAATAACTTGACAGCGGGTATGTTCATGTTGCCAGCATCCGTGCGCATGGATTTGATTATACCATGTCGATCGTTTTCTAACTGCTCAAAAGACATCCACGACTTGTATATCACTCTGTATGTAACATAAGAGGACAGCTCAACAAAGGCAGTTACCGCTGATATTAAGATTGCGTAAAGCAGCGCCTGCCTTAGTGTTTTGTTTGATTGGGACATTCTTTAGTCAACTACTATTTGCTACCAGTATTTGTTTCTAGGCACTTACCGGCCACAGTCCGACGTACCGCCCTTGATTTTCTCTATCGCATGAGGCAGGACATCCAGTATTACGGCGAGGTTTTCCCTTACTGCCTTTACACTTCCCGGCAGGTTTACTATTAATGAGCTGCCGCGCGTGCCTGCCACAGCCCGGGAGAGCATAGAGCGGCGTGTCGCCTTAAGACCCTCGGCACGCATTGTCTCCCCTATGCCGGGTATCTCCTTATCTACCACCTCAAGCGTGGCATCAGGTGTTACATCGCGTGGTGAAAGCCCCGTACCGCCGGTTGTTATCACAAGGTCAACCTTTTGTGTCAATTCGATTAGTCGTGCCTTGATTTGTTCCTTTTCATCGGGGATTATTTCAGTAAAGAGAACCTCAGCCCCGATTCCCCTGAGTAATTCACATACGACCGGGCCGCCTTCGTCTACGCGCTGCCCTGTTGAGCCTTTGTCACTGATTGTCAGTACTGCTGCGGTTATGCCTGTCATTTTATCATCACTTTATCGCCTGGCATAATTTCCCCGCCCTCTATGACACGCACAAAAATTCCCTCAGAGGGCATTACACAGTCCCCGGCCTGATAATATATCGCGCATCTGTTGTGACACTCCTTGCCGATTTGTGTTATCTCGACCTCGACTGACCCTCCGATAGTCATCCGCGTACCTATGGGCAGTGTGGGAAGCGGTATCCCTTCTGTTGTGATGTTCTCAGCAAAGTCGCCGCAGTCAACGTCAAGGCCCATTGCCTGCATTTTTATTATACTTTCTATGGCAAGCAGACTGACCTGCCTGTGCCACTGCCCTGAGGCGTGGGCATCTCCTTCGATGCCAAAGTTTGCTATCAGCACAGCCGATTTGACAGGTGTCTTTCTCTCACCCTTTCCTTTGCTGGTGTTTACTGAGACTATTTTGCCAGTTCTTCCGCTCACTATTAATATTAACACAATATGGACAGTTTTTTGTCGATAATTTATGATACAATTGTGTCTTGCGGTACTGCTATAATGTGAGGACTAAAATTTGAGAGGGGTGGCCTAATATGACTAAAGATACGACCCAAGATATCAAGATTTCGGCATATGCCGTTGTGATTGCTTTGTGCCAGGTCTTATACCTGCTAACATTTATTAACGGCGCATTCGGGGCTGTTGGGGGATATGATGACCCACTGAAACCACTTACCGATAAAACAGTCAAATTTTTTAACCCGCTCACACTAAAAGTTGATGCTGTCAAAGGCACTGCCCTCACCCTCAGAGGTGACACATCAGAAAAGGCCGTACCAGGTACCAGATTTGAAATCTTCAGACAAGGCGCCATGTTCTATCACCCTGTCACGAACGAACCGCTTGGACATTTCGAGGACTTCATTGGCTCAATTGAGATAACAGGCGTAAAACCTGACGGCGAGACGGCGGCAAGTCTCATAAAAGGCACTCCAAAAAAAGGCGATATTGCACGCCTGTCTAAGTCAAAGATCAGGGCGCTGTTCTACCAGGACAAGTCCATCGATTGGTTCCTCGGTGATGTTTACTACAGACAGCTCAAACAAAGCGGCCGCTTCGAGCTTATCGACACGGCTATAGATGCTGAAAACACCGCCGCACTGTTTGAGGAGGCAAAAAAGCTGGGCGCCGATGTGCTTATCCTGATTGAAGGCTCAAAAAAAGATGAGATCAGGGATGAGAACAAATACCTGAAGCAGCGCATCTACTGGGTCTCTGATAAAAAGGAAGTGTCTTCAGATACCGTAGCAATATCAGAGACATATCTTCAGGATGTCATTGCTGCGGCAGACATATTCCTGTCCGCGATGAATGAACCGGTTCTTACGTATCGTATGCCCATTGGGTATGACCTGATGACAATAGGCAATATCAACGGCGGCAGTGATGTGGACCTTATCTTCAGCACTGGCTCTGACCTTGCAGTTTACAAGCCCGGCGTTGATATGAACAAGATAATGGAACTCAAGGGTGACAAGATGAGCGATAACGTATATATTGACGTTATAGATATAAACAAAGACGGCAGAGACGAAATCATAGTAACTGCAATGGCCTATGACGGCGCAAGGGCGTTTATCTATGGAGTTGAGGGCGGGCAGCTTAAGTTGTTGTGGAAGGCCAGCGGCTTTTTAAGGGTATATGGCAATAAACTCCTGTTTCAGCGCTACACCCCCAGAGAAGGACAAGTCGGCAATGTTGACTATATAGTTTGGGACAGCAATCATTTCAAAGAGGAAGGACAGTTAAAACTGCCATCCGGGGTTAATCTCTATGATTTTGTCTATCTTGCACCCGCCGCAGAGGACGCTAAATCTGAACCCGTGACATTATTCTACGACAACGCTAACCACCTCGTTGTGAAGAACTCCGCCGGGACACGCATCTGGCGCAGCAAGGGCAGCATGGGCGGCTTTATCAGGGAGTACAATATCCCTGGCCCGACTATCATGGTAGAAGGAGGCAAGTGGCACATAAGCGACAAGATGTTCCTGTATCATAAAAAAGGCATTGTTATCAGGAGAATCCCGTTTGCCCTGACCTCGGCGTCATTGGGTTATAAGAAATCATATATAATGAGCTACGGGTTTAACGGTATCTCAGTCGAAGAGAACACACTTGTCGGTGCGGTAGCTGGGAATATAATAGACTATACGATATACAAAGACAGGATTTATGTATTAGCAAGACCAATACTGGGGCTTAATCTGTCTGGGATGCTCAAGGGAGAAAACCCCCTTGTGACCAATCTGTTTATATATAAATTGTTATAGGGAGCTGGAGGTTTAATTGACAGACCATACCATACCCAAACATGTGGGTATAATAATGGACGGTAACGGCAGGTGGGCCAACCAAAGGGGTATGCCGCGCGTTGAAGGACACCGTAAAGGGGCAGGGCGGACAAAGGAGATAATAGAAGCCGCCGCCGACTTAGGCATTAAAACCCTTACCCTCTATGCCTTTTCAATAGAAAACTGGAAGAGACCGCATGACGAAGTTATAACATTGATGGACCTGCTCGATTTTTATCTTAAAACCGAAATTGAAGACCTGTTAAACAAGGGGCTGGTCTTTAAGGTTATCGGCAACAAGGAAAAACTCCCCGACAACATACAGTATCTGGTGGAAGAGGCAGAGCGTATAACCGGCAGTAACACCGGCATGAACCTGATGATGGCAATCAGCTACGGCGGCAGGGATGAGATAGTCAGGGCAGTAAAGAGATTCATCGAAAAAGGCGGCGACATGGACGAGGTAAACGAGGAATCCTTTGAGGAAAACCTTGATACCGGAGGCGTAACACCGGTGGATTTGATAATCAGAACAGGCGGTGAAAAGAGAATCAGCAATTTCCTTGTCTGGCAGGCCGCGTATGCCGAGTTGTTTTTCACTGATACGCTGTGGCCGGATTTTACGAAAGAGGAATTCATCTATGCCATCGAAGACTATAAGCTCAGGCAGCGGCGCTTTGGTATGATTCCCGATAAGGCTGAAACATAATCAGATGTTAAAAAGGCTCATTGTTGCAGCAATACTGCTTCCACTTCTCTATGCGTACATAATGTATCTGCCAAGCAACTATTTCCTGATACTGATGTTCATTGCGGCGTTTATTTGCATGGAGGAATTCCTCCTGATGTACGGTGTAAAGGCTCTGTACCGGCACGTATTCTCCGCAGTTGGACTAATTCCCCTCTATATGACATATCTGTTTAACGAGATACCAGCCTATGTGTTTGCTGCGACATTCATGTTATGCACTACGATTAGGCTGTTTGACCGCAAGGGGCCGGACAACGCCCTGTTTGATATAGCCCCGTTTCTGACGGGTTTGTTTTACATACCGGTGTCTCTGAGTTATTTTATCAAACTCAGGGCAATTGGCCCGGAGATCATTATGTTTTTAATGCTTGTGATATGGGGGGCAGACAGCGCTGCCTTGTACATCGGTAAGGCTATAGGCCGAAGAAAACTCTACGAAAGCATTAGCCCAAATAAAACAGTCGAAGGGGCAGTTGCTGCGCTCATAGGCGGGGCTGCCTCGGCGGTGATATTAAAGCTCGGCTTCAAAATCAGAATGGATTATATGACAGCCGCAGCGATAGGCATAGTGTTGGGGGTATTTGGTATCATAGGTGATCTGATTGAGTCAATGTTTAAAAGGGAAAGAAACATCAAGGACTCTGGGAGCTTTCTGCCCGGGCATGGAGGGATGCTTGATAAAGTGGACGGGATGCTTGTGGCGGCCCCTGTGCTGTATTATTTGATATTGTTTCTTAATAAACGTCATGGATAAAGGCGGTAACGGCACAAAAAATATAACACTATTGGGAAGCACAGGCTCGATAGGGCAGAGTGCGCTTGAGGCTGTCAGAAACTCTGGCGGCAGATTCAAGGTAGTCTCCCTTGCCGCCAATAAGAGTGTGGAATTGTTAAAGCAGCAAATCCTTGAGTTCAGGCCAGAGATAGCGGCAGTTGCAGACGAACACAGCGCCATAGCGCTAAGACAGTGGGTCAAAGACACCGGTATTAATGGCATTAATGACACTCATGGGAAAGTAATTAAGGTACTCAGCTCACAGGAGGGCGTCTGTGAGGCAGCGGCATACGAAAACTCTGACTTTGTCATATCTGCAATTGTCGGGGCATCCGGCCTCAGACCAACCCTTGCCGCTATCAAAGCGGGCAAGGACATAGGGCTGGCAAATAAAGAGACCCTCGTTATGGCCGGCGCTGCTGTAATGGAAGAGGTCAAAAACAATAATGTAAAGATGCTTCCTGTGGACAGCGAACACAGCGCCATATTCCAGTGTTTGGATGGCCGCCCACAAACACATATAAGGAGGCTTATCCTGACGGCCTCCGGAGGGCCGTTTTTTGGCAGAACCAAGTACGAACTAAAAACAGTAACGGCAGCCGATGCCCTTAAGCACCCCAACTGGAGCATGGGAAATAAGATAACCGTTGACAGCGCAACCCTGATGAACAAGGGGCTTGAGGTGATAGAGGCGCACCATCTGTTTGGCTTTGCGCCCAGCTCTATAGACGTGCTAGTTCATCCGCAAAGCATAGTACACTCACTTGTGGAGCTGGTTGACGGCACTTTGCTTGGGCAGTTTTCTGTCCCTGATATGAAAGGGCCAATAGCCTATGCAATGGCATATCCAGACAGGATGGAAAACGTGATACAGGGGCTGCGCCTTGAGGAAATCTCCGCTTTAACATTTCATAAGCCAGACACCGGGGCATTCCCGTGTCTGCCCCTTGCATATGAGGCACTAAAGGCAGGCGGCACAATGCCAGCGGCCCTGAACGCGGCAAACGAAGAGCTGGTCTGTTTGTTCTTAAACGGTATTATTAATTTTACGCAGATACCTGTTATTATAGAAGAGGTGATGATGAGACACAACGTAGCTGAGGCCAGACTTGACGCAGTTTTTGAGGCGGATAGATGGGCAAGGCACGCTGTAAGAGAAATTGTGAAAGAAAAATATGGCGGGGGTAATTAGATGACGATAGTGTACGCGGTACTGCTCTTAGGGGTATTGATATTTGTCCATGAGCTTGGGCACTTTATTTTTGCAAAGGCAGTGGGAATAAAGGTAACGAAGTTTTCTCTGGGGATGGGACCAAAGTTAATAGGCAGGAAATACGGCGACACGGAGTATGTGCTGTCGGCATTCTTGATTGGCGGCTATGTGAAGATGCACGGTGATGAGATGGCAAGCTCTGCAGATGCCCAGGATATAGAGGAAAAGGACAGGGCATTTTTTACCCAGCCAATTTATAAGCGGGCCTTGGTGGTGGTGGCGGGGTCATTGTTCAACATACTCTTTGCGGTACTGTTGTTCAGCCTCATATTTCTTACAGGTGTGCCGAGGTATCTCTCAGTAGTCGGCGATGTGGGAAAGGACACACCGGCAATGCGTGCAGGTCTAAAACCCGGCGACGTGATAACGCAAATAGGCACCACCCAGATACAGTACTGGGAAGAGATGACGGAGATTATACACGAAAACCCCGGCAAACCCCTCGATTTCACAATCAAAGGGACAGACGGTACAAGCAGAAACATCACAATAACGCCGGAGTCAAAACTGTCAAAGAATATCTTCGGTGAGGAGATACGCATGGGGCTGATTGGCATATCCCCAAGCGGAGACTCCAACAAGGTAGCTTATGGCGTCTTTGATTCCATAGTCATGGGATTTGTAAAGACATGGGAAGTAATCGTGCTGTTGCTGCTTTCTATTGTGAAACTCTTCCAGAGCGTCATACCGGCAAACACAATAGGCGGCCCTATTATGATATTTCAGATGGCGGCCAAGCAGTCATCGGGCGGCTTTCTGAGTTTTATAATGTTCATGGCCGTAATCAGCATAAACCTGGGCGTGTTTAACCTGTTTCCGATACCAATACTGGACGGCGGGCACATGGTCTATCTGGCTATCGAGGCACTAAGGAAGAAGCCGTTGAGTGAGCAGGCCATTGCCATATCTCAAAAAATAGGGCTGGCACTGCTGCTTATGCTGATGGCCTTTGCGATGTATAATGATGTAGTACGCATTTTTACGGGAGAAAAACTGCCATAACGAGAAGATGCCCGACATAATTGATATAAGGATATACTACGAGGACACTGACTGTGGCGGTGTGGTTTACTACGGCAAGTACCTGGGGTTTTTGGAGAGGGCGAGGACTGATTTCCTTGAAAAACGGGGGATAAAAATCCTTGACCTGATGAACGAGGGGATATATTTCGTCGTCGTAAGCGTAGATATCAGGTATCACAAACCGGCCAGATACGCTGACACAATAAACATCTATACAGAGATAGAAGAGATAACGTTCGCCTCAATAACCTTTGTGCATAAACTATACCTCAACGGCACACCACTATCTACCGCAAAAGTAAGACTGGCAACCGTCGGGGCACGACCAAACGAAACAGAACTTAAGCCAAGAAAAATGTCCAAAGACCTGATTGAGGCGTTGAAAACCTAATGAAAGGGGAAGACAGAAAGTCTGTTACAGTCAAAGCAGGAGACACAATGGAATACTCAAGTTCTGGTCAATTTAATATCCCGAACACAACAAAAAATGAACTATTATCAAAACTCTCCTCAATACGCAGAGAGTTGCATGAGCGCTTCACGGTTGGGCGTATAGGCATATTCGGCTCATATGTCAGAGGCACTCAGCACCCTGACAGCGATATAGATGTCATCGTTGTGCTTGAAAGACCTACCTTTGATAATTACATGGAACTGAAGTTTCACCTTGAAGAGTTTCTTGGACAACCTGTTGATCTTGTGATGGCTGATACAGTCAAACCACGAATCAAGCCAGTTATTGAGCGGGAAGCCATTTATGTATAGGGACTATCGTTTATATTTAGAAGATATCCTTGAAGCAATAAGCCGGATTAAACAGTATACAAGAGGAAGGGATTACGAGAATTTCATTAGTGACACGAAAACTCAGGATGCTGTAGTACGAAACCTTGAAATCATTGGTGAAGCAGCAGGGCGATTACCTAAGTCATGCCTTCTGGCCGCTCCCGAAACACAATGGCGCAAAATCGTTGGCATTCGTAACATTCTCACTCATGAATATTTTGGGGTTTCCTTTCCAATCGTTTGGGATATTGTTCAAACCTAGCTCGATACATTGGAGACAACATGCAGGTCACTCCTTGACAATGCCAAATAAGCAATACCATAGTAGAGGGGAAAATGAGACAATCTGAAGTAAGAGAAACTCAGTGAAAAGGGTGGCTGTAACAAGAAACATACATAGAAGGCTGATAACTCGTCTGCTTCTGGGCTGGGTTGTCTTGTCCATAGTACTTGGAGCGGTTGTGTATTTCATCAAGATAGCGGAGATTGACGATCGTGTTACTGACCTTGCAATATCCGAATCCCTATTAATAATAAAAGACAAGCGGTATTTTTCCACACACCTGTCCGAAGCAGATTATAACTTATTGCGTCAAAATCTCAGGCAGCATATTGAAGACGGCAATTTCATTGTCCTCGAACTCTATACCTCAGAACATAAGAAACTCTTCGAGGTCTCCTCTGAAGACAAATCTGCAGTAGAGGCGCACGATAAATATATCGAACCGAAAGAAAAGCCTGTTCACTTTGCTGATAAACTCACCTATGTAAGGTTTTTCATACACGGCCGTATCTACTTACAGTTTGTTGTGCCGCTATTTGACAGCAATAAAAAGAAATACGGCTATTTAGAGGGTATTTACCGTACAGACAACGAGGCAATGAGGGATATTAAAAATATTCTCATAGGCTCTTTACTCTTAGTAGTTGTGACGGTTCTTGTAACAGTGGCCATCTTTTATCCAATAATTATGTCGATGAACAAGGATTTGATAAAACTCACCGTTGACCTGTCAATCTCAAACATCGGGATGCTTGAGGCGTTGGGCAGCGCCATTGCCAAAAGGGACAGCGACACAAACAGCCACAACTACAGGGTTACTATTTATGCCGTCACGCTTGGAGCTGCGTTGGGCTTAAAAGATGATGAGATGCGAAGCCTAATTAAGGGCTCATTTCTCCACGATATAGGGAAAATCGCCATATCTGACAATGTTTTACTAAAACCTAGCAAGCTCACTAAAGATGAGTTTGAGCATATGAAAAACCACACCATTCACGGCCTTGATATAGTAGGAAGATACGCATGGCTCAGAGAAGCGATAGATGTAGTGGTATACCATCACGAGAAATATGACGGAAGCGGCTATTCAGGACTTAAAGGGGAAGACATCCCGTTTAACGCAAGGGTCTTTGCGATAGCCGACGTATTTGACGCCCTAACGTCTAAACGTCCATATAAAGAACCATACTCTTATGAAAAGGCCATTGGGATACTAAAAGAAAACTCAGGGAAACACTTCGACGCAGGGCTGTTGGATGTCTTCATAGACCTGTCTATTGAATTGTTCGAAAAGATGGGCAATGCAGATGACGAAATCCTTGAGAAAACCCTGGCTGAGCTGATACGTAAGTATTTCTAACCCTATTTCTAATCCTATTTCTAACCTGGGCAGCCCTACTGCAGATACAGGAAGTTCCTCGTGCTCTCATCGTAAGCGATGATGATACTGTCTTTGGGTTTGAGGTCCTTTAAAACATGTATCTCACTCTTCTTTTCCGGGAACAATGTCTCTTCTATTTTAAATCTTACATTGGCCTTCTCAGGGTTTATCATGACCTCGTCATACACAAATACGGCAGAATCCCTTCTGATGCCACGAGGGTTGAATACCTTTGAGTATATCTCTTTTTGATTTACGGTAATGTCCACCTTGATAGGAGAGCGTTCGCTTGCCACAGATGGGGTTGACCTGTACTTAAACGATAGAATGATAGCGCTTTTGTCTGTAGGATAAAATGCCATCTTGAAGTCTGTCAGCGGGAACAAAAGAATAACCGGTACGAGGAGCAGTATAGAGGAAACGGCATAGTTCAGCTTGTTTAGTCCCTTTACAACAATCTTTTCCTGTTTTTTACCGCCTTGTATGTCCTTAATAAACGAATCTACCTCTGAAGTTATGTCTGTGGTAGATGTAGTCATCAATATTCTCACCCTCGATAGGTCTATATCCTGGTTAAGATATGGTTTTCTCTGCCTGCTGTACCGCTCAATAGTCCACCTGCTGCCTTCTCTGTATTGGCAGTCATCTTTTTCACAGCCCACAAGCAGCACTCCTTTCACCCCTGCGGCAAGCATATCTTTTGGGAAGTTGGGATGGACAGAGCCGATACATGGGACGGTATATGTTAATACGCTGCTTGTGGCGTTTGCCGCACTGGAACACAGCAGCACAACAAATTCAGGTGATTTTTCTTTTATCTCATCAAGCATCGACTGCCACTGAAACCCTGGCATGGTAATCGATTTGAAGCTGCACGACCCTATACATATAGCGCAGCTTGCACATTTATTTTCATTAAGCACAGACTTCATTTTTCCATCGAGAGTCCTGCTCATGATAACCGCCTCATATGGGCAGTCCATATAACAGCGCTCGCAACCTGTACATCTATCCTTGTCTATCGTAACGACAGCCGGACGTAATCCCCTGATTATCCAAGGAAAAAGACATATGACAATGGTACCGACGCTTACAACAAGCCACATCGTAGAAAGCGGCATCACCTTCATAAGCGGATATATGAAGAAATATGCCCAGTCAATTGAGATATCGAATGGTATTTTTGTGAGACTTGCCTCAGGGTCGCTCTTTGCAGAGAAAACAATGCTTACAAGCACCAGATACACAGTAAGGCTTATCCACAGGTACCTTGGCGGCACAATCCTTGGCCTTGCGTTTCTCAGTACGTGTATCCACAAAACAAACACAATGCCAATGGTCAGCGCCACGTGGAAGTACAGAATCATTCTGAACATACCGCCAAGCAGCTTAATATCAGAGCCAAAAAATGTACTCATTATAGAGTGACCGAATATTGGCAGGTACGAAAGAAACTTGCCGGTAAGTATTCCGATAAGCTGTGCCTTGGTGTCCCACACAAGTATATAGCCGGAGATTCCTATGATAAGAAAAATCCCAACCCCTAACAAGCCGGTAATCCAGGCCACCCACCTGTAGCTGCGAAAACGGTCTGTCACAAGTACATGCGCCATATGAGCAATAGAGACAAATATTATACCGGCTGAGGTATACCTGTGCAGCCCGCGCATAATATTTCCAATAAAAGAATTAGAGATTGCCGTGACCGAGGAATAACAATAGCGTGGGTCTATCTTATAAAAAATATACAGATAAATCCCTGAGATTGTATCAAGGACAAGCAGAAAGATGGCAATTGCCCCCAGCCAGTAAAGCGGATTCAGTTCATAAGAAAACGCCTTGCTGAATGCTGTTGATAGTATATGATATAATCTCTGAAGTGTTGCTGTTTTTGAGTGTTCTTGTGCTGGATTATCCGCATGTTTAGCTTTACTCATGTTTTTATAATATGCTTTAATATAACACTATTGATATGATATATATCATAGCATATGACAGGTGCTTCATTCTAAAATTAACGGGAAAAGGAGAATCTGCGTGTACACAACATTGACCAGAGTTTTTATCATCATTGCTGTCTTGTTCGGGTTGTTGACTTATGGGTCTGCAGATAATACTACCCTTTCAATAGCGCATATCAATGACACGCACAGTCATCTTGAACCATCCAACGTATCACTGACATATAACTCGAGCCCTTTTGTTGTGAGTGCCGGAGGATTCCCCCTGATTACCAGTGCCATTTCTGCCCTCAGAGAATCCCGCCCTAACCTACTGTTGCTTCATGCAGGTGATGTGTTTACTGGAACTGTATTCTTTTCGAAATATCAGGGACTTGCCGACGTAGATTTCCTTAACGCGATGCACCTTGATGCCATGACAACGGGCAATCACGAATTCGACAAAGGGCCTTCAGTCCTTGCCGCATTTATCAAAAAGGCGACCTTCCCCGTAGTATCTGCAAACCTTGAAATATCTATGGAATCTCCGCTTTACAGCCTGATTAAACCCTATACAATCTTAGAGAAAAACGGCCGCAGGATAGGCATTGTCGGCCTTACAACCTCTGAGACGCCGTCCATATCCAAGCCAGGCAATTTGGTTAAGTTCAAAGATGTTGTAAAATCAGCCGAGGCAGCCGTCTCTGACCTAACCAGCCAGGACGTGAATATTATAATTATACTGTCACACATAGGCTATGAAAATGACCTTGAGCTTTCCCGCGCAGTACCAGGGGTGGATGTTATCGTAGGCGGGCATTCACATTCACTGTTGGGGGATGATACGCTGAGTCAGATTGGCCTTCAACCGGTTGGGCCATACCCGACAGAAGTACGTGGCACAGATAACTCTACCGTATTGATTGTCACGGCATGGGAGTTTGGAAAGATACTTGGCCATATGGATATCGATTTTGACGCTGACGGCAGGATTGTCTCATATCGGGGGAATCAGGCTGTTATCCTTCCGGAGGAACCGGAAAACAGGACGCCTGAGCTGGCAGAGTTTTATCAATCGACGGCAAACGGGAAGATTACCTCAAACCCGCGTTTTCAGTTAGTTAAGGCAGACCCCTCAGCAGCACTCAAACTCGATAAGTATAGCGCTCCTATTAAAGGCTTCATGAGCGGAACGGTTGCTTATGCCGAGGATACCCTTAAACGTGCGAACAATCAGGGGCCGGGGCCGATTATTGCCGACAGTATGCTCCAAAAAACTACTGACTTAGGGGCTGATATTGCAATTATGAACTCCGGAGGTGTGCGAATTGACATGCCAAAGGGGAATATCTCAATAGCCGACGCCTACTCCCTCATGCCCTTTAACAATACGATATATGTCCTGAAGCTCAAAGGTCATCAGATAAAAGATGCCATAGAGTCAACCATAGAGTTTCAGATAAATAAAATGAAAAAACCTCCATTTGTATACGCCTCCGGCCTTAGATTTACTCTGGACATGTCAAAACCAGCAGGGGAGCGCGTCAAAGCCATGGAGGTAAAGGAACAGGGGACACAGACATATGTGCCAGTAAAAATGAATAGTTTTTACAAGATAGCCGTAAGCGAATACATTGCCAAAGGGGGCGACAATTTTATGTCCATACAGGGGACTGAGGCAGTTTCCCCGTTGAAGGCGGCAAGTTCTGCTGTTGATACAGGATTTGTAGACTCAGAGGTATTTATTGAATATATCAAGTCACAAAAAAGGCTGAAAAATCCAACCGAACAGAGGATTCGTATGATTAATAGATAAGTGGAGTTTCCACTCTCATATGGTGGGAGATATTGTGGAAGAGTATGTTTAAGGCAGGAGAGATAAAATTTATTCCCATGTACTAAGGAGGACATTTTAATGAAAGGGAAAGCAGCAGTAATCGCAGCCATATTTGTTGCATTTATGGCTGTAGTAATGGGCGAGAGTTATGGCGCATCAGAGGCCGATGTCGGGCAAAAGGTATATGACAGAAGATGCGCATTCTGTCACGGGCGAAGTGGTAACGGCGATGGCACAGCGGAGTTTGTCTATAAGAAAGACAAGGGGAAAATCTGGAAGTTGTATCCGCGTGATTTTACACAGGGTGTTTACAGGTTCAGGTCAACGCAAACCGGAAGCCTGCCTACTGACGAAGACCTCATGCGCATATTGACTGTAGGCATTCCACGCTCAAGTATGCCAGCAACAAATGACCTGTCAGACATGGAGAAAAAAGCGGTAATAGCATACCTCAAGACCTTGTCAAGGAGATGGAAAGACGAACAGCCCGGAGTATCAATCTCTGTAGCTGCAAAGCCAGATTGGGTTGGCACGCCGGAGTCAGTGGAAAAAGGCGCACAGGTGTGGAAGGAGATGAAGTGCTGGGAGTGCCATGGTGAAAGGGGCAAGGGTGACGGTCCAAAATCAATGGACATTAAAGATGACCAAAAAAGGCCAATTCTTCCGTTTGACTTCACAATTGGCGCTCTAAAAAGAGGCACTACGGACAAAGATATCTATCTGGCGTACACAACCGGTCTTGACGGTACGGGAATGCCTTCATATGAAGACTCACTCGATGAGGAGAAGCGCTGGCATCTGGTGTCTTATACATTAAAACTAATGGGAAAGATAAAATAAGGACGGGAGGTGATAGTCATGGCAGAAGAACCGGCAGGATTCATACAGAAGTTACTTGATAATCCCATAGGACTGTTGATACTTTCAAACGCAGTATTACTGGTTGTCTACTTTTTATGGGGATTATATAAGATAGAGACAATAGGTCCAATTCCTACTGCGCTGAAAGAAATAATATTAGGAGGTAAGTAAAATGGCACTAACCGCACCAGAAAAAGGATGGTGGCATAAAAAGGTATCGAGCGACGAAAAGACGTGGGTAATATTTGCAGCAATCGTTGCGCTGTCTCTCTTTATGTTAATGGTTGCATGGCATTTACTGGGTAAACAAAACCCATCGTATATCGTCTATTCAACATCACCCGATGAGTTCTATAAACTAGCCCAGGCAAACTGGGAAAAATACAAAGTTGGCGAAGAGTCCGGTATTCCGGTTGTGAAGCCGCCTGCAGACAGCGATGTGTTTATTCTTGCTTCTACATGGAAATGGGAGCCGGTCTTAGTACTCAAAAAAGGCGCGAACTACAGATTTCATGTATCTTCAATGGATCTCCTGCACGGCTTTTCCATACAACCTGTGAATATGAATTTTGCTATTCACCCGGGGTATGACTATGTTCTAACGTTCAAACCGACATCCAGCGGCGATTTCAGGTTAGTCTGCAATGAGTACTGCGGGCCTGGGCATCATGCAATGATTGGAAAAATAAAAGTTGAAGACTAAGATGAAGGAGGATTTAAGATGTCTTTTTTAAAATGCGATATCACTGGGTTTAACGTAGACAAACGCGTGTTACCCTTGATAAAAGCAAACGCGGTGGTTTCTGTGGTTTCCCTTCTTTTAGCCGTACTAACCGCCATGCTGGTGCTTTTTACAAGGTGGCAGGTCGTTCATCTGCTACCGGTTGACTGGTATTACAGGATACTTACGCTGCATGGATTAGTGGCGCTTGTGGTGTGGATAGTGTTTTGGGAGATGGCTGGGCTTTATTTTGGCTCTACAATAGTGTTGAACGCACGGCAGGTTGCACCCGGGGTGGGATGGCTTGCCTTTGTGCTCATGGTAGTGGGGACGGCACTGGTTTCCTTTGCGGTTTTAACCGGCAGGGCAGACGTGCTTTTCACCTCATACGTGCCGCTTAAGGCAAATCCAATTCATTATCTTGGTATAATACTCTTTGCAGTTGGCGCCCTAATTGTTTGTGGACTGTTTTTTGCAAATATTATCACAGCCAAAAAGGAAAAGACCTATGGTGACGGGCCGCTTCCCCTGTTCAGTTTTGGTTTGCTTACGGCAGCGATTTTGGCTGTCGGTACGCTATTGTCAGGAGCCGCTATTTATGTGCCAGTATTTCTCTGGTCATTAGGTTTAATCCAGTCTGTGGACAGTATTGTTTACAGGGTGGTATTTTGGGGCTTCGGGCATTCCGCCCAGCAGGTTAATGTTGCTGCGATGATATCGATATGGTATCTTGGGGCATTTCTCACAGTCGGCGGCACGTCTATAAACGAGAGGGTAAGCAGGATGGCGTTCTTGTTTTATATGATTGGTATAAATCTCGCATCGGCTCACCATCTGCTTGTTGACCCGATTCCATCACCGGCATGGAAGATAGTAAACACCAGTTATTTTATGTATCTGGCCGTCCTTGCCTCTATGATACACGCCTTTGCAGTACCATCGGCGATTGAGGTTGCTCAGAGGAGGAGGGGGTATACAAAGGGACTGTTTGACTGGCTTAAGAACTGTCCATGGGGAAATCCAGCCTTTGTTGCGGTCTTTTTGGCCGTAGTTACCTTTGGATTCATCGGAGGTATTACCGGTGTCATCAACGGTATGGAGCAGACCAACATGGTAGTTCATAATACGCTGGCGATTCCAGGTCATTTCAAAGGCACAGTAGTAAGCGGAACGACGCTTACGTTTATGGGTGCTACGTACTATCTGATTCCGCTTATATTCAGGAAAAAGATATCGTTCTTTGGTGTGGCCAAGGCGGCACCGTGGTTATTTGCAATCGGCATCGTGCTGCTTTCTGCCGGACTCTCTACGCTTGGTTATCTTGGAGTACCGAGGAGACATTGGGATACAACATTTTCCGGTGGGCCGTTTACCTACACATATCCTCCGATTGCGGACTTTTTATGGGTAGTAGCGGTAATTGGCGGCGTGATAGCATTCTTGGGTGCTATGGCATGGATTTTAGTAGTGGTTATTTCTGTATTTTTCGGAAAGCCGGTTACAGGGCCGGTAGACATGCAGCTGCCACTGGCTTCACCGCTTCCACCTGAGACTAAGTCACATGAGTCAAAATTCGTTGCCCCGGGGACATTCGCGCTCACAATTATATTTATGTTAGCGTTTTTGATCTTTGCAACTATAAACTGGGGATGGTTAAGCATGATGTGGGAGGTCAAGTAGCCATTTGAAGAGATTTCTCCTGACAGTTTACGTGGCTTTTACTGTCCTTACTGGCAGCGTCTGTGGCTATGGAGAGAAACTCACATCGCCTAACGAGAAAGAGACGCTGGGCAAAGCAGTACCCAACGTAAGACTGTTTGACTCCTACGGCAAAGAGCGCACCATGATGGAAATAGTAGGGGGCAAACCCCTTATTATATCCATTATTTACACAAGGTGTGAGACGGCGTGCATTGTCATCACCGACGCTCTTACGTCAGTTGTTGAGAAGATGGGAGATATTGGAAAGAACTATAATGTCCTTAGTCTCTCGTTTGACCCTTCGGACACACCAGAGATGCTGGCAAAGTTCAGGACGACATGGGGGCTTAACGCAACCGGATGGATAGTTGCAAGCGGTCAGGACAGTGAATTGAAAAGGCTGCTGAGTGCAATTGGATTTTCGTATAAACTTGACAAGGGGACGGGTGAGTTCATTCATCCCAACCTCCTTGTCATACTTACCCCTGATGGCAGGATATCGAGATATATCTACGGCGTGAACTATGATGACAAGAATCTGAAATTGACTCTGTTAGACGCCAAAAGGGGCACTTCGACATTGAGCGTTATGGAAGGGGTGCTACTCTGGTGCTATCAATATGACCCTGTGACTGGTGCATATACCTTTGATTGGCCATTTTTACTTGAGCTCATAAGCGGGATTGCCTTTTTTATGTCCCTGTTATTTTTTTTCTTTGCCAAAAAAGTAGTCAGCTGTTTACGTAAATTTGCTGGTTCTATGATTGAACAGAAAAGTCTGTCAGAATAGCCTGCCTTATATATTTTCATAAATAT
Source organism: Nitrospirota bacterium (assembly GCA_039908505.1). GTDB lineage: Bacteria > Nitrospirota > Thermodesulfovibrionia > Thermodesulfovibrionales > Magnetobacteriaceae > Magnetominusculus. The sequence goes on from JAMOAZ010000007.1 coordinate 78,972, forward strand.
TTCGTTTTTAGAGAGGTTTCGTTTATAATACCCCCAAGATGAGAAAGATGAAAGAATACAAAATACTTCTCAGGCCATTATGCAAGCCGTAGAGAGAAAAGGGCCACTTCGGATAGGTCTCATAGGCGTTGGATATTTCGGTAAACACCACGGGCGTATCGTTACTGAGCTTGAAGGTGCCATGCTGACCGCCGTATGCGACATAGACTTTTCAAGGGCAGAGGAGGCCGCGAAAAAATATCACTGTCAGGCGTTTGCCACTGTCGATGACGCTCTACCCTCCTCGGATGCCTTTATCATAGCAACCCCCACGCAGACACACAGCGGCATTGCTATGAAGTGTCTGCGGGCAGGTAAGCATGTTTTTGTTGAGAAGCCCATAACAGAGGCTGTTGACGAGGCCAGTCAATTGATAGATGAGGCCAATAAGCGCGGCCTCATACTTCAGGTTGGACATGTGGAAAGATATAACGCCGGAGTGAGAAAGCTGAGTACATTGCTGGATTCACCATCATATATCGAGACCCAGCGGCTGTCACCGCTTATAGAACGTGCGGCAGGCATAGATGTTACCCTTGATCTGATGATTCACGACATTGATATTGTGCTTTCCATTGCCAAATCACCGGTTAAGTCTATAAATGCTGCCGGGGCAAGTGTATTAACCGGCTGCATAGACACGGCAAAGGCATGGATTGAGTTTGACAGCGGGCTTAAGGCACTTTTAACTGCTGGCAGATTATCCACAGATAAACGGAGGACGTTGACGGTATCGCAGAGAAACGAATGCCTGTTATTGGATTATCAAAGCGGCATGATAACAAAATATATAAGAAATGGTTCGACGATAAAGGCAATCCCCATGGATGAGCCGCCTATGGCAGAGCCACTAAAAGAAGAGCTCAGGAGTTTTACCGAGAGCGTCTTAACTGGGAAAAAACCGGTAGTAACCGGTGAGTGCGGGCGAAAGGCTCTAAGCCTTGCCCTCAGTATAGGAAATATAATAAGGGAAAGCGTAAGTAGTGTGATGATATGATACCTATGTTGGATTTGAGAAAGGAGTTCCTCGATATCGAGGATGAGGTTGTTGCTGCGGTGATTGATGTACTCAAGGGCACGAGATATGTGTTAGGCCCTGAGGTGGAGGCATTTGAGAGGCGCTTGGCCGAATATCACGGGCTGTCCTACGGCGCTGGTGTGGGTTCAGGTACCGGGGCGTTGTTTTTAAGCCTAGCATCCCTTTCTATATCACCGGGTGACGAGATTATTACAACACCGTTTACTTTTTTTGCTACAGTTGAGAGCATTCTGTATGTCGGCGCTAAACCGGTCTTTGTCGATATTGACACAAAAACGCTGAATATCGACGTGGACTTAATTGAAGCAAAGATAACGAAAAAGACAAAGGCAATCATGCCGGTGCATCTTTTCGGACTGCCATGTGATATGAAACGCATCATGGCGCTGGCAAAGAAGTACAATCTATATGTAATTGAAGACTGTGCACAGTCCTTCGGCTCATCGATAGATGGAAAACTTACCGGCACGTTTGGCAATGCAGGGTGTTTTAGTTTTTATCCAAGCAAGAACCTTGGCTGCTATGGCGACGGCGGGGCGGTTGTCATGGACAGTCAGCAGATGTATGAAAATATACTGGCTCTGAGGAATCACGGCTCACGGGGAAACTATATCCACAGCGTAGTTGGTTTTAACAGCAGGCTTGATGAAATTCAAGCGGCGATACTGCTGATAAAACTCACAAAGGTTGAGCGTAACAATGCAATGAGAAGAGAAAACGCTGCACTCTATTCGTCGCTTTTAAGCAGCTCTGTGATGTGTCCTTATATCCCCGAAGGATATGTGAGTAATTATCATCAGTACACGGTACGCTCTCCTCACAGAGATAAAATAAAGGAAGCCCTGCACGCTGCCGGTATATCATCGGTAGTCTACTATCCGCTGCCGATTCACTTACAAAAACCGCTGGAGCAGTTCGGTTTTAGAAAGGGGGACTTCCCTGTTGCCGAGACTGCCTCGCAGCAGGTGTTGTCGCTTCCCGTGTACCCTGGTCTGAGCAAAGAGGCAATTGGGATGATTTCCGAAGTAATAATAAAATGCCTGTAAGGGTTATGATAATTGCAGGGGAGTCATCAGGTGAGCTATATGGCGCTATGCTTGCCAGGAGACTCAAGGAGATGTGGCCAGACTTATTACTTTTAGGCATAGGCGGAGAGAAAATGGAGGCTTCCGGTGTGGAGCTTCTAAGTGGCATTAACAGCGCCTTTGGTGGTGTCGGGGCGTTGTCATCAGTAAAGCATTTGATAGCATCCTATAAAAAGCTCAAAGATGTCTTTAAGACCATTCGGGTTGATGTGGTAGTGCTTATTGATTTCCCAGATTTTAATCTGAAGGTGGCAAAGGCTGCCAAGAAAAGCGGTATAAAAGTCCTCTACTATGTAAGTCCACAGGTGTGGGCATGGAGGATGGGCAGGATAAAGAAAGTTGCACGCAGAAGCGATGTTATTGCCGCTATACTGCCTTTCGAGCCTGAAATCTATGCGAAGGAAAATGTCTACTGTGAATTCGTTGGGCACCCCATTGTCGAGGAATTAAATACCCATGTGATTGACAAAAACGCCTTAATGAGGGAATTCTCTCTTGATGCAGAGCGCCCGGTGATAGGGATGCTTCCGGGCAGCAGGACGGGTGAGCTTGGCAGACATCTGCCAGTGCTTATTGATACCATAAAAATACTGAAATCTCAGCGCCCTGAGTTTCAGTATCTGATGCCCATTGCCCCGAATCTGACAATAGGCGAGTTTGGTCAGATGTTTGCCGAGTTAGCGGCGCTGGATGTAAAACTAATAGATGGACGGGCGGTTGAGGTGCTGTCGATATGTGACCTGGCCGTAGTGAAATCTGGGACTGCTGCATTTCAGGCCGCGCTCATAGGCGTACCGATTGTGGTTATCTATAAGATGGCCGCGCTGGACTATAATATTATCAAAAGGATAATTGAAGTTAAGTATATAAATCTCGTCAATTTGATTTATGACGCCCCTGTGGTAAAGGAACTCATTCAGGAGATGGCAGTCCCTGAGGCAATAGTAGGGGAATTATTAAAACTGTACGAAGACATTGACTTACGCAGCGAAACGCTTGAGAAGTTTAAACGCTTGAGAGAGATATTTGACCAGAAGAATCCGACAAACCGTGTTGCTGAACTGATTGCACAATTGATTGCCTAAGTAACCATGACATTTATCTACCGAATATTATATTTTACTGCCCTTTTAGCGCTTGTCCCACTTGAGTACTTTAGGAGGCCGAAGGGTTTAAGAGCGCGTTGGTTTTCAGAGAGACTGGGCAGGATTGACTTCACAAAAAAGGATACCTCATCCCCCACAATCTGGATTCATGCGGTATCGGTAGGGGAGACCATAACGGCTGTCTCGCTCATACGCCGCATCGTTACTGAGATAAGCCCGCACATTGTCCTCTCCACAGTAACCGACACGGGGCAGCAGATGGCAAAGGATAAGCTACCTGAGGGCGTGAAGGTCATCTATGTACCATTTGACAGTAAATCGGCGGTAAGGCGGGCGATTAAGGCAGTAAATCCTGACATATTTATTGTAATGGAGACAGAGTTATGGCCGTGTATATTCAGTGAGATGAAAAAACAAAACATACCGGTTGTGATATTAAATGGCCGCATATCTGAAAAATCCTTCGGGGGATACAGGAAGATACGCTTTTTTATGAAACATGTTCTGCGCAGCGTAACGTTGTTTGGAATGCAGAGTGAGATATACTCTGAAAGAATCAAGGCAATGGGAGCTGACACCCCGGCGGTTAAGACATTGGGGAATTTCAAATTCGACACTGCGCCGTCACCTGAAATCCCACAGTGGGCGCTAAGGCTTACACATCCTATACTTGTAATTGGCAGCACACACGAAAAGGAAGAGGCCATTTTAATAGGCACACTAAGGAGGCTCCAGGCAGACATTGAGAGCTTGTCAGTGGTCATGGCCCCACGCCATCCACAGCGGTTTGACGAGGCAGCCGCGATTTTGGACTCAGCAGGTATTCCATTCGTAAGAAGAAGCCAGTTGTCAGACACAGCCACAGCGCCTGCGTCATTTGTCCTGCTTGATACGATAGGGGAGTTGGCGTCGGTTTACGGGGCTGCCGATGTCTGTGTAATGGGCGGGAGTTTTGTACCAAAGGGTGGGCATAACCTGCTTGAGCCGGCCTATTGGGGAAAGCCCATAGTGTGCGGCCCGCACATGGAGAATTTCCCGATGACGGTGGAATTCACAGATGCCAATGCCGCCGTTACCGCTGATGTCGATAATACCGGTGACCTGTACGATATACTTTTTGCGCTGCTTTCAGATGAGGCAGTAAGACTTGAAATGGGCAGCATGGCCAGAGAACTCTATCAAAAAAACTCAGGGGCTATCGACAACGCCCTCAGGGAATTAAAGACAATCCTCCGGCGATAATGCCAAAACGAGTTCGCAGTAAATCTCTAAGCACTGCTTAAGCAAAAAAATATATTGAATAAGAGCAATGGTTGAGCAGGTGGTATCACATTAACCTCAGGATATAATAATAGTCATGCAGTAATCAAATGCCCAACGGAGAGGCTGCCCAGTGAGAAGCCGACTATGGAGTTAATCGCTGCTGATTCAGACTCATAAAATCAAGAAAGGCAAGGGCGCAAACCCTTGCCTTTCTATGTGCAACCTTGAGAGAGAGTTACTTCTTCTCTTCTTTCTTCTCTTCTTTCTTAGCGTCTTTCGCATCTTTCTTAGCGTCTTTCATATCTTTCTTAGCGTCAGGGGCAGGGGCTGCTGGCTTGTCTTCTGCGAATACTGCGCTGGTCATTGATAATGCAAACAGGGCTGCTACGAGTAAGGTCATCAGTTTCTTCATTTTGGTCTCCTTTTAGTTAGTTAGTTTTATATTCTACGGCTTAGTGAGCTGCCGGTGCTGCGTCATCAGCCTTTGCGGCCTTTTTGCTCTTTTTGCCTTTTTTGGCTTTCTTGCTCTTCTTCGCTACCGTTACGTCATCGGTCTTAGGGGCTTCCATCGCAGGGGCTCCAGCCGCTGGTGCATCTGATGCAAACGATACTGCGCTAAAGGACACAAGCATTGCTAAACTGAACAACATCGCAAATATTTTCTTCACTTTTTACACCTCCTTTTAAATTAGTTATATGTTTTACGCTTGCTTCGCTTTCTTTTATCCTGTTCGTTCTCTTGACATTATAGTATATTGCAAACATCGTGCCAATCATTAGTTGGTGAGTTTGCTGGCATTTACACCTATAACCACTGCAGCTCTGTTCCTATATAGTAATTCTCATCCTTATATGAGGAAGTGTGGGTTGCAGACTTGTGAGTGCTGCAGTGTATTTATTTCTTTAATATTCCTTCAACCGTCTTAATCTCTATAATACTATTCTTGCCTACTTGTCCAAATACGCTGCCATGGATTAACAAAATCGTATCTCCTTGCATGGCAAATTCCCTCTCCTGGACGAACTCATTTGCTTTTCTTTCGAGTTCTTCCTTTGATTTGATAGTTGTATCTAGGACAGGTATTACGCCCCAGTACAGGTGCATCCTTCTCACCGCTTCGATGCTTGGCGTGAAAATTATAATTGGTGCAAATGGTCTGCTTTTGGAAAGATATACAGAAGTTCCCCCTGAGGGCGAATAGGCGCATATTGCCTTGACAGCTAAATCCCTGGAAAACTGCAATACTGCCCGAGATATGGCATTATGCACTTCAGTGGATGTATTGATATGTACCCAGTTCCATTTAGGAGGGTGTTGTTTTAAATACTTTTCAGTTGTCCTGGCAATATGTTTCATGGTTTTTACCGTTACTATGGGATACTTGCCTACTGCTGTTTCACCTGAGAGCATCACTGCATCTGTACCATCTATAACCGCATTTGCTACATCTGTTACCTCTGCACGGGTTGGGAACGGGCTTTCTATCATGGATTCGAGCATTTGTGTTGCCGTTATTACATATCTGTCAGCTGCATTTGCCTTGTGTATGATTTGTTTTTGCAGCAATGGTACCTCGGCAAGGTCCATTTCCACTCCAAGGTCTCCCCTGGCAACCATCACCCCGTCAGCTTCATGGATTATCTCATCTATATGGGCTATGGCCTCGGGTTTTTCTATTTTTGCGATAATCCGTATATCCTTAGCGCCCACTATGTTACGCAGTTGTCTTATGTCATTTGCATCCCTGACAAAGGAAAGTGCAACGAAATCTACCTTTTCGCTGAGGCCAAATTCCAGGTCATCCCTGTCCTTGTCTGTAAGCGCCGGAGAGGATATTTTACTGCCGGGGAGGTTCATGCCCTTAGAACTTTTTAAAAGTCCGCCTCTTATAACTGTACAAAAAACCTGAGCCTTATCCACACTATCCACTCTTAATTCCATAGAGCCGTCATCAAGGAGTATTTTCTCGCCAGGATGTACATCCCTTGTCAATAATTCGTATATACATGAAAAGCGCTCCTCAGTGCCTATGACATTCTCAGTGACAATAGATACTTTTGCACCTTCCAATAGCTGTACCCCACCAGGCTGCATTTTCCCTGTACGGATTTTAGGACCGCAGAGGTCCTGCAACAGGGCAACCTCTATGCCGATTTTCTGGGATACCCTTCTGATTAAATCTATCCTTTCCTTGTGTTCAGCATGAGCGCCATGAGAGAAGTTCAATCTGAAAACATCCACACCTGCCTTTATCAATTCTTCTACACCCTTATCATTTGATGTCTCAGGGCCTAAGGTGGCAACAATTTTTGTATAAGTCATAGCATTTTCCCGGGGGTATTTTATTGTACGCTTAAAATAAGCTATAAATATTAACATTAACACTTTATATAAGTATACCTGCTATAATACTCAATTAATTCGTCGGCTTACTATGAAGGAGATTTAAGCCTCAATGATTCTAAGTAACGAGTCGTGGTCAGAGTTAAAAGACTCGCTTGTCAGATTTTTCTTTAACGAACTGCTTCTGAAGATACTTATCACGCTGCTTACGTTTAGCGCGGTTTATCTGTTTTGTGAGAAACTTAACAGTTACCTATTAATTAAGGTCATAGTCCACATGAGGTCATCATACGACAACAACCCTCGTCTCTATTTCCACAACAAAAGGGGAGAAATAGACATAGAGAACTCCGTAATGTCGCATATTAACCAGTCGGAGGGTTTTAGAGACCTGAAATTCAAAATCCCAAAGGAAATAAAAGACCCAATGGTAATGAGCTTCTTTGTAGGTGAAAAGGCCGGGGTCATAGAGGTAAAAAGCATCGAGATGAAGACTGTATTCAAGAGTTACAAGTGGCTTGCCAAAGACATAATGCGGGACTTTGTGGCTAATGAAAACATCGCCGGGTATGAATTAGTAGACGACGCCGTGCGTATCACCTCTAAAAACAACACGCCGTTTATCAGTAACTGGACTATTGGCAGCAAGTATGATACCCTTGTACGCTCTATTGATAAACACTACCTGTCATACGTGTTTGCAGCCGTGGCAGCGGTGCTTGTCTTTTTCATTATGTGGAGAAGGCCTCTACCAACTGTTGACCCGAGAGGGAAATCTATTTTTAATATATCTACGGCGTCGGTCTTTGTCTTTTTTATCAGCCTGCCGTTTCTTAGTACGATTTTTCTTATAACTTACAAGGTGACCATCACTGAACAGAGAAGCCTTGCCACAAAACCACGTCTGAGCCTTGATACCATCGCCTCATTCCCCGAGGACTACACAAAATACTATGAAGATAACTTCGGTTTTCGCGATATATTTATCAGATGGAACAACATGTATAAGGTGAAACTGCTGAATTCGTCACCAATTCCTGACCAGGTAGTGTTCGGCCATGACGATTGGCTTTTCCTGTCTGCACAGCACGTGCTTGATGACTACAAAGGCATTAAACCGTTTACACCTGTTGAGCTGACCAATATTAAACATACCCTGCTTGAGCGTCAGCGATGGCTTGCACAAAGGGGGATGAAATACTATGTGATAATAGCCCCTAACAAGGAGACTATTTATCCTGAGTACCTGCCAGATTTCATAAAAAAAGTAGGCCCAAAGACCCGGACAGACCAGCTCATAGAATATATGGGAGAGAATTCGCCCGTTACTATAATCGACTTAAGAGAAGCCCTCCACAAGGCAAAGACAAAAGGTCTGCTGTTTCACAAGACAGACACCCACTGGAATTACTACGGTGCGTATTGGGCTTACCGGCAGATAATGAAGGCAATGGACTTCCCGGGGGCTGAACCTATGGACATCTCAGATTTTACTTTACACAAGAAAGACTTAAAAGGCGGCGACCTCTACAAGCTCCTCTCCCTGTCCGACATGTTTAGTGATGAGGATGTAATATTTCATCCTGTAAAACCCTTGAGAAGTGTCCTCGGCAAACCAGGCAACTATGCAAACCCATGCTGGGACCCAAACACCCCAATAGTTGTCAAAGAAATAGATGACCAGCTGCTGCCCAAAATCGTCATCTTCAGGGATTCCTTTTTTATTGACCTGTTAAATTTCTCTGCCGAGCATTTCCAGCGCAGCGTCTTCCTGTGGACGATGACTTTCGATAAAGATATAATAGAGAAAGAATACCCTGACATCGTCGTCACACAGCTCATAGAAAGAGATATTGACAGGTTAAGTGACGTGAAAATCAAGGAATATCTTGATCTTGGCAAACCAAAACAAGACGGTATGGATAATAAATCCAAGTAATTTTTCCACAGAGGAATTATTATTATCGGCTTCCTTGACAGTCTGATTACCCAAGTGCTATAATGCCTTACAAGGCAGTATAATGAAGGAGGGATATCTATGGCGGATCTAACAGTATTGGAAGGCCAGAGTAGAGATGTAAAGCGCTATATCCTTATAGGTTCGTTCTTAGGCGGGCTGGTTGGCGCTACAGCGGCATTGCTTTTGTACCCGCAGTCCTCTGATAACAGGCTAAAGACATTAGCAGACATACAACACGACCTTTTCAGACCGGTAAAGGCTAAGTTCCGTGAAATGGTCGAACACATTGGCGACACACTGATAAAGGCAATAGACGATGCAGCTCTAACCGCGGCATCCAACAAGCTCTACGGCGATGACGAAGACCCTGAATCGCCGGATATACCGGTATAGTTATAACGCAAGGCAGTTCAATGCTGAATTATGCAGTTTAGGCAATTTTAGGCAAATTTGATAAGGCATTAAAGCAGGATAGGCGGACAACACATGGATATAAAACTCTTTGCACTCTGGGCAGTAGTGGTGCTTTGCAGCGTGCCGATATTGATTCAAATAGCAAGAATGATTGGTTCGATTATTGACCTGATTAAGACAACGAGCTGTTCAATCAGGGATTTTTCGGGCGAGGTGGTGCAGACAGTTAAAATCGCAAACAGTATATTGTCAACGGTTGACGATATGGTGGTTGGGATAAAAGAATTTATCTCATCTTTAAAAGAACTCGGTACGGGCGCTAAAAAACTCGGTGAGACGCTAAAAGAATCCTCTCACTATGTAACTAAATTACTTGGTCAGTTATCTGGCCTTATAGCAGTGATAAAATCAACCATAGGCATATTCATTAAAGGTACAACAAAAAAAGGAGGCCATGATGAGTGAGAATGACAAAAAGGGAGTATCAGGGGCACTTCTTGCCGCGGCAACGTTGGTGGGAAGCGTGGCGGGAGCGGCCTTGGGCCTCGTACTGGCGCCACAGTCAGGGGACAAGACCCGCGCAAAGATTCGAGAATCCTATGACAATGTCGTCGAAAACGTAAACGCGATTGTAAAGAAGGTTGACGACACATTGCCTGGTTTCGTATCAAAAGTCAGAACAGAACTTCAGGATGTCCCTGACACCGTAAAATCTGAGCTGCTGACCCTGACAAAAGACACTGAGGAAAAAATAAATAAGGCGGTAGAAAGGAGCAGTTCCTACCTTGCAGACGTAAAAAACACTCTATCCTCGACACTTGATGAAGGCAAGAAAACCCTTGCCTCGACTATCGAAGAAGGGAAAAAGATAATATCAAAAAATATGTAAGAGGCAGCACGTAAGAACGATCGGGCGTGCATTCGCCCGATTATTTTTTTTCGGGGGATCGATATATCTGCGGCTGTTACACTTGACCATGAACTGCCAGCCTCGTGCAGAGGGATTATCGCTGCCCGGTTATAAAGTAGCTCATCAGCGTGTGACCGTCATCAATGAAAACAGCGCCTTTTAACGATGATATCCCTTCGTCATACGAGACCTTAGCATCAGTTTTCACATTTCGGCTGTCGTATATAACAAATGGTACGGACGCGTTTGTATGGGTTTTAAGGGCAATTGGGGTTGGATGGTCAGGCATTAGTAGTATTTTATAATCACCGGTGTCCCTCAGCAGCCTCATAACCTCACCTACGACGAGGGAATCGAAGTCCTCTATGGCGCGTATTTTGTCATTAAGTTTGCCGGAGTGCCCTGCCTCATCAGGGGCCTCTACGTGGATATACACAAAGTCCCTGTCCTTTAGAGAATCAACCCCGTAGCGGGCCTTGCCTGTGTAGTTGGTATCAAGATAGCCTGTAGCGCCGGGTACATCTATGACCTTCAGACCTGCACAAACGCCAAGTCCTTTTGTGAGATCAACAGCGCTGATTAGTGAGCCTTCTATACCGTATTTTGCCTTAAAAAGCGGCAGGGTAGGGCGTTTCCCCTGTCCCCAGAGCCATATGCTGTTTGCCGGTGGTTTGCCGTGGTTCACCCTTTCAATATTTACGGGATGGTCTCTCAGGACTTCCTGTGACCTACGCATAAGGTTTAACAGTACATCTGCGCCATGTCCGTGCGGCAGATATTGCGTGAAGGCCCTGCCCGTTATATCATGGGGTGGTGTGCAGGACATATCAATAGGGCCGTCTTTATATACCATCAAATGCCTGTAGCTAATACCCGGGTAAAATTTTATATTATCGCTGGATAATTCCCTGTTTAAGTCCATTATCAATGACTTGGCCTCTTCTGAGGTTATGTGCCCGGAGCTATAGTCGACCATGCGTGTCTCTGTAAAATCGAGGCAAACGAGATTACATCTGAACGCGGCGTCGCCTTCGCCAAGTGGTATCCCCATGCTTGCCGCCTCAAGCGGCGCCCTGCCGGAGTAGTAATCCTTCGGGTTGTAACCCAGAATGCTGAGATTTGCAACATCAGAGCCGGGTGGAAACCCCTCTGGCACAGTCCTGACCATTCCAAGTGTCCCCCCAGAGGCAAGGATGTCCATATTGGCAGTGACCGCCTTTTGTAACGGCGTCAATCCCCCAATGGCCTCAAGCGGCATGTCGGCCATCCCGTCGCCTATCAGCACAATGTATTTCATAGCCTCCCTATTTTCACATAATTTCAGATGTTTTAGCAATGGTCATATCCAGGGCAAACGCATTTGCCCTGAACCATGCAGAATGGGAGTCTTTAATATGAAGAACAAAAAAATCCAACTATTGAGGGATTGACAGTCATTTTTTTGTATAAGACCATGAAATGAGGTCCACTTCAGTTTTAGTTCAATGTTTTATTTTACTAGGCCGAAAAGTTTAGCGATAAGGTCAAGGGCCTTTGGGTTGGTTAAAAGTATAACGAAAAGTAAGATTAGGAAATAAATCCTCGTTTTCAAGTCCATGGCCGTTAATCTCTCGTTTAAGCGTCCTTCAACGGCAGTAATTCTCTCATTAAGCCTGCCTTCCAACTTAGTTAAATCTTCTTTAACGGCAGAGATTTTCTCATTTAAACG
>JAMOAZ010000070.1:0-9929 GCA_039908505.1 Nitrospirota bacterium
TTGTCAAAGAAATATTTATATTTATATTCATGATAATTTGATAAGAATGTGTAATATTATTAAATAGATACTTAGACTATTTGGCAGTCATTAAATACTATATTATTGACATAAAGGCTGCCGCTTAGTGTAGAGTGTAGTTATTCTAAGTTAATAATATGTGAGCAAAAGAGGTATTTTCCGACAGGTTCAGTTGGTATTACCCACAATAGTCTCGCCTTTCCACCATGACTAAGACGCATTGTTAAACGTCACAACCGTACCTTTACTCTATGGCCGCTGATAAAATAATACAACACCCCAAGCCCTATCGATGACGCCCTCAGCGCTATGAAAAACGGCGACAATACTCCTATAGCCTTGTCTGCCTTAAATGCAAAGGCCGCAAATCTGGCAGTTGATAATAAAAATAGTATAAATAATAACAAAGACACGTATAACGCCGTGTGAACAAGCGCTGAAAGTGCAAGAAGGAAAACGCCGCCAAAGAGCGTCAGTATCTGGATTTTCAGGCTCTGGGGCGTGTAGGTATCTTTTATCATCTTATCAGGGTATCTCTTATAGACGACCATGCGCCAGTAGCCGCGCTGGAATTTAATACTGCCGTAGCGCCTTACCGACGCCGGATGATTGAGGTGATATACTATGGCGCTGCCATTAAACACCATCTTATGCCCTGCCGCTGACAGCTTATACGAAAGGTCTGTGTCCTCGTTATTCGCAACCGGAAAGGACTCATCAAATCCCCCTGCGCTGTTAAATACTGCCTTCCTGAAGGCAGCCGCGTATGTGTCTATCATGTCGATAGACGGGGCATTTCTCAGCATCGCAAATCTTTCCTCGAATTCAACCTGGGCAAATCTGGCCGTCAACTGCCGCTGATTTGTCCTGTAGGCGCCTTTGACTGCTGAGACTTCCGGGTCTTCAAACGGCCTTAACATCTCCTCTATCCATGAGCCTGTGACCACGCAGTCGGCGTCTGTAAAGAGGATTATCTCTGCGGCTGCCTCCCGCACGCCCATGTTTCTGGCCGAGGCCGGGCCGCCGTTTTCCTTGCGATAATACCTGATTGGATAGCCGCTGGCTATCTCCCCCGTCTTGTCTTTTGAGCCGTCATCTATGACGATGACTTCATAGGTCTCCAGAGGGCAGGTCTGCTTAAGCAGGGCCTCCACACAGCGGGCAATGGTCTCCTGCGCGTTATAGGCCGGGACGACTACAGATGCCTTAATCGCAGTGTTCCCCTTTTTTTAAATCAGAGCCTCTCAGCAGGTATTTCATAAAAGTCCGCGCCGACTTCACAGTCCTTTTCAGCTCCTCCGGGTGTTCTATAACCTGCCTGAGTTTATAGAGCAGATAGGCCGGACGCAGGTAAAACTCCCTCCGCGCGTTATCACAAAAACGCACAAGCGCCTCAGAGGACAACTGCTCAGTCTTTATTACCGTGTTGTGCAGCCCCCCCGGGGTCAGCCATTTGGAGAAATCCTTTGTCGTCAGAAGCCCCCTTTCGCTGTACCAGTCATAGGCCTCTGTCCCCGGGTATATCATCATGGGATAAAATTGCACGGTATCTGGATTCAGCCTCTTTGCCAGCGCCAGTGTCATGTCCATTGTCTGTTTTGTCTCACCGGGCAGCCCCACCATAAAGCAGCCGTGAACTAGTATCCCCGCCTTTCTTGCGTCTTCCATAAATTTACCCATGTTTTCCACAGCGGTCTTCTTTTTTATGTTATCAAGCATTTCCTGGCTTCCGCTTTCAAACCCTACGCAAAATGAGCGGCACCCCGCGCGTTTCATCATCCGCATTGTCTCATAGTCCAGCGTGGCGCGGGCATTTGCCGTCCATGAGATTTTTATGCCCCTTTTAATAATCCCCTCTGAGATTTCCACACATCGCTTGCGGTTTGCCGTAAACGTATCGTCTTCAAAGAATATCGCCTTCACGCCATCGAAAGCGCTAATTATGTATTCTATCTCATCAAGAACGTTTTCCACGCTTCGCATTCTCAGCTTATGCCCCATTAGTGTCTGCGGATATACACAAAATATACACTCATGCGGACAGCCGCGGCTTGTCGTAATTGTCACCATTGGAAACAGGGCATTTGGATTAAAATAGTTCTCCATCTTCAGGAACCGCTTATAGATGCGGCTTACGAAGGGCAGTTCGTCAATGCTGCCAATCGGAGGGCGCAGTCCGGTGTTAGTACCATCTTTGAAATAGAGACCAGCAACGGCGTCAAGCGGTGTTTTATTGTATAATGCCTCAGCAAGGGCTGCAATCGTATAATCATATTCGCCTGCTGCCGCTGCGTCTATCGAGGGGCTGAGCTTCAGGGAATCTTCTGGCAGGGCTGTTACATGTGTGCCGACTATTACGATAAAGGCATCGGGAAGGGCAGTTTTCAGTGCATTGCATACCTCTGCATCATTATAAATGCTTGGCGTGCTTGTATCTACGACAATGAGCGACGGGCTGAAGTCCTTTATTGTCTGCGTTACGCTGGATATATCGAGGCCGTCTGCGGGGGCGTCTATCAGGTCGATTGAAAACCCGGCCTTCTCTGCCGCCGCTGCTGCATAAGCCAGCCACATTGGATAGTACAGAGTTCCGCTCTTTGTAACCGCAGGGCTGCGCTGCGGACGGGAGAACTTGCTGATATAGGGCGGGTTTAGAAATGTTATCCTAAAGTCTGTTTTTTCGTCTTTTTTCATTTGTTATTTCTCATGTAGTTATGACCATCTTCTTTATAATTTCTCCGTATTGTCTTGCCTGTTCTTCCATAAATCCCTGTGTGCCGTGAAACTCTATGGCTGAGTCGGGACATACGCTGAAGCAGTAGAGACAGCGTATACATTTCCCCTGCCACTGGTTGTCCATCCCTGCGTTTTCGTCAAGGGCATGGGGCAGCTCTATCTCTGTCGGGCAGTATTTGGCACATATGCCACAGTTCGTGCATTTTCCCTTTTTAAGTGACAGCCCCTCCCACTGCATCTCGTCCCTGATGAATACATCCTGCCTCAAACCTGTCAGATAGAGCAGCTTTCCCCCAATTTCCGTAGAGCACAGGTAGTTAAACAACGGTGTCTGCCTTATTGCAAGGAAATATTTCTGCCTCTTTGGACTGTGTATAAACGTGGCAAGCGGGCCTGCCGTTGGCGGCTTAAATTTATGAACACGCTCAAGCGGGAATGCCTTTACAAATCTAAAATGCTCCTCCGTGACTATCCCCCTCTTTTTAGCCGCGGCAATCGGGCCAATTTTCTGATAAGGGAAAGATGCAAACCGTGCGCACATCAAATCAACAATGTACGGGTCATCACCGGCAAATATAACCCCAGTCCTGCGTGGGGTGCCGCGTGTGGGGCCAAGCCCTTCCATGGCTATTACGCCGTCAACTATGTGCAGGTTTGGTTTGACTGCGAGATTCAGATTCACGATGTTGTCTGATAGGGCGCCGTGGGTCTTCTTCTTATTTTCCTGTCCTACGAGGCAGCCAATCAGGTTTTTTAGGCATACGGTCATACCGGCCTCGAAGTGGGTCTTGAGCTTCGGCATATTTATCATAAAATCTGCCTCTACGCATTCCTTTGCAACTCTGGCCTCTACACCCTTTTCAAAAAATACAGGGGCAGTGTCTGAGTAGTTAAAATCCTTTACCATGACACCGTAGTAAAGCCCCAGCTCGTCGTATCTCAAGCGCTCAATGACACTTATGTTGCTGCGATAGTAACCGCTGTTTGTGCCCTCGCCTATTGTAATGTTTGTGTACCCGCGGTCTTGTAAGTACTCTATGACGGCGGCCACTACTCTGAGGTCGGTTGTGTTACCTGTGAGGGCATTCATGTTGCTGTTGAGATTGGGCTTGATGAGTATCTTACTTTTCTTGTCCGGTGGGAACACATCTGAGTACCTTTCATCAAGGAGCTGCTTTATCCCCGATTTAATCTCTCTCACGCTGTCAACTGTTATGGCGTCAAATCTAAACATCTATCTCCTTTAGTAAATCCTTTATGGCGGCAATAACGTCCTCCACCTCTATTGCTTCCATGCAGGCATGGAAATGTTCGTTCTTGCACGTGTTTTCGTCACATGTATATCTGCATGGAAAGTCCTTCTCTACGACCCTGTGCGGATTCCCAAACGGTGCAGTCTCAATGCTCTTGGACGGCCCGAATAATGCCACAACAGGCACATCCATAGAGGCGGCTATGTGCATCGGGGCGCTGTCATTGCAGACAAACACCTGAGACTCTGAAAGCACACCGGCAAGTTCTCGAAGCGTCAGCTTACCGGTTAAATCCACCGGCCTTGTCCTCATCAGTTTTAAGATGTCCTTCACATAATCTGCGTCCTTTTCAGAGGCGGTGATTACTGTCCTTATGCCAAGCCCTGTTTCTATCATATCGTACAGGGCTGCGTATCTCTTTAACAGCCATTTCTTAAGGGGAATCCTTACGCCGGGGTGAACTGCGATAAAGGGGCGCTTTATGTTATTGTCTCTAAGGAGTTTCCTTGTGTTGGCCTTTTCTTCTTTTGTAAGATAAATGCCCCATTGTATATCTTCAACTGGGCAGCCCAAATATCTTGCAATATCAAGATGATACTCTACCTTATGCTTCAGTCCGCCGTATGGCACAACGTGCGTTAATAAAAACCCGCCGCCGCCAACTCCATAGCTTACCTTATACCTCGCTCTCAGCGGCTTAACAAGCATGAGGATTTCCCTGATGTCTGCCCTTGCCTCAATTACAAGGTCAAACGTTCTAGTCTTCAGCTCCCGCATGAACTCAAAATAGCTTTTTCTCTTGCTTCCACTTGCCGGTGCATAGAACCAAACAGGGTCATAGGCGATTATATCATGGATATACGGGTTAGTTTCAAGCACGCTGGCTGCCCCGTGCGAGGTCAGAAAGGTGATTTTGGCGTTTGGAAATCCTTCGCTCAGGGGTTTTAGAATTGGCAGTGTCATTATGGCGTCTCCGATGTAGGCGGTACGGATTACCAGTATGGTGTTTACCAGTGCTGGGTCAATTGCCTTTTTCCGCTTGAAGAGGTTAAGCGGGGCGTGGAACAGGCTGCCCAGCATGTCGCCTGCCGCTGTTGCTATCAGTTTCTTTTTGTTAATTATCTTATATTTCATTCTGCATCTCAAGCAGGTATTTTAGTATCCAATATTTATGGCCCGGCGGTTGTGGTTGTATCCATTGATACTTTTCAGGGTGATTGCCATCGTAATAAATATTTGGTGGATTGCTGTTACACCTTGTTGAGCGCGCCTGTCCAGCTCTGGCCTTGTTCAAAAGCTCAATGGCGTGCCCTTTGTAGGTATCCTGCATGTGGTCTATAGCGGCCTGATACCTGAAATAATCACAGGTTATGCCGCCTATAAAGGCAGCGGCCTCACGTTCCTTCCAAAACGTGTCATTTAACATGGGGAAGTCCATAAGCGGCTCATGTGTGTCGTTCTTCGTAATATTAACCCTGTTAGACGGGCCTTCCCAGTCGAATAGATATTTTATCTGGCATCCGTGTACGGGGAAGCGGCAAAGTGCCCCTGCAGCGATAGTTATCCCAATGGAGAAGGACAAAATCCCGACGTTTTCACGGTTGACGCCCCCTATGTTGAAAAACCGTTCTATTACCGTTGAGAGCTCCCTCTGATGGCGTGCCCCCCAGTAGTCCTCTTCTCCGGCTGTCCTTCCTCTGCCAGAGGGGTCATAATGGAGGACTACGGCGCCAAGCGCTGCAATATCGTCTGCTGTAACCTCGGTAAAGCCGTCATAGGCCGTGCCAGGGCTTCCACCACCCGGGACGATTATAACGCCCGGAGCGCTTGTGGCGGCAGCGCTCAACGGCCTGTGTACATGGGCGTAGATATCAGCCCCGCCTGGATTTTTAATCCACAACTCTTCATATCCTGTCCTCAGGACAGGGCGACCAAGCAGTTCACCGGGCAACTCACCGGGCAGCCCCGCAGGAAACAGTTTTTTAATAAAGTTTATTGGCAGGGCGTTATAGACGCCCTTTATCAGTTTTCTTAAGATTTCCGTATCCGCCTATTTACCTGTCTTTTCTATAAGACCGTATCCTTTTAGAAGCTCCAGCAGCTTTTGTGTATCAATAGGTTTTGTCAGGTAGTCCGTGCAGCCGCCCTTGTAGTATGCCTCTATTACGTCCTTAGGGGAATCGAGGGCTGTGGTCATCACTACCTTTGCCTCATTTTTTTGACTTAGCCCCATAGACCTTTCCTTTTCCCTGATTGCCTTCAATGCCTTTATTCCATCCAGTTCAGGCATCATTATGTCTAAACAGATGAGGTCATAGCGCTGCCCCTCATCAACTGCCAGCATAAAGGCCTCTACTGCCTCCATGCCGTTTACTGTCACATCGCAGTCTCCATATGGGCTTAAGAAATGCTGTAACAAGGTACGGCTTGTGAAATCGTCTTCTGCTATTAGTACTCTCATCTTAATTCCTCCCTTATATTAGCTTGTAGTCAGCAATGGCGGCAACCAGGTCGTTTATCTCCTTTTCAAGCTGTGGATAGAGCGAATGAGCCTGAGAAAGGTCTAATTTTCTTGCTGCCATCTCCATTCGCATCGCCTCGTTCTTTGTCCTTATACCGCCTATATTTGCGGCCATACCCTTTATCGTATGCGCGGTTATCTCCACCTCTGGGGCATCGTCAGCGGCAAGGGCGTTCTTTAATTTAGTCATATTCACCGGTACATCATCTCTGAAAATGGCACAAATCTTTTTGATAAACACCTCATCGTCGTCGAGCCTGTTAAACAGTTCTTCTTTGTCAAAGACAACGCTCTTTATAACTACAGGCGTGGGGGGCGATGCCTGCGGGGGGATTCTGTCCATTGTACGCTCAATTACCTCAATCAATTGGACCATCGATATAGGCTTTGATATATAGTCATTCATACCGGAGCTAAGACAACGCTCCTTGTCATCATTAAATGCGTTTGCAGTCATGGCTATTATAGGTATGTTTGGGTTGAACTTACCGGATTTTGAATCTCTAATATAGCGCGTTGCCTCGAGGCCGTTCATCTGAGGCATTTCCACGTCCATCAGCACGACATCAAATGGTTCCTTTACAAGGGCATCGATGGCCTCTTTGCCGGTGTTCGCTACTGATACGGTGTGACCGTTTTTCTCTATTAAGCCGATGGCAAGTTCCTGATTGACGATATTATCCTCGGCAAGGAGTATCTTGTAGTAGCTCTTTTTCGCTGCCGATGCGCTGGAGTAACATGGTTTTGCCACTGAGGTCTCGCTTAAGAACCCGCCCAATGCCAGGTGTATGGAATCATACAGCATGGAGCGTTTTATTGGTTTTGAGAGCGAGCCCCACGCTTTGAGTTCCTTCCAGCGTGTCTCAGCGGCTTTGTCCTGCCCATAGACCATCAGGATTACCTCTGCCTCAAACGTCAGTGGGTCGGTCTTTATCAGTTCTGTCAGGTCATCTGGCTCCATGTCGGCAATCCCGGCATCAAGGAGTATTATGTCGAAGGGTTCGCTTGCCTCTGCCGCTTTTTCTATGGTGTCGAGTATGGTTTTGGCGTCTTTTGCCACTGAGACTTTCATCCCTGCGGCCTCAGACATCTCCCTGATGATTGTCCTGCTTAGGTCGTGCCCCTCTATCAGCAGGATTCGCTTGCCGGTGAGTTTTGCTATTATGCTATGAGCCGGTGGGGGCGGCTGTACTGCCTTTTTCAGCAGTACATTGAGGTCAAAGGTGCTGCCCTTGCCCTCTTCGCTTACAACTTTTATATCGCCCTGCATAAGGGTTATCAGTTTTTTCGTTATAGTAAGACCCAGGCCCGTGCCGCCGTATTTCCTCGTGGTAGAGCCATCTACTTGCACAAAGCTCTCGAAGATTTTATCTGCCTTGTCTTTTGGAATACCGGGGCCGGTGTCAGAGACACGGACGCGAAGTGCCGCCTCCTTATTCATGCTATTCACGCTATTGACGCTGGACGAGGGACATGTCTCAAGCCGGATACTAACTTCACCTTTTTCAGTAAACTTGAGGGCATTACCTGCCAGATTGACGATGATCTGTTTAAGGCGAACGGGGTCTCCCCTGAGCATAAGCGGTATGTCTGCGGCAATATGTGACAAAAACAGGATTCCCTTTTTTTGAGCCTGTACGCTCAGGGACTCAACGGCCTGGTCGATTACGTCGCGGATATCGAAATCAATCTCCTCAAGTTCCAGCTTACCAGCCTCTATTTTCGAGAAATCCAGAATCCCGTTTAAAAGCGCCAAAAGTGAGGTGGCTGATTCTCTCAGCATCGACAGGTACTTTCTCTGCTCTTTGTTTAGCGGGGTGTCAAGGAGCAGCTCTGCCATTCCAATTATCCCGTTCATCGGGGTGCGCAGCTCGTGGCTCATGTTGGCGAGGAATTCGCTCTTTGCGGCGTTGGCTGCCTCTGCTGTATCTCTGGCCGTTTTCATCTGTTCTTCAACGGTTTTCATCTCCGTAATGTCAAATGACACGAAAATTACAGACCTCAGCCTGCCCATGTAATCATAGACGGGGTCGGCATTCGTGAGAAGATTAATGTATGAGCCATCTTTTTTTCTGAACCTGAATTCACAGCCCTGCACGCTCTTGGTCATGGTCTTCAGGCACTGTGCAGATAATCCGGAGATGTCGTCAGGATGGATGAATGAATAGAAATTCGAATTGGCTAAGTCTTCAGGATTATACCCTGTGCTTTCAGAGAAATACTTATTTATAAAATGCAATTGCCCTGAGAGGTCAATCTCGGCGACGAACTCGTTCATGTTCTCAACGAGGGTGCGGTACCTCTTTTCTGATGCAACAACGGCCTCTTCTGTCTTTCTTTGTTCTGTTATGTCGCGGGATATGCCCATGAAGCCGACAGGATTGCCGTCACTATCTCTAAGTGTGGAGGCTGAGAGATAGGCCATAAACCTATCTCCGTTTTTTCTCTTGTTCGCTATGATACCGCGATAGCTGCCTGTCTCTGTGAGTGACTTATATATGTTGAGCCCCTCGGACGGGTCATCATACAAAGTATCTGCCTTCCTGCCCATCACCTCATGGGACTCGTAACCGAAGATTGCCTCGGCAGCCCTGTTAAACTCTATGATTGTCCTGTCCATATCGACGGCGATGATCATGTCTATCGAGCAGTCGATAATGTCCTCAGCGTATTTGTGCAGCGTTGTCATAGTTTCCTCAGATTTTGGCTGTAAGCCCGACAGCGAGGCTGCCCGCGATAACGCCAGTTTCGGTATGTCTTGTCGCTCATTTATATTGCCTCCAGACTTCGACCTACACATGTATTGTAGCATTTTAACGAAGTTCTGTCATAGGTTCGTTATCTTAATTATCGGGAAGTTCTACGTAGAAATAAAAACATGACCCGTAGAAATAACACAAAACATTTTGCTTGACTAATGATACATATTGTGTTATTATATTGTCAATAGCGCTGCTATGGTGGTTAGTTTTTCAGCGCACTATCATCAGGCAGGGCAAAATAGCCGCATTAGCGGTATAAAACCAGACCACAGGAGGACGGAGTACGTCAACAAAATTTTGGATTCAAGATGAAGACGGAAAACTTGACGGCAGCTTACCGGGCGTCCCGAAAAAAGGATACGCAGCAGAGGTCTCTGAAAAAGAGGATGGATTAGTTGAGTTCAAAGTAAAACAGTTCCCTGATGCTGATGAACAAGAAAAGAAGCGACGCAAAACCGACAAAATAATTGCGGCGATTCTTGATATATTAAGAAAAGGGTTAAAACAACACCGGTCAAATGATGTATTTAAGATACTTAAGTTCAAATCTATATTCACCTTATTCCATTTCTAAATCAATGATGAACTAATAATCCAGGGCCAAGCCACGATGGAGCGCACTCTTTCCTTTGTGTT
>JAMOAZ010000071.1:0-9626 GCA_039908505.1 Nitrospirota bacterium
CCTGAGATTGTCTTACAATCAATGGCGGGAGATTTTTGCTGCACTGTCAGACCTTATCGTGGTCATTACACATAATTTTCACCACCAAGATACGTAGAGTATACAAGGACAGGATCAATTACTAATTCTCTGTCTTCGTAATAATCGTCAACCTTGAAAGTCACGAGATTGCCTTTACCAACAGCATACTTGCCATTAATTTCATTTTTTACGCCATCGACTTTCTGATAAACGAGTGGCTTGTGCATGACCATCTTGCCACCCTTTGCGGCGATTATCAAGTTGCCTTCTTTATCAACGTTTACTTTCTTCGCCCCATCGACCTTGAGGGCTATCTGATTGTAGTCAGCATGAGGAGCTACAACAAAATCGTATTCTATCTGCCGTTGATTGCCGTAAACAACGAGGTCAACTCCGCGATATATACTCTCGTATTTAACCTTTTCATACGTCGGCACATTTGTTCGCCATTTTTCAGGGTCGTTCCCAAGAAAATAGTTGGATTTCCCGGGAAGCTCGTCGATGCCGGTTATTGTCCGAGCGTCAGGGTTTGGATTAACAAATTTTATGACAATAGCGGAGGTTTTCATGTTTCCTCTGCTCAGAACATGCTTTGGAGAGTGAAGTTTGTCTTTCACGGATTTCTTATCAGGGGCTGCCAAACTCAGCACAAACTCCTGCGGCGTCATAAAAAGGGTATAACCCTGCCCTCTGGCAAAGTATTTGACCTTTGGGTCTGTCTGTCCATCGTTTGACTCAAAGGTAATCGGCAGCTTCCCGAATGACTCTGCAATACGGGCATTATTCTCAGTGTTAGAAACATCAGAGACATTCGCCGACGATAACGCGCTGAGACAAAAGACAGATAACAACAAAACTACAATAGAGACTACCCTTTTACTTAGTTCCAAAATCATCATAACTCCCTCCATGTGTAAATTAGAATTCAAATATTAGCAAGACTAGTTGTAGTATGGTGGGGGGTAGAAATGTCAAATAATATATATTTATAAGTTTATAAAATATGTTTATAAGCATTGTTTATGCTTTGTCTTTAAACAGTTATTAAGCTTGAATATTTCTTCATATTGTAGGTTGTTATATCTCAGCAACCGGCGGCCTTTCAACCGATAGTGCGTTTGCCATGTTCTAAATTTGCGTGTCACAGCCGTTTTGTGATATATTATGGTGAAGCGGTTAATGGTTCTGTTTACTTAAGCCTTGTTGCAGCCGGGAAACCCTAAATTGCGGTTAACATTAATATGAGCGATTCTATTGAGAAACTAATTGAGACAACCCCGGTTATGAAGCAGCACGGGGAGATAAAGAAGGCATATCCTGATGCCATACTATTTTTTCGGCTTGGTGATTTTTATGAGATGTTTGGTGAGGACGCCATTATTGCCTCAAAGGTACTGCAAATCGCACTCACTGCCAGAAACAAGACAAAGAAAGACCCTGTGCCCATGTGTGGAGTGCCGTATTTTGCCGCCGATGCTTATCTGAAAAAACTTGTCAATGCAGGATACAAGGTTGCTGTGTGTGAACAGACCGAAGACGCCGCTCTGGCAAAAGGCATCGTAAGGCGCGAGGTTACAAGGGTTGCCACCCCAGGCACATACGAACCGGACAATCCCAAAGAAAATACCTTTATTATGAGCTTTCTTCCCACTGCCAGCGTCTGTGGCATTGCCATTGCTGATATATCGACTGGTCAGTTCATTGTTTATGAGACATCTGAGTCAATCTCAGACGAGATACACCGCTTCGGAGTTAGAGAAATCCTGTGTCCGCAATCACTGAAGCAGGACATACACTACTCATCAATCCTAAAGAACTACTTTACATCCTATTATGACGACTACTGCTTTGACCACAGTGAGGCATATAGGACAGCGCTTAATTTCTTTAAGGTCTCAACGCTTGAGGGATTTGGCTGTGAGGACAAGCCTGCGGCGGTTCGAGCTGCCGGAGGGCTGCTTTCATATCTGATTGAGACACAAAAGACCGGTCTGGAGTTCAGTAAGATCAGAACACTAAATAACCACGCCTTCATGTTTTTGGATATGGCGGCGATAAGGAATCTTGAGCTTGTAAACAGCCTCAAGGACTCCTCAACTGAGGGAACGCTTATCTCTGTGCTGGATGAGACACTCACGCCGATGGGGGCAAGATTCATGCGTGAGAATATTATAAAACCCCTTATCGACAAGAACGATATACGGCAAAGACTCGATGCCGTTGAGTACCTGTTCACAGACTTCAAGCTCAGAGACGAACTCAGAACCAGACTAAGAATAGTTCAGGATGTCGAGCGCCTCACATCAAGGCTTACCAAAGGAACCGCTACGGCGAGGGACTTAATTGCCATAAAGACCTCTGTTGAGACAATGCCGGAGCTGAAGGCAATCCTGAAGTCTGCCGATAATGTCTATTTATGTGCCGTTTCTGATTTGATAACCGATTTTACATCTTTAATACAATTGATAAATGATTCTATCGTTGATACCCCACCCAATACAGTAAAAGACGGCTGGATAATCAGGGATGGTTTTAACAAAGAAATAGATGAACTAAGGCGGTTGTCAACAAATGGAAAGACATATCTGACAGAACTCGAGGGTAAAGAGCGTACCGCTACCGGGATAAACTCCCTGAAGATAGCCTATAACAAAGTCTTTGGCTATTATATTGAGGTAACGAAGATGAACCTCCACCTCGTTCCTGCCCATTATATAAGGAAACAAACCCTCACAAATGCCGAACGCTACGTAACGCCGGAGATAAAGGACTACGAAGATAAGATTCTTGGCGCCGAGGAAAAACTAAAGAACCTCGAGTACAAGTGTTTTAAGGATTTACTTGATAAGGCGCTCTACTATGCCAACGAACTGAGAGAGACAGCTCAGGCAGTTGCAGCGCTGGACTACATACAGGCATTGGCCGTTACTGCAAGGAAAAACAGGTATGTCAAACCTGTAGTAACCGCTGCTGGAGAGATACGCATTGTTGAAGGGCGGCATCCCGTAATTGAGCGCTCCAGTACGGTTGAGCGTTTTATCCCAAACGACACATATCTAGACCTCGACGAGGAAAAACTCCATATTATAACAGGCCCGAACATGGCTGGGAAATCCACTTTCATGCGTCAGACGGCGCTGATTGTGCTGATGGCGCAGATGGGTTCATTTGTACCGGCTGAGGCGGCGGAAATTGGCATCGTTGACAGGATTTTTACCCGAATCGGGGCGTCCGATTATCTTTCAATGGGTCAGAGTACATTCATGGTAGAGATGATAGAGACATCGAATATTATAAATAACGCGACTCAGAAAAGCCTTATAATACTTGACGAAGTGGGTAGGGGGACAAGCACATTTGACGGCATCAGTATTGCGTGGGCAGTTGCTGAGTATATTGCAAATGAAGTTGGCGCAAGGACACTCTTTGCTACCCATTATAACGAGTTAACTGAACTGGCTTTAACCACGCGCGGGGTCAAAAACTACAATGTCTCGGTAAAAGAGTGGGGCGATGAGATAATCTTTGTCAGAAAAATAGTCAAAGGCTCAGCCGACAAGAGCTATGGGATACAGGTGGCAAGACTTGCAGGGCTGCCAGACGGTATTATAGGCAGGTCGAAGGATATTCTTGCCGAACTTGAAAAAAAGGACACCCCCGATGAGGGCCGCTCAGTCGATACCAGATTTACTATTCGTAAAAAACGAAAACCCGCTGCACAACTTGACCTGTTTTCCTCGCTTATTGTCCATCCAGTCGTTCAAAGACTATCGAAGATTGACATAAATAAAACTACTCCTGAGGAGGCAGTTGCGCTGCTGAAAGAACTCAAGAAACTTGACGAAACACCGTGTCACATTATATAATAAAATCATGCCAAAGAAGATACCGAAAGAACACGAACCAATGTATTATCTTGAAAATGCCCGTAGCATACTGGGGAATACGCCGATAGAGGACAACATCTACATTGAAAAGAAGCCCGTCAGGGAGGCCTTTGGTACGGCGTATCTTGCCATTCTCGAAGCGATTAACGAGGCCCTTATAAAGAAGGGTATTACGCGCAAGGAACTGCCTAAGTCTGTTGACGGGTATATTGCGGCTCTAAAAAAGTATCTGTCTGTAAATAACGGAAAACTAATCAGGGAATTCGATAGGTTATATGATACATTGCATATCGCGGGTTATTATCGTGGACTGATAGTTGGGGCTGACACCGTCAAGGAAGAGATGAAAGCCGCAGAGGCGTTTATCAAAAAGTTGACAGGGATGTGAGCGCACTAAAGGCCGCCTTCTGCGAAAAATTCTGTTTTTGAAAAAATTCGGATTCCCGCTTTCGCAGGAATCCTTTTATGTTAATTGTGGGAGGAGGTTAAAGCTATGCGCAGCGGCACGTACTTGCAGCGCGTGCCCCTCTTACTTCAATGGCCTTTGTACCGAGGGCGTCTTTCAGCCTCAGGATGACATTTTCTGTAAATCCTTTTTCAAGCCACTGGGTCAAGTTTAAATCCTTGTATATCTTCACTGTCTTTGACGTGTAGTTCATTCTGTCAATTAAGACATAATCCGCATACGGGCCAATCTTTGCCGCCAGCTCCTCTGGTTCCATTGGAAGCACCGGGCCAATAAATACATACGTCTTAATCCCTTTTTCGCGCAGTGCCTTAAGCGTCCGGATTCGCACTGCTATCGGGGCAGTCTTCGGCTCAAATGCACGCCTTATCCTGTCGTTTTCTGTGGTAATTGATATCCCTACCTCAGCGTCTTCAAACTGGCTGAGAAGGTCTGTATCGCGCAGGATAAGCGGCGACTTCGTCAATACCTCTACCGGGTACTGATACTCAAGCAACGCCTCAAGGCACTGCCTTGTCACCTTGTAACGGGCCTCAACCGGCTGGTACGGGTCTGTTACCGAACTTATGATGACGTTGCCGCGTTTTGCGCTGTGGAGCTGTTTTCTCAACACAGTTGCCGCATTTGTCTTTATGTCCACGAATGCTCCCCAGTCCTCACCATGACCGGTGTACTTTTTCATAAACATCGCATAGCAATATAAACACCCGTGCATACACCCCATGTACGGATTTACACAGTAGTCTATCCCATCAATTCCACTTCTTGTTAGAATAGACTTAGATGTTATTTTTTCGATACTTACTGCCATAATATAAAGTCCTCCTGTAACATTATATTGTTTTCTCCTTAATCCTTATTTCTACGCGCCTGTTCAAAGCCCTGTGTTGTGGAGTATCGTTTGGCGCTATCGGACGGCTGTCACCATTACCTTTTACTGTAAACCCCGATGGATCAACACCTTTTACTTTTATAAAATACTGTAATACACTCGTTGCCCTTGCAGTTGACAGCTCCCAGTTTGATGGATATAGCGGCGAGTTGATAGGGGAGTTGTCTGTGTGTCCATCTATTTCTATAACATACGATGGATGGCGCTTTATCAGTTCTGAGACTTTATCTAAAACTGGCATCGACTTCTTTAGTATAACCGCACTGGCTGGCACAAAGGTTACATTTTCCCTCATTGTTAACACTATGCCTTTGTCAGCAGTGGTAACTGTGACATCATTTTCAAGTCTTTGCGCCCTGATAACTGCATCAAGCTCCGGGGCAGGGTCAGCGGCTGCCGTTTTATCAGCAGTTGGGGCCTGGTCAATAATCTGGCTCTCTGTCACTATAACCTTGCTTGCGGGTTCAGTGCTCTGGCTCTCTGGCACTGAGGTCTCTGATGCTGTCATCTCAGCCGCAGTAACAGATGTAACAGGGGCCTCTTTGGATGCCGTTTCCATCTCAACAGACTGGTGATTGACAACTGGCTGCTGCTGAACCTTTTCAGCCGATTTCTCTTGTCTTTTCGTTATAACAAAAAACATCAGAAAGCACACCAACAGCAGAGACATCAGGTCGGTCATTGTTATGAGCCACAGATTGTCCTCAGCTTCTGAGCTGGAGTGCTCAACTAATTTTCTGTATGAATCGTTCATTATCTTACGCCGCCTGCCTGTGCTGTCTTATAACGGCGTCCTAAAAATGTCGGCTGCGGAGCGTTTAACAGAGCAGCTTCCCGCTCGTATCCTGTGAGGCGCTCTTTTATCTTCGTCGGGTGTTCAATATTGCAAACCGCTGCAATGCCCTCAATTGCGATTATCATCAGGGAGCCTGATTTGATGGAGTCCTCCTTGAGTTTTGCACAAAGCGGAAGGGCTGCCAGATTTGCCAGCACCACGCCATAAAATGTAGACATAAGTGCAACTGCCATCAGTGGGGCAAGTGTCTCTACGGAGTTAAAATCCTTAAACATCTTTATTAGAGTTACAACTGTCCCTGCTAATCCAAGTGACGGCATCAGACGGGCAAGCGTTCTCAACACGTTTTGGCTGAAAGTCTGGTTTATAATCCGTGAGGCCATCTCACGTTCCATGATTTCTTTGATTGTTTTTTCATTGTAGTTATTAACAATCAGATTTGCACCGAATCTCAGGAAATCATTCTCGATGGTGTCGATGCTTTTCTCAAATGACCTGATGCCGGAATTCCTGTTTATCCTTGCCAGACGCAGTATCTCTTCAATAAGAGATTCCTTTGTGGCCTTGTCTTTGAATGAGTTGACGATTTCTCTATACGTTGCTTTCAATCTCTCAAGCGGGAATCCTAACATCATACCAATGACTGTGCCCCCAACAACAATAATAAACGCATCAGGGTTGAAAAGAACACGAAACTCCATCCCCCTGAATACAGAAAACACCACCAACGCAACCACCACACTTATAAAAACTACCACTGTCAAATTCTTAACTCTCATATTCTACTACCTCCAATGTTCCTTCAGGAATTTGATATTATGTTGCAATTAATATGCCAGCTCAATGTTATCAATAGAACTGGCGATATTCCAGACATGAGGGTTGATGCCAGTGTGTATTTCGGGATTTGATGCAAGAAAGGGTGTCAAAAACGGTGTCAAAAAAACGGCATTATTTTCCTACATGATTTTATGCAGGAAAATATTCCCGCAGCCGTAGTTCTATTCGGCCAGTTTCCTTATGATAGCCCTTGAGGGGGCGCCGTCGCAGCCTGTTAGTTTCAGAGGCAGGCAAATAAGCTCATAGTCGCCTGCCTCGACCTGTGACAGGTCAAGCCCCTCGATTATCCATACCCCGGCCTCAAGCAGCGTTGTATGGATCAACTTTCCATCGGCATGAAAACCGCCTACTGACAGGGCGTCAATCCCTACCATCAGCACTCCTGTCTGTGCTATGAGCTCAGCAGCCTCAACAGAGATATATACGAAGTCCTCGGTGAATTTGTCTTTGTGGGAGTTGCGAGTCTTGAAGAGTATCCTCTGTCCTTTTTTCAGCACATAGTCTTTTAGTTCCGATACCTTTATCGATTCGTGGTCTTTTATCTCTATTACGCGCGCCGGGCCTGCTGTAATAGTTATTGGCATCTCATCTATGGATTTGCCGTCTCTTATCCAGTGCAGAGGGGCGTCCATATGCGTCCCCGTGTGTGAGGTCATTGTAATAAGCGACAGGTTTAGGATGTCTCCCTTGTCAATCTCATGGATACGCTTCAACGAAAACTCAGGGTCTCCAGGCCAGACGGTCATTCCGTTTTTATTCTCTATTGATATATCTATCCAATTATTCATTCAGCATTTTGTACGGGCGTGGCAGTTGTCAGATTATCAGTGTCCGAAGTGTTCGACTTTTCTGTAACGGCTGGCTTAATGGTCAGTTCATTAGATACCGGGGTCTTATCTGATTGAAGTGTGCCGCTTTTTTTCCTCTGTTCCTTGTAATCTGAATAGTTTAATGACTTAATTAATTTGGAATTTGGCCTGAGTGCCGAATTAGCAATCTTTGAGCCAATATCTGATGTTATCGCTGAGAGCGATATGGCCGCAACCGCTGCAATTGAAAAAAAGATGAAAAATAACCCGTGAAGCTGTCTCCTCAGCCATATCTTTACTGCTCCGACAAAGGCAATCCCACCGGCAGCATAAATTGCCCATGCCGACTTCTCTGCCCATTGCTCATGCTCGTAGAGATAATCTAAGGACAGCAGTGGCAGGCCCGCCACATAGCTGGCGGCAATCTCTCCTGTGCGAAACACACACCATGTCAGCGCTGCCGTAACTGCAAAACCCAGCAGCGCCGCCTTCTGTATGTCGCTATTTTTTATAATCGTCCCATAGTAATATAAAATAAAGGCAAACACCGCCCACAGCATTGGTATATGATTTATTATCAGATGCCCGTGCAGCCATATGGCAGTCATATTCATCGCATGGTACCTCCTCGCTCTCTTTCAACGGTTGATATAACATACTCCTCGACCAGTTTATTATCGAGGTCATATACCTTGTATGACAAGCCATTTGCGGCCACTGTGACTATTATAAAGTGGTATGTTTTCCCTATATTAGGGGGTGTGTCGTACTTAAAGCAGATACCGCCTACGCAGCTTTCAGGGTCGTATAAAGGCGCTCCTGCCCCGCCCGTAATTACCTGTAAGACACCATTTTTCCACTCCGGTGCAACGGTTGAGTCGATTTTTTTGCGGGCATAGTAGTGGTTATGAGCGGAGAATACTATATCCACGCGGTGTTTGTCGATTATCTTCCACATATCCATAAAGCTGTGGCTCCATGAACCAAGGTACTGGGGCTGAGTGATGTTGCCGTGTATGCCGTTGTCGAATGCCGGTGTATGTGTGAATACGAATTTATGCCGCGCCGCGGTATTGCTATTGAGCGCAGAGGCAAGCATTTTCATCTGCCTCGGGCTTATCCATCCATTACGCTGGCCATTTGGCATCTGCATATCATATGTATCCAGAATAATAAAAAGCGAACCATTCCACATAAAAGAAAAGCCTGAATAGCCGTCGCCCTGGGGTCTTTGGACACAGAGGCTGTTAATGGTTACACCAGAGTCTAATCTCTCACGCTGGAACTCCTGAAACTCTCCGTCATAAGAATAACCATTTAATTTACCATATATATCATGATTTCCTTTTACGAAAAGCACCGGAATTTTCGTTGTGAGGGCGCTTGTGATTTCCTCCCACTCTTTGAGATTGTCCCTGCCTCCATGGTATGCAGCATCTCCAAGAAATACCGCAAACGACGGGGCTGGCTTATCGCCCTCGACATGCTCAGTCATGGATTGAATAAGTTTTTTTAAAATCGGACTTACTCCATAATGCGCTCCCCTGCTATCGCCAAAGACGATAAAGGAAAACGTCTTGCCGTCATTATCTGAACACACAGCAGCAGCCGCATAACCGGTTAATACATAAATCCCCGTAAGAACCACAAAGGCAGTCAGGGACACCCGTCCCCAGAATGTAATGTTTATATCTTTCATCCTGTAACCCTATTAGTAAGTGCTTAAAAATATCCCCTGATTATAAGATTTCGGTTCAGAAACATGTTAAGCATAACAGTATGAGCCTTGTTTTGTAAATACAGGTATGGACCCCAAGCTCAGGATGATATAGTTATTTTAGAGACTGTTTAACGAACTGTGTCAATCCTAAAAAAGCGAAGGGAGGAGAGGCGGTGTGGTATGAGTGTGTATCGC
>JAMOAZ010000072.1:0-9491 GCA_039908505.1 Nitrospirota bacterium
ATACAAGTCGCCCGGTAACAATGACTCTCGGTGGATGAGCCAACTGTCGTCTATGCTTATCGAGTCCGGCGCGGGGAATATATCTTTTGGATGTACCGCCTTATAAATCGGCATAGTCTTTTCTATGCCTTTTAACTGCCTCTCGCCTGATCTGTCATCCACCCAATTCATCGCCTTGTCTTTAACAAACACCGGCCCCTTTATAAACGCAGCCGGGTACTTGACGAAGTAATCCAAAAACTCCTCGATGGCCGTATAGAACCCACCCTCTACCAACTGGTCTTCTATGATATTGGAGACTTCCTCTACTGCGGCAGCCGTTGTTTCCCTGACATGTGCCTCAGCAACTTTTTGCATGATCGGCAGGATATAGTCTTCAAGGACATCTTTTACCTTGTCGTGGTGGCCGGGGTGTAATCCACCAAGTTTCATTCTGATATGCGCCGTATCTATCAACGCGGTCTTTGTCTCATAATCCGGCTGCGGTACCGGTAAACCCTTGATTTCCCACATTTGCTTGCCCGGCTGAAACAGGACGTCTATTAGTATCGCACGGGCCATGCGGCATATAGCTCCGGTTAATTCGACAAAACTCGTCGATCCTTTCAACTGCGCTATCATTGATAGTTTATTAGGGTCATATTCACCGCTTACCGCTCGTTCCGCGTCGATAATAATCTTGTCTATCGGCGCCCGCAGTAGTTTTGATTCAGCAAAGGACTTCTGTATCAGCCCCGCCAATTGCGACGGCACTACATCGTCCAGCAGATTCATATCCTTCGGCGGCCCTAACTGCTCATATTTCTCAGCCACTTATTATCCTGCCTTCGTTATAGGCCTTTGCTATCCTTTTCTCTTCAGACGCCGCCCATTTCAAATGCTCTGCGTTCTTTGAGAATTTACCAGCGGCCTTGTTCCGGTAAAAGTCTTGAACCTGTTTTTCTGTGTATAGTTTTGCGTCCTCCGGAGACGGCACTTCGGTTTTAACGCTGCCCTTAATCCCGATATAGTTATTTACGTCGCGGGCGTCGGGGTTTGTTTGCCTGAGATATGTGGCGAATACCTTTGCTGCTATATCGGCCTTGCCTTTATTCTGGGCGTTATAGAGTATCTGCTTGTATGTCAGGCCGCTTTCTGGATTTTCCTGTGTAACGAACTTCTGAAAATTCGGGTCTTTGTCCAGGCTCATTACATCAAAGTCTTTTACCCCGTATGCCTCGAGATGTTTAGTGGTTGCCGCTACTAACTGCTGCATGTTCTGTTCTGCCGCTGCTGCCTGCACCTGGTTAAGACCCTTCTTTAATGGCTCTATCTCGGCAAATCTCGTATTTATGGCCGCCTCTATCATGGCTACTACATCGTTGTAGGCATCCGGCACCTGTGTTTTCAGAAATGAACTCTTTTCTTTCCAGTCACCAAGCGGCTGTGCCGCCGCGCTCTTGTACTTGTCCTCAAGCGCCCTTAGCGCATTTTGTATCTCCTGCTGGTGCTCCTCTTTCGATATATACTGTGACATGTCTATATTAGTTACCGGCATTACCGGCGTTACCGGGGCGGCAGAAACAGCGGTTTCCACAGGCCGCAGGTTTGCCGCTTGCCCTCCATCCACGCCTACAGCGCTGTCCTTCTGGGTTGCTTGGGTTGCTGCCGATTCCATATATCCGGGTGGTAACAGCGGTGTATCATCGATTTGAATATCTGTTTCATCAAGTTTAAACATGTTTGTTTCCATAGGGCTGCCTCCTAAAAATGCGCCTCGATATTATTAACAGGCGCTGTATAGGGTTTACCTGCCGATGCAGGCAATGTTATTTTTGTCCTCGTGTACTTAGCGATTGCCGCCGCCATAATCAGGTCATCATGCCTGCCCTGCTGTGCCCCGAACCTCCCCTGTTCGTCCTGGACATATGTCAACATCTCAAGGAATATCTCTCTTGAGACCAGACCGTGTGTATCATCCCGAAACTCCATAATCAGATTATCTATCAACGCCGGTTTACTGGCCGTCGTAGTAAGCCAGCCATAGCGGGGAAGCGGTCTGTTCGGCGGCTCTATATGCCGCTCTGTCCATATCTTTGCAAGAGGGTAAAGAAGCGTCTTAGTCAGCGACATCACAACTGCCATGCCGTGATTATTGCGCTCCGGCACAAGATACGCCGTGTTGTACATCAGGCCCAGGTGATACAGCACACGTGCGAATATATCAGGGTCGCAGTGCCCGTGCCACTGTGCAACCTGTTTGCCCGTGATATGATGTATGACTACCGCCGCTGAGTAATCGCCGTGCTCAAGCCCCTCTGCAACATCGGCGCCTATCACATACGAGTGCCCCGGCCATGAATTCTCCCATATCTTTAAGCGGCCTACCGCATTTGGGACAGTAGTTCCGGTAGACGCGGCAATCTCATACCGCCCCTTGTCCGGCTCTTGCGCACTCTCCATGAGAGCCATGACTTTGACATTGTCAAACACGGAACGGCCAGAAGTCAGAAACGCCTCTATGTCGTTGCTTGGGTATTCCTGGTGGAATGTATCGATGCTGCCTTTACAGTCGTTGGATATGCACTTACGCCGCCATGCGATGTGTGACAGGTCAAGGTTATGTGTCTGCATGATAGCTCGTTCGTCACCGGTCAAGTCAGCGGTATCGAGATTGTGAGAATCGACACGGTACTTATCAAACGCGAACCATGGGATAAACACAGATGAGTATTGGTTGTCTGGGTCGGCCTTATAGTCAATACGGCATCTGAACTTGGGTTTGCCGCTGTCTATGTATATCTCGTACTTATATCTTGACATGATGTAGTAATCATAGAACTCACCGCCTAAGCCTTTTGCCGTACTTTCTAAAATGACCTCAGTGTCAGTGGTGACCTCCTTGGGGACAGCCTGTAAAACCGATGTTAAGACGCTTCGTGCCTTTCCCGCAGACCACTTGGCTACCTCTGAAAGGTGCAGATAATGTAAAAGCTGCCCGCTGCCAAAGTCAGCCTTGTCAGCCGTGCCGACAACAATAGAACTGTCAAGGCCGCCCGGGCCGACAGGCTTATTAAAATCGAGCTTACGCATGGAGTTATATCGAGTTACCGGTTTGATAACCTCTGGATGGTAATCATACATACGCCGGATCATGCCAAACACGGCTGCCGTGGCGTCCGGCTCATGCGTTATGAGGGCCGCATGTCTGTTACTCTGTGTTGTGCAGTGCCAGTAGAGCCGTCCAGCCGCCCATGTGCTGATGCCCTCACGCCGCGCCTTTAGGATTATCAGTCTGACCAGCCTGCCCGCGCCTTTAATGTCGGCGATTATACCATCAAGCAACAACTGTATCTCGTTGAGGTGCAGGTGGACGCGCTTGCCGGTAGTTGTCTGGATATAGAGACAACGTGAGGCAAAGTAGGCGTAATCTGTCTTCAGCCGTCTCTCTATCTCTAATGCCTGGTCACGCTTGGTCGTCGGTCTCTCCATGCTCGTTAGCACGATTAACGTTGAGAATTCTGTCTTCCCACGTTTCGATATGACCGTCAACGGTGACGGCGCTGTCCACCGCCCGGCGCTTAGGGAAGAGGTATTGCAGCGCATCGAGGCAGATTTTAGCGCGTAACCAGTCGTCAGTCTTAGTATCGACTGCCATATCAACAAGGATAGACACAGGGTCAAAGCCCGCCTCCCTGAGTTTGTTTTCAAGCTCAAGGGTGCGCTTATTCTTAGCCCCCTTTGGTCGTCCACCTGTTTTCTTATCACCTTTTGCGCCCATTCATTGTCTGATTTAGACTAATTTAGACCGTTTAGAGGTCTATTTTTGTCTGTTTTTCTCCGCTTTCAGGTCGTCTGTAGAAGGCAAGACCGGCTTTCTATGCGGGTCTTTGCCCTGAACCGCCCACTTAAAAGGTCTAAAAAAGTCTACTTTAGACCTTTTAAGCAGGGTAGAGCTAGCACTTCTTCTTTGTCATACCTGTGGTTTTTGCCTCATCGCCGCCCGGGACATCTGAGTTAGGTCGGGATTTTTCAGTCAGATGCGGTGTTCCTGGCGTTGTTGTGCTGCTGGGTACGAATACTTCTTTGCTTGATGTCATGGCCATGATCAGCACCTCCGGTTTTGCCTGTTTTATTTGTGGGGACGATTGCCCCTATATATAGTCAAATATTCGCATAAATCCCCGGAATCCCAGCATACACGCCGGTTTCCTATTCGCATGACGTGACATGGTTTACAGTTTCTATCAGGCAATGCTATATTATCTTTATGAGCGAGACGATTACAGAGACTGCCTCATCAGCTATTGAGACTGCCCCGGCGGTAGTCGGCGAAAGGACACCCGACATCGAACGTATCATCGAGATGTTGACTGAGTTGTCACCGGAGCGTGTCAAAGAGGCCGCTGGCTTTATCGCTTATCTTGCCGAGAGAGAACGCAAGCATAAGGCATTTGTCGAGGAGACGCTTGCTGCTGAAGCCAATACTGAGAAGTTTGTCTTTAAAAATTCCAAAGAGTTGATAACGGCTGCCCTTGCGTCGGTTTCTGAAGATGCTTAATCTTGACGCCGACAAACCTTTTCTGAGAAAACTTGGGAAGCTATTAAAAAGACTTCCGTCGCTGAACGAAAAAATATCTGTAACTTTCGATTTGCTGCAGGAGAATCCTTTTACACCTTCTTTGAAAACTCACGCTTTGGTCGGCAACCTCAAAGGTTTATATTCCTGCTCTGCAGCTCCAGATATCCGCATCATCTTCACTCTATCCGGCGACACAGTACATCTGCTCAACATAGGTTCTCACGACGAAGTTTATTGATGTCTGTCTGAAGGGTCTATTTGCCTGAGATAATTGCTGGCAGCTCAAGTTCCGCCATCATACAACAAATACACGGCTGGCCATTGTTACGAATAATCCTGTATAGAGTCGATATCGATATATTCAGAATCTTGGAAATCTGCTTGACTGGCATACCGGAAAACAGCATGACTGTGATCGCGCGGAGGCGTATATCTTTTATCGTTCTGATATTTTCGATGGTCACTCGCCGCTTCCACTGTTGCCCTTCGGCGATTTCAGCAAGGATTATCTTGTAGTCTGTTGTGATTATACTGTCGTTAAATTCTATGTAATAATCAGCGCTATCTAACGCAAGGAGCTCTTGTTCTACATGAACGCAGAGTTCTTTGCAGCCGGTATATTTTCGGCAGTCTGTACATAACAAGCGTTTACTAGTCATTTTAAAATTCGTTATTTTTAAGCAGAAACAGTGCGCAGTCCAGACAGTTTGAGGCGGCGGCTAGCTGCTGTGCTATTTGCCCTTCTGCAGTTGAGGCATCATATTCAAAGTCAATTTCATTGTTATATTTCTGATGTGCATTATCCAGCATAAGGCGGATATTTGATACGCGGTCGTAGGTGAAATATCTTATCACTCGTTTCGACAATGCCCCAGCCTCCCGTTAGCAGCATTTGGCCGATATACAGCCATTTGAATATTATAATAAATAGTGTCAGAAAATTGACACTATTTGCGGTTGGCCACGCCGCGATCAGTCCGTATTGTGTCTGAAATCTGACAGATAGAGAGGGAACAATTCCCAAAATCTTTGGCCTGGTAAGACTTCAACTGAACACTTATTTGTACGTCCCCCGACCAGTCAGAAACCCCATTAACTTGATTCGCTGCTTCATGGATTTTAGCGGCATATGAATTTACAGGCGCTGGGGACGTTATCTTCTTAATTGCAGCTATAGCGTCTCCAATGGCCTTGTAAATCACGTCCTCGATACGCTTATTCTCTGAAACATCAGGGTATTCAACCATGTAGATTTCTTTGCTATCCTTGTCTATAACCGTTATTTTCAGCATTTAACCTCCTGGTTTGTCATCTCATCCACAGCAGTTCCCGCAAACAAGGCATGTCTTCATGTGTATTTGCCAGCATTTCTGACAATAAATACTATCTGTCAGGATACATTCACCATATTTATTATCATCAATCGAGATGATAGTTGGACAGTTACCACACCGAGTCATTGTCAGTCATAAAAGCTCAACTGCTCCTGAATATACGGAAGCATAAATTCCTCTTCGGTTAATGATTTAACGGCTCGTGGGACTGTTACTCCATCAGATTTTATATAGTAAACCCATGCGCCTTCTTTGTAATCGCTTTTTGTTTTCACTGAGCCTCTCCAAAATATATATTATTGTCTTTCAATACCTGATATAATGTCGCCTCTAATCCCTGTATTTTCTCATGCTCAAGTTGAAATTGATATTGATCGTTAATTGCCTCTATTATCTCGTGCAATAGAGTTGATTCCTGCCTTTCTCTTGTTATTTCTTTGTTTATCTTTATTATACCTTTTATTAAATCTATTTGCCCTAGTTGCTCTTTTGAAAATGACGGGTCTACCAGCTCTACTCTATACTCAAGACCACCGATAATTAACTTCTTTGGTATATTCATCAGGCATCTCCTCTGTCAGTTATATTATATTTAAAAAATGATTTCCTGTAAAGCAACCGGGAAAATACCGCAATGCCCTTAACGCCGCGGCACTCCGTCTTCTATCACATGTCTAACCATGAATCATCATTTACCTTGTCATTAACACGGCTCCCATGCCGCGCCAGGAAAAACGATACTAACCCTGCCAACAAAGCAGTCGCAAATAGTTTAACATTACGAGACAGTGTAGAATTAATATCACGTTGCTGCACGCATAGATGCACTGATATATTCGCTTTCTGATTGCGATGTGTCGAGTCATATTTATGATTCAATTCCCAAGCGTCAAACGCAAACGGGCAGCCCTTCAGGGTATTACAAAAATCACAAATCATAGTTCCTCCTTTTTGCTTTTCATATTTTTATTTTTGATAAATGACTGCCACGCGCAGAATATATCATTGTCTGAATATCGCACACTATTTCGAGTTTTGAGATGATTCTTTATATTACTTATGTATGTCCGGTCGTTAGCGACTTCTGACAATATTTTTCTCTGAAAAAATGGATAGTACATATCCCAAATCTTATTAATTGCATTTTCTAAGTTTGACATTATCACACCTGTCTTTAGTATTATGAGCTGCTGAGAGCAGCTTAAGCCTCTACTTTCATTTCACGTAATCGTTGCCAATGATTATATTGATTATTATCCACCCTCCGCCGATGATTACAGTAGCTCTTCCAGAGTATGTTAATATCATCGATGCTTTTTTTAATAAAGAATGCTTTTAAAAGCATATCCTGTACCTTTACGGCGTCAAAATCATCCTGGTACATTCGGTGAAATATACTTACGATAAAGTCAGCTTGTGATTCCATTAAAATTAATTGCCGAATATTATACGTATCAATACATCTGTCAATTCGGTCTAAAACGTCTTCGATAAATTCAGCCTTTTGTTCTAAATTCATAGTACCCTCCTGTGTTTTAAGAGATAATCCCCGTTTCCTATTCTTTTGAGTCAGATGTTTTATTCATATCGCTCTCTCTATTCGTCATCGTCATGCCTCTTTAGATATTGATTAATACTGCCCGTCAGAACACCCACATGGTATTGACGGGTCATATTCTCTCATAAAATCAAGTTCACCTTGAGCGTCAATCTCTTTAAGCGCAACGCCCTGTTTAATTGTCCGGCCTTTTGGATGTTGCAGCTCTAATGTAAGGGCTTTTTTGAATAGCTCCGGCTTATTTCTTTTCATCTCACGAAACTCTCGTTTAGGTGTAAACGGACATATATAACACCCGCTTTTCGGCGGTATCTTCAAGCCCTCTACTCTAATTATATTTATACAATCGTCCCTTGTAATATTAGCATCATGCAAAGGAAATACTTTAATCTGGTTTTTTAAATTACATGATTTCTGTAAGGCACCGGCAACGCGCCCGTCTTCCTCAGCGTCAAATCCCACATATACGTTTTTTTTACCTTGATATTGCGATATATATTTATCAAATGGAATTACCTTCCAATCAGATGTACACCATCTGTACTTCATAATTGGCATGATACGTTTCCTAAGACAATAATTATATAGACCTTCGCTATTCCTACGAGTGATGACTATCTCTATGCCGACCTTTTGTTTCAGATACGCCGAAAAGTAGTCCACATAATCAAGCGTCTCCGGCAGTTCCGCGCCCGTATCGACAAACACGATCATGTCTGGCACGTCGCCCCTATTAATCAGATATATCACCATAGCAGTAGAGTTTACACCACCACCGTAGGAAACTACTTTCATAGTCACAGTATCCTTACATCGGGGTGATTCGCACGAGCCGATTTTACGGCCGCTTCGTTTATAT
This sequence comes from Nitrospirota bacterium, assembly GCA_039908505.1. Lineage (GTDB taxonomy): Bacteria > Nitrospirota > Thermodesulfovibrionia > Thermodesulfovibrionales > Magnetobacteriaceae > Magnetominusculus. The sequence continues at coordinate 8,313 of JAMOAZ010000072.1, forward strand.
CGAATCCCCATTGCGGCATGGCTCCTGCAAGTTTAGCGCCGAGGATATCGCCGCCCGCCCCGCAGTATATATGCCCTGTCCTAAGAATTTTATAAGCCTCTACTTTATTCACTTTCATCACACGACCCAATCTCTCTCGTCAAGAGTGGAGTTCCGGACTTGGCTATATAGCCATGCGTCATAAAACGCCTTGGATACATTATGCCCTGTGCTTTTACTCATACTGCCTCCAGCTTTTTATAAGTCTCGTTCATAGTCTCTCCTTCTGTCCTAATGTGTAGTATTTTGTTGTCGTGGTTGCACTCTCGTGCTGGAGGGCTTCTTTGAGCCGACACAACCGCTCCTGCTCACACTGCTCATTGATTTGGCTGGCCTTGCTGTGCCGACTCGCTTGGTACATCGGGATTGATATGCCGACCGCTTGACAGGCCTTTTGCCAGGCCTTGTGAATACCTGTTCGACTTAAGGTAAATATATTTGCTTCTGGTAAATAATTCTTATAATTTATCTTGATGTATTGAGCTAGGCCGTCTGATATTTGGTATTGATAGATATTGCCGGTTTTTGTCGGCCTAAGATTATTAACCTCATCAAGGGCGCGCTCGACCGTGATTATGCTGCCATCGATGTCTCGTATTCTAAGAGCAAGTGCTTCACCAGGGCGCATACCAGTATTGAACAGGATTTGGATATATAGTTGATACTTGTGTGGCAAATGCTCAATGATTGATTGTTGTGTTTCAGCATTTATCCAGTACTTAGGTTTGGACGTTACCTTAATTTGAGGGAATTTAGGAAGTTTAGAAATGACGTCAAGATTATAAAGGTGGTTTAATAGACCTCTCAAATTGCCGAGGATGTGCTTAATAGTTTTGCTTGCCAGGCCCTTCTTTAGCAATACTGTATAGAAATCAAAGACGTCTCTTGAGGAAATAGATTTTACATCGCGATCGCCCATAAATGGGCCTATGTGGTGCCTTAAATGCGATTTAAGTTTTCGAATGTGGGCATAAGAGCATCCAGTGAGTTCAAGGTGATTAATTCGGCTCGCCATTAATTTACATAAAGGGTCAAGTGCAGCCGCTTCAAACAGCATATCTGAAGGGTCTGTTAACTAAACTGTGTCAGGCCCGGTTTTAGCCCTTAACATCAATGTCCAATAGTAACCTCCCCTCGAAG
>JAMOAZ010000073.1:0-9135 GCA_039908505.1 Nitrospirota bacterium
TCAGATTACATCGTTAGCAGCACACTTACTCCTTATCAAAGGGTCTTACTATCTCCGCACGTACCACAGGCAAACAATGCGGCGATAATACCAATGTTTTCGTATAGATTTTGTCGTGAGGCAACGACTCTATTTCCTATAGATTTTTACATGAGGCAACACGTGCGCATGAAAGGAAAAACAGTGGCAGGGCAAACGCATTTGAAAAATTAAGCAGTGACAATGCAGACGGCTCTCTGAATTCATGCTGTTTTACATGCTGAATTACAATAGTTAATCAGAAAATAGTTTGCTCAAATGCATCCTTTGGCAGCGACCAAAATCGTGATATTATCGAAAAATACAAATCTAAAAATAAGCGTGTCAAACTTGTGAAATCACCTTCAGGTAAAATGGGACAGACAGTGTTTACTTAGCAGACCTGCTGCTTGAGTTATCCTCATCTGTGTAAAAAAAGGATTTCATCTGCTGTAAGATTCTTTTCGCCAGATTTTCCTTTTCCTCTGGAGGTTTCACCTCATTTTCGACTTGGCTCAGTCTTGAAAGCATTTCGCTTCTTTTTGCCATTACCTTGCTTATCTTTTCCATCAATTCTGGGGTCTGCGCAAATAGATTACTGAGAATATACTTGGAAATCTCAAAGCACTCAATTTCTGTTACCGCCCTGGCAGTGGCGCTGCGCGGCTGCCCTGTTAAGAGTGACATCTCTCCAAAATACTGGCCTGGTTCCACCTGAGCTACAAAGATTTCCTTTGCGCTCTGATCTTTTACGAATATATGAATCAGTCCCTCAAACAGGATGTACAACGAGGAGCCTTCATCGCCCTGTTTGATAATCGTATCCTTTGCCTTAAAACTCCTCTTTATCATTTTCGATTCTATGACCGCTAACTGAGCATCATCGAAAAATTCAAAAAACTCAATACGCTTTAACAGCTTTTCTTTCACAGGTGTTTTCTCAAGTCCTGAGCTAAATGATGTGAAATTCCTCATCTCCACCGTGGGGTAGGAGAAGTCTATGCCAGCAATCTGAAAATGCCGCAATACGCTCTCATGGGCAGCCTTGACCACCTTGCGGTTGTGAGTAAAATCACTTACCCAGAATCTCGCTGACCACAGCACTCCCTCGCTGTCAAATCGCAGAAGAGTTATCTTTGGAGCCGGTTTCGTCATTATTTCGGGTGTCCCTCTGACTGCGGCCAGAAGTATACGCTTTATTCTGTCCGATGGCACGGTATGCCCTACGTGGAGCTGAACCTCTGCCCTGTAATGTCTTTCCGGTTTGCTGAAATTGATAATTCTCATACGGGCCATTTCACTGTTCGGAATAACTACAAGTTCATCTGCCTTTGTATGTAAATGTGTAGCACGCCAATTTATTTCCACCACTTCTCCTGTAATGTATCTGTTCTTTCTTGACGGAGCCTCTATCTCAAGCCAATCACCTACGCTGTATGCCCTCTCAATACTCAATGCTGCCCCGGAGAATACATCGGAAATCATTCTTGTTATGGCAAAGCCGACTACCGCGGCAACAACGCTTGACCCGGCTATTAACCCCGATATGGGCACCTTAAACACATTGGATAATATGTTTAATATAATTATAAAAAATATTGTCGCTTTAATAATGTCTTTTACGAGTTTTGGAGTGGCATAACCCTGTTTTTTGTCCTGTATTTTGACCAGATAAATATCTATAGCCCCGTAAATCAACCAGCCGCCGGAAGTCCACAGGGTGAGCTTTATTAATGTATCCAGCATCTGCTGAAGTTTACTATTGGTTAAACCTAGTAAAATAAAGACCGTATTCTCGTATTCACTGACTACTATTACGGCAGATACAAGAAATATCTGCAGACCAAGCCTCTTTATCTCTTTTCTTATCACCACAGTTTGACTGTTATGCCTCTCCTATCACATCAAATTATAGTTATACGATACTGTCATTGTCAAACAAAAATGTTCAATTAATTTAATTAAGCGACTGCCCGTGCAGTCTGTACACGAAGTGGCCCTTTACCGTAAAAGAATCCTTTCCCCATTCCTCTGGCAGCGGCCAAAACGGTGCAGCGTCTTTTATTGAGCTTACTGCCGCGTCGTCAAGTGACCTCTGCCCTGATGTGCGCATCACATCTACCGCCTTCAGTGTCCCGTTTTTGTTAATCGTAAAGCTTACGTTTAAATCGCCGTGGATACCCCTTCTAGCTGCGTCTGCAGGGTACTGCCATGCGCTTTCTATCGCCTCCTTCAGGCGTCTCATGTAGGCAGCATATCTGATGTCTGATGTATCGAATGATATAGAATTGCCACTGCCTTCCTTTGAGTTCGGTGAACTCCTGTCTCTGGCAATTGAGGCCATCGCGTGTTTTCCTATTATATCTTTATCAAAAAAACTCCCAATGCCAGATAGCTTAGGCGCTTGTGGTGGGGTTTGCGGCGAGGGTTGAGGCGGCGCTTCGGCAGCGCTTGGCTCACTCTTGGGTAGGACAGGCCTGGCAGCAGGCTCTATGCCGCCGGTCTCCTTTGGCTTTGAGATTTTCGATTGCTTTGGCTGGGGTGGTACCGGCTTTGACTGAGGGACAGGTTTAATCTGCGGGAGAGGTGGGGGCGCTTTATGTACCGGCTGCGGCTGTGACGGTGTTTGAGGCAGTTTAGGTTGTGGCTGTGAATCGAAACGCTGTTGCGGTGGGGCTTGTGGTGGCGGGGGGGCCTTTACATCCGGGGTTACTATCCTTGCCATCAGCGGTCTCTCTCCAACAAGCGGCTCCTTGTGCCCCTTTATCAAATACAATATCAGACCAAACACCAGCGCGTGAAGCAGTATCGATATTGTTATATAACGATCAAGCATCAGCTTCTCGAACGCTGCCATATTTTTTTATAAGGGCTGCAAAACCCCCTATCAGATTTATCTTTGTGTCATCCTGTGTCCACAGGCGCATTGACGCCTCCCGTATGTACGGATGCTCATAAAGAGACACTAGCTGCTCCATTCTATCGTCGTTTTTTAGAAAATATCTCTGAAGTGCCCTCATCACAAGGTAGCGTTTTCTGTACGCCTCCTGCCAGTGTTTTTTATAAAGGCCGGGCTTATTTTTCAACACAGCAGCCACGGCAAACTCTGCCGACCTCATAGCATAGTATATGCCCTCATACGTAAAGGGCAAGACCATACCCGCTGCATCGCCAACAAAATAGACGCCATTTTTATAGTACAACGACCCATCCCACACAGGTATAAAATATCCCCGGCGCTGACCATTTGGCTTAGTCCCATGAGCGCTCACCAGCCCGTCTAAATACGCGTCAACCTCACCCGTGTGTTCTGAGCCTGTGCCTATAGATATGCCGTCTTTGTGTGGAAATATCCATGAGTAGAATCCCGGGGGCGTTACAGAGCTAAAACGAAACTCGCAGTAGTTCATATTATACGGCTCGCCCTCAGCGCTGTGAATCTCATGCGCGGTGTAAATGCGCTGCGGGAACCTCTTAAGCATCCTCTTTACTACAATCGAGTTCACGCCGTCAGCCGCTATGACATGCCGGGCCTTAATTGTAGTCTCTCCGGCAGCGGTCTTTATCGTTAGTACCGATTGTCCATCGATATGCCTTATGTCGTTAAACCGACCCTCTAAAATTCCAGCTCCGTCTGATACCGCCAGCTTTCTCAGCGCCTCGTCAAAGTCCACTCTATGAACTATGGCAAGGTATGCCGCATCAAGTGATATATCGTGCGTGTTTCCATTTGGGGATACGATTCTTATCGATTCTACCCGCTTTTTGACAAGCTCAAGTGGTATGTCAAATGCCGTAAATGCCTTGGAGAGGAGTCCACCGCCGCAGGGTTTTTCGTTCTTCAGGTTTCTCTCAATCAGGAGGGTTTCCCTCTTAGCGCGGCTCAAAAGCCTTGCGGCAATTGCCCCGGCCGGGCCTCCGCCTATTACGGCTATATCTACATCCAAGCCTGTCTCATCCTCTCATATATTGTCTTTAAACCCTTAAGCAGCAAATCAGGCTCTACCACATCTACCCTTTCTAAGCAAGGTTCTATCAGCGGCATATTTCCGCCCGTTATGGCAATCTTTAGATTATAGCCAATTTCCATCTCTATTTCATATATTATACGCGATACTGCCCCAGCCGTGCCGTATACTATGCCGGAGATTATGGCCTCACGCGTGTCTTTTCCCAATGCTGACAAAGGTACAGCCAGCTCCACAAGCGGAAGCGCCGCCGTATGCTCACTAAAAGCCCTCGCCATTGTCCTTAGCCCAGGGATGATTGCACCGCCTATAAACACTCCACCATGCCCTGCTGCGCTTATCGTTGTAGCCGTGCCAAAATCTATCACCGCTGAAGGAGCGCCGAAGTGATGATACGCCCATGCTGCCGCCACTAGCCTGTCTGCCCCAAGGCGCTCGGGGTGGTGTAGTGAATAACTTAATCCCGTGTTCGTGCGGTGCGATACTATGTGCAGATCTCCTGTAAGGTATGGCCTTAGAGCCGAACAAATCTGCCCCGTCAGCGACGGCACTACGGAGGATAACATGGCGGCTGTAATCTTCTCAGCAGCAGCGTTCTGTCTGATAAATTCGCCTAACCCTTCGCCAAATAAATGACTGTCAGCTAGTGCAATTGAAAATTTTATTAGTGAATCGCCGCAAAACAGACCAAGCTTTATGTTTGTATTTCCTATGTCAATGGCAAGGAGCAATTGTAATCCCGCTGCTTGTGACAGCTTCACCGTTTTCAAGGGCTATTACCAGCGAACCGTCTTCGTTTAACGCCCTGGCTATGCCGCCCTGTCCTGCAACATACACATATGAGCCAATTGTCTTACTCATGGCTGTCCACTCGCTTATCACACGACCCGGGGCACAGTGGCGGCACTGGTCAAATTCCCTTAAGATTGATACAATAAGCTGTCCTCTGCTGTATATCATGCCGGTCTCCAGAGTCAGGCTTGTTGCCTTGTCCTTTAGTCCTGCGGGGAATCCCGGTGTGTTTACATTAATACCAATGCCGATTATCAGCCTGAGTACTCTGCCGCCCGATATTATGGACTCGGAGAGGATGCCGCCGGTTTTCCTCATGCCAATATAAACGTCATTAGGCCACTTGGGCCAGACATCCAGGCTGGTCTCAGCCCGAAGCGCCCTTGATACTGCAAGCGAGGCAGCCGTGTTCATTAATGAAAGAGCAGTCGGCGGCACATCATCAGCGGGTCTCAGCGCTATGCTCATTGATATATTCACGCCGGGTGGGGAGTACCAGTCTCTTGTGGACCTGCCCCTGCCGTTGACCTGGGCATCGGCTATGATTACCGTCTCTGCGGGGTAGTCCCCTGATTTTGCCGTGTCGTTTGTCGAGTTAATGCTGCCGTAATAAATAAAGTGGTATGAGGCGTCAGACGCCTGAGAAAATTCCCGCAGCGGCCTTAAGTCCTCCGGCAGTGTTTCGTCATAAATATCGCATGGCAACTGAAGGGAATTCATTTAACAGGCGGCTGGCTCTTTTTCTCCGGCCATTTGCAAACATCATATATATCGCATTTACCACAGAGAGGTTTTTTGGCTGCGCATATCTCCCTGCCAAACAAAACCAGACCAAAGGAAACTGTTATCCACTTTGCCTTTTCAAAGATGCCGCAAAGGGCAAATTCGATTTTCTCCGGGTCTTTGGAACTCACAAGACCAAGCCTGTTTGAAATCCTCAGCACATGTGTATCAACCGCAATGGCTGGCACATCGAATGCCGCAGCAAGGACAACGCTTGCCGTCTTACGCCCCACGCCGGGCAGCGTAACCAGTTCCTCCATCGTTGAGGGCACCTGACCATTAAAATCTTTTAGAATTGCCTGTGCCGCGCCGATTATCATCTTAGTCTTGTTCTTGTAAAACCCTGTAGATTTTATCTCCTCCTCGAATACGGCGGGGTCAGCCGCGGCATAGTCTTCGACAGTTCTATAGCGCTGATACAGGGTTTTCACGACGATGTTTACACGTTTGTCTGTACACTGTGCAGAGAGGATTGTTGCAGTGAGCAGCTCGAAGGGACTGCCAAACTGGAGTTCTGTCTTTGGCTTAGGGTATCTGCGCTCCAGATACGCCGCTACAGTGTCTATCTCATCTTGGTTCAACTTACAAGCGCTGGTTTTCATATCTTCAGTGTTGCGGCAATATTACCGTTTCTATTTTAGGGCCGGAGACGGTCAGGCGTTTTATCTCATCGGCAAATCTCTGTGCATCTTTCAATGTGCCGACAATATCGCCATAGTGCATTGGGACGACGAACTGCGGGGCAATGTCAACAGCTGCCCGTGCTGCCTCATCAGCAGTCATAACATATACGCCACTCACCGGAATGAAGGCCGCGTAGATTGCCTTCAGCGTTTTCATCTCAGCAATATGGTCTGTGTCGCCAGCGATGTAGTATCTTTTGCCACAAAGCGTAAAGATATATCCAACCCAGCTGTTTGACTTTGGATGAAAATCTTTATTAGTATTGTACGCCGGGACGGACTCAACTTCTATACCGGCTGCAGTAAATTTATCACCAGGTGCAGCGATTTTAATATTGCCCTTCAATTTTGCAGCACAGTCTTTGGGGGCAACAATTACGGTCTTATCCCCACTAACCTTTGCAATGTCATCCACTGAGCAGTGGTCGAAGTGGCTGTGGGTAATCAGGATAAGGTCAGCCGCATCCGGCTTTTTAATCTTATACGGGTCTGTGTAGACGACAAGCCCATCTGTTATCTTAAAGGAATCATGACCAAACCATGTGACATTATCAAGCATATGATTGCCTCCTTTCTGCAGGGTATTATATCATAATCCAGATAGAAAAACAGCCTGCTGGTTCTTTTCTACAGTCTCAATACATATGGCAGATGTCATAATTGGAGACATGGACAAAGCAGACATAAATGTATTAATATTATACATAAAAACAGAAACTCTGACAATGTGAGAATCTACATTGGCATATCTGTCCACTCAAAGGAGGAATGATTATGAAGATAATACTAAGTACGGTGTTAGCGGTTTGTTTTTTGATGAGCGGCACTTGCCTAGCTATGGAAAAGATACTAATCGAGGGAACCGGCGACAGTCAGGACTTGCTGAGGCTGTTAGCAAAGGAATATGAAAAGACCCATCCCAGTACTCACATCGAAATAGCGGATTCTATTGGCACAACAGGCGGTATTCGGGCCGTAGCAGATGGCAAGTGCAACCTCGGAAGGACTGCCCGAAAATTAAAGGAAAAGGAGAAAGCATACAATCTTAACTACATTGAATTCGCCTATAGTCCCGTAGTGTTTATCGCTAATCTTGATACAAAACGGCCAGATAATCTCAACACAGAACAGATTATTGGTATATACTCAGGAAAACTGACTTCATGGGAGGCCGTAGGCGGTGAAAAACAACCGATATATGTAGTCAACAGACAAGAGGATGACTCATCAAGAATGTTGTTAGAACAAATCATTGTCGGCCTTAAGGAGATTAAAACAACTGCCGGTAAGACTATATATTCCACGCCGGAAGCAATAGGTATATTAAAGCAATATAAGAACACTATAGGATACGGACCCCTGTCTATGGTGATTAACAGCCCCTTAACCATAATGAAAATAGACGGTATCTATGCATCATTAAAAAATGTTCAGAGTGGAAGCTACAAACTTGTGCTGCCACTTGGGCTTGTATGGAAAGGTGAGTTGAGTGGACTGGCAAAAGGCTTTCTTGATTTTCTGTTTACCAAAGAGGCCCAGACAATTATAATTAACAGTGGAACTGTGCCAGTGCCTTCAAAGGCTGTCTCCCCATAGTGCCCCAGAGATTGGGATAATGTTCTTATCGATAAAAAACAAGATACTATTATCGCATTTTGGCATCGTCTTAGCCGTAGGACTGCTATTAGGGGCAAGCGGATATTATTTTATGTCATCCCATGTAAACACTGATGAAATGGAGCATCTTGAGTTTATCGCCAAAACAATGAGCCTAAGAATAAATGACGCTATTGCCAGAAAAAAATCTATCTTACAAAGGATTTTAGACGGCAGGGAAGTAGATGTTTATGTAGAAAGATACCACGAACTTGTGCTTTCACAATATTTTACCAAGTTTTCAAAAGAATTTCCAGTTTTAAGTTACGTAAATGCAAGGGCAGAAGAAGAGGTAACAGTTGTAAATGCTGGGACAGCAAGTGGTAACAAAGATATAGGTGATACCACCCAAATACTATCACAATTTGCAGCCAGGACATCGAAGTCTGATAAGATTATTATCTCAAATGTGCAATACAATGCCATACTTGGCGTACCTGCTGTTACATATGCTATACCTAAGTACAGCTTTTTTGGTGACCAGTTGATAGGATTTATAATGGGCGTCTCACCAATTTCCGACATCACCAAGTGCCTGTCCGATGTAGAAGTGGCTGAAGATGGATTTATCTTGTTGTTAGATGATAATAAAAATATCATTTATCCCACTACTCATCATAGTATAGGGAAATTGATTGAGAAGGCGGGCGCTTCCTATGACTTTCCAATAAAACCATCATCGATGAGCAAGGGTATCCTCAGGACATCCATATTAGGAATCGACAGCATTGCAGCCTATTTCCCCATTGAAGAGACCAGGTGGCAATTATTGGTCGTCATGCCTTATGAGGGGTTTATCTCAGAGGCAAGAAAGACCATATATTCCACCGTAGTAATATTGATCATAGTGTTGACATTCAGCGGGGTCATCTTTACACTGATAACCAATAACATAACCAATAATATAAGCAACCCGCTTAAAAGATTTATCTCATTTACAGATATGATTGCCAAAGGTAATTATTCTCAGATAACGGGCATCAACTCAACCGATGAGATAGGGGTGTTGGCTAAATCGTTTAACAATATGCTCATCGAACTGGACAAGACCCAGCAGGCCCGCGACAACCATTTAGAGGAATTAAAGGAGACAAATGAATATCTTAAACAAAGCCAAGCACAATTAGTCCAGGCAGAGAAGATGGCTTCGCTTGGGCAGCTAGTGTCTAATTGCATAAGTTAGAGATAGTATTTCTTAGTTGCGAGCCGCGAACTTCTCTTTTTCTCCAGACAAA
>JAMOAZ010000074.1:0-9092 GCA_039908505.1 Nitrospirota bacterium
ACCGCTTTGATTTATTTTCAGGAGATATTATACCCCACCTTATCTATCCAGTGTCAGATTACATCGTTAGCAGCACAACTAGCTCCAATTTTTGAACCTATTGCATGGTTTGTCAAGCCTTATAGAATTGGAGGGACAATTGCCGATAATGTTTTAGAAAACGAAGTTGGGGCAATAAACATCGAGGAATGTCTGATCAATGGAAGCTCACCCACCAACTTACTAGAATTTGATTATAAATCAAATGAAAAACGAATACACGAGGCTCAAAAACCATTGGCTCTTATTGAATTTCTCATCAAATTGACCACAAAAGAAGATCAAATCATCTTAGACCCTTTCATGGGTTCTGGGACGACAGCCATTGCCGCGCGGCGCTTAAAGAGATATTTTATAGGTTTTGAAATTGATTACTCATTCTATGAAACTGCAATTGTGAGACTAAAAGAGGAGGCAGTGCAATATCATAATAATTCAAAGCCGCTGACATTACCTTTATTTGACTAAAACACCGAATCACTGTCAATATTTACTTACACCAGCACCTTTGATTTTTTTGTATATTTTCTTTACTGTCCTAACGGCCCCGGGAATTAGCTTTTCAATAATTAACTTCCTCTCAAGTAAGTATACCACAGGTTTAGAGGCAAGCACCCGTATCAACCCGCGTGGCAGTCTGAGTTTAAGCATAACCAGGAGCAGTGTTGTATAGTGAATCTTGTTTTGCCTGTGCCAATGCCATGTCTTCAACTGATAGTCTGTTGACGTATCAAGGATGTTTTCCTTGACTGCCTTGTTACACAGCGCTGTTCCGTTATAAAACACCAGCGAGCTGATCCCTATCATGGCCTTTGGCGGCATGTTATCTAATAAATAATTAATTGTATACAGGGTATCTTCCACCTTTTCCCATGGATTATCAACAATTAAATCGATGATAAGCGGAAATACTGGATACCTTTCGGAGAAAAACCGTAAGACCTCGTCAATGTTCTTGTTGACAGATGTGCGGCGGTATATCTCCTCTGTATTGGCTGACCGCCCTTGCAGCCCTACCTGAGTCGCCATCATGCCACAGCCTATTAGATGCGTGAGCAGCTCCTCTGAAAAATAGACGGGCGCAAAAAAACACTTGAATGTCAATCCGTATTTTTTAAATAAACTCGCTGTCTCTCTGATATCCTTCCTTATTATAAATGAATCGTCTTCAACAGACAATTCAGTAACAAATGGAAAATGTTCTTTTACCCAGAGAATCTCTTTTTCTATTACTTCTATATTTTTAAAGCGCACTTTTGGCGCCTGTACTTTTTTCAGGATATTGTTTGCGCAGTAGGAACAGTTATCAGGGCAGCCCCGTGCCGTCTCCATTCTATATAGATAAGCAGGTTCCTTCGAGGCGGAATCTGCCCAGAATGCCATAGATGGTTTATAATCGTCAAATGATTTAATTGCCATTATCTCATCGGCGTGTTCGATGTAAACGAAGTGCCCCTCAGGGCCATAATCAGGAAGCGGTAATGAGGAAATATCATGTATGTACTCAAGCTCTGGATAGCTCTGGCCGCGAAAATATATATTTTTAATGGCGATAGGCGTACTCCCTGCCTCAAGCTGCTTTACAAGCTCAAGCATCGCATACTCGCCGTCGCCAACGCAGGCTGCATCGGCATACTCAAGCGCCTTTTGAGGGTTTAGGGTTGGAAACACACCCCCAAGTATAACGAAGTTATCGTCGCGCTTGAGCGCCTTTGTCAACTCCGCCCCTGCCTGCATGTAGTTATCCATAAGGGTAATCCCTACTACGGCAGAGCCTTTTGTCATAACCCTGAGCCTTTCAAGCAGGCTTACAGAATAGCTGACCTGACAAAAAGGCGATACATTCCACCCCGATTCGATTGACGGAGTGGGCAGGAATATCATCTGCGTGTCATACCCCGCATTTTTCAATACCGCAGATATAGACCTGAGACCGGCATTATATAAAGAACCATACGGCGATATTAAACTTATCTGCAAGACACCCTCCTTCTATATATTATACAAATATACCACCGGTTAATAGAACATGAATTCACTGTTGAGCCAATTGCAAAATGCTGTAGCTCTTTGTACCTGCAACATTCTGGATTCCCGTTTTCACGGGAATGACAGACAAGGAAAGACGGGAATGACAGACAAGGAAAGACGACATTCTGTTGTAATTCCGGCCTCCTGGCGGGGTGTCATTCCTGCGAAAGCAGGAATCCATTCTTTAAAGTTGAACATAAACGGGGTATATTTATTCATTTTGCAACTGGCTCTGTTGATAATTATTTTAAACCCCGACAGCAAGCGCCTTCTCCCTTATCGTCTTTATCTTGTCCCTGATGGCGGCGGCACGTTCAAAGTCCAGCTTCCCTGCCGCTTCTCTCATCTCCAGCTCAAGCGCCTTTAGCTTATTGTCGTCGAAGGCATCAAGGATTTCAATATCACTGTCTGACGGCTCTACCGGCACTGTCCAGTAATCGGCCTCATATATTGTTGCAAGGATGTTCTTTATGTTGTTGATTACAGTCTCCGGGGTTATACCCATCTCTTCATTATACTGGAGCTGCTTTTTTCGGCGTCTGGTGGTTTCGTCCATTGCGCGGCTCATAGAGCCTGTTATAGTGTCTGCATAAAGCAGTACTTTACTGTTTACGTTTCTGGCGCCGCGTCCTGCCGTTTGAATCAGGGATTTTTCACTCCTTAAGAAGCCCTCCTTATCGGCGTCAAATATGGCCACAAGCGATACCTCCGGTAAATCCAGCCCCTCCCTCAGGAGGTTTACCCCGACCAGACAGTCAAACACACCCATGCGTAAGTCCTGAAGTATCTTCACCCGGTCAAGCGTATCAATGTCTGAGTGCAGGTAGCGCGTCCTAATGCCTAGTTCATTGTAATACTCTGAGAGGTCCTCGGCCATTTTCTTTGTCAGCGTTGTCACCAGCACACGCTCTTTCCTTTCAGTTACTAACCGGATTTCCCTTATCAGGTCATCAACCTGACCGCTTACAGGCCGGACAAACATTTCAGGGTCTAACAGCCCCGTTGGTCTGATGATTTGCTCGACAATATTACCCTCTGCCCTGTTGAGTTCATATTTTGCCGGTGTTGCTGAGACATAGATAACAGCCTTTAAGCGCCCCTCAAACTCTGCAAATTTTAACGGCCTGTTGTCCAGCGCCGATGGGAGCCTGAAGCCGTAGTCGATGAGGGTTTGTTTTCTTACCTTGTCGCCTTCATACATGCCGCCTATCTGTGGTATGGTTACGTGGGATTCGTCTATGACAATTAACATGTCATCGGGGAAGTAATCGATAAGCGTAAATGGGGGCTGCCCCGGTGCCCTGCCGCTTAAGTGGCGCGAGTAGTTTTCTATCCCATTGCAAAATCCGAACTCCTTCAGCATCTCAAGGTCAAACATGGTGCGCTGTTCGATTCTCTGCGCCTCTGCAGGTTTCCCCTGCCTCAGAAAATATTCAACCTGGGCACGCATTTCCCTTTTAATCCCTGCAAGGGCACCTTCGATTCTCTCTCTCGGTGTTATCCAGTGAGAACGGGGATATATGGCAGCCGTCTTCAGACGCCTCAGCCTCAGCCCCGAAATGGGGTCAAACTCATAGATTGCATCAATGTCATCGCCAAAGTACTCTACCCTAATCCCCTTGTCCATTGAAAAGGCCGGAAATACCTCTACGATGTCGCCGCGTACCCTGATGGTGCCGCGTTTAAATTCCCTCTCCCTCCGCTCATACTGAAGCGCTGTGAGCTGCTCTAAAAGTAAGTCTCTGTGAAGCGAATCGCCCTCTTTTATAACAAGGTGCATCCCCAAGTAGTCCTCCGGTGAACCGATGCCGTAGATACAAGACACAGAGGCCACCACAATAGAGTCGCGCCGCTCAAGGACGGACATCGTTGCCGAGTGCCTGAGCCTGTCTATGTCTTCGTTTACCATGGCGTCTTTTGCGATGTAGGTGTCGGTCTTGGGGATGTAGGCCTCTGGCTGATAGTAATCATAGTAGCTGACAAAGTACTCGACGGCATTTTTGGGAAATAACTCCTTGAACTCGCCATAGAGCTGGGCTGCGAGGGTCTTATTGTGTGCAATGACCAGCGCAGGCAGTCCCAAATTGGCTATGACGTTGGCTATTGTAAATGTCTTACCGGAGCCTGTTACGCCTAAGAGTACCTGTTGTCTGCCCTTGATGGCGCCTGTAGTGAGCGCGGCTATTGCCTCCGGCTGGTCTCCCTTAGGCGTAAAACCGGTTATAAGTTTAAAATCCCCCACGACATAAATTATAACTTAAAGTGAGGGATAATGGGTATTACGGCGCAAAAACTATGTAACACGCTCAAGTATGATAAGGCATTAAAAATATTTTTGCGTACCCAAACTTTTTTATTGATTAATACTTATGTTTATGTTATAATGCCAGCTGTAATGATTTCGTTTGAAAAACGATTCTATGACAGCATAAGAGAAGGCAGGATAACGCTGGCCTTCAGACACTGGGATACCCTTCGGGTGTTGAGGGGGAAGATTTACCGGTCACATAATATCGGCCTGCTGCGGATTATCGATGTAGACTTCAAGAGGATTCAGAATATCACAATAGATGAGATGAAAAGATGTGGATTTGAGACTATCGAGGAGTTTAACGCAGACTTCTCTTTACACGCGGAGACAGAGGTAGATTTCGAAAGGGACAGGGCTGTTAAAATTGAGTTCGAGTATATCGGTGAGGACATCGAAAACTATAAAAAATCAATGGGAAATGTAAAGGACTCAGAGATTTTTAATATTAAAGAGCAGCTCCTGGTGCTTGAGCAAAGAAATCAGGCCCCGTGGATACGCAAGACGCTTCAGATTTTAAAAGACCAGGGATATATCCTGTCAAAGGACCTTGAGCCGGAAATAGATATTCCTTCTGATACGATAAAGAATTTTATGAGAAACCTCAAGGCCCTGCACCTGATCTCAACAAATACGAGAAAAGGTTACTCAATAACCCCATTAGGCTCAAAACTCCTTCGCCACTTGTGCAGTAAAGACGACGAACAATAATTTTATAATTATGTTTTTGTGACAAAATCATGGCAAATGATGATTATTCAGTTTTAGCATTATTGTAAATTATTAATTTTTTATTTATAATTGATGCGTGTGGTTTGCTCGGCGTATTATGTAACTCTGAAGGGGAGTGGCAGTTATGGCGGAAATTGTAAATAAGATAGGGCGTTATGAGATAGTAGAAAGGCTTGGTGAAGGTGCTATGGGGGTGGTTTATAAGGCACATGATACCATCATTGACCGCACAGTGGCGATAAAAACAGTCAAGATGACCAACACCCATAACCCTGCTGCACACAGTTTGATAAAGCAATTTTGCAACGAGGCAAAAATCGCTGGACGCCTGTCTCATCCAAACATAGCCGTAATCCACGACGTAGGAGAGCAGGACAGCTCATTTTATCTTGTCTTTGAATATGTAAAAGGGGTTACGCTAAAAGATTTAATCTTGAGGCAGGAAAAAATCCCGATAAACGATAAAATTACACTCATAATACTCTTAGCCCGCACACTGCACTATGCCCATCAGCATGGGGTCATACACAGGGACATTAAACCAGCCAACGTAATGGTGCTTGATGACTTACAGATTAAGGTTATGGATTTTGGCATAGCGGTACTGGACACTCAGGCCAACAAGCTTGACGACACTATGGGGATTTTTACAGGGACGCCTTATTACATGTCGCCAGAGATGGTCAGAGAGGAAAAGATAGACAAGCTGACCGATGTGTTTTCGTTAGGGGTGCTGTCGTATGAGTTTCTGACAGGTGTTAAGCCTTTTATGGGTGTGAATTTTAAGGAGCTGTTTGAGTGTATCGAGACTAAAGAACCTGAACTTCCACAAAGCATTACCCCATCGATAAATGAAACCGTTAGCCATTACATCATGAAAACTCTTGAGAAAGACAAGCAGAACCGTTATCAGTCAGCAGGTGAATTTGCTGATGCCCTTGAGTTTTATATGGAGGCAAGAAATAAGACTAAAACAGTGTTTGTCTCACAGTCGCCTGATTTTAACAAACTTGGGTTGATTAAAATGCTCCAGGACAGGTATTTATTTTTTTCAGATTTCACTGAAGAGGAGATGTTGACGTTATTTTCACTAAGCGGAAAAAAGATATTCAGAAAAGGCTCTACAATATTTAAAGAATCCTCAGTAGACGATAAGATGTACATAATAATAGCAGGGCAGGTTAAACTCATAAAGAGGTCACAGTATAATGGAAAGGTTACACTGCTTAAGGAGTTGAAGAGCGGCGATTGTTTTGGTGAGTTAGGGTTTTTAAACAACTCACCGCGCTATGCTGCCGCAATCCCTGAAACCGACACAGTCTGCATACTAATAAGCGACACAGTACTAAGGAAATCAGAACCATATATCTGTTTGAAGCTCTATAAAAATCTGAGTGTCATGCTCTCAGAGCGCATCCGTCAGAGCGACGAAAGAATCTGCAGACTCACACTCGAAATCGAAGCGCTGAAGGCCAACACAGTTCCGCGAGTAAAATAGCTGTGATGATTACCCCTATGACGTTATTAACGCTCATCGCCGAACACGACATCTTTGAATGTTAAAATAATATTTATAAAACTTAAAGACTAATTGTAAATTCTCGGCATAAAATTGTAGAATTTCATCTGTGCTGCAAAACGAAGGTAATATGCATGATTTGTTATAGATGTAAAAACAACATCCCAAACGACGCAGTAAAATGTCCTGTATGCGGCGTGAAGACTATGCCCTTTGTCGGGGCCAAGGCATGTCCGCGCTGCGGCACGGTCAATCCGGTCAGCGCAAGGTTCTGTATAAGTGACGGCTATTCATTTGTGGAAGAGGAAGGACAGACCGTCCACGATGAATATGAAGACGATCGAGATGAAGGGTATGACGAAGAAAATGAGGAGGAAACGGCAACGGCTGCATCAAAAAGAAAAAAACACGGTATTTTAAGGCTGTTCATGTGGCTGCTAATTGCTATTGTTTGCCTTATAGTATCTGCAGTGGCGGGTTATCACATATTCAAACCTAAGACCTATCAGATTGAGTCTCAGGCTATGGATGCACTTGTAGGAGCGGGGCTTAAAAATATTTCAGTTAAGGTTGACCTCAGCAAAACGGCTAAATTAGCCGGTACTGCGAAAAACGCAGACGAAAAGGCATTCGCCGAGGTTATTGTACAAAAGATACCGAAGGTAGCCAGGGTAGAAAACAACATAATCGTCATGCAAGTCGTTCCAAAACCTGAAGAACTTGAGAAAGCAATCAATAAGTCATTGAATAGTCAAGGTTTTCCAGGCATTGTGGTAAGCGTTAACACTGCCCTTGCAGCGTCAGTAATAGGAACAGTACCAAGTGAGTACGACAGAAACAAGGTACTGTCCATTGTAAAGGCAAATAAGGACGTAAAAGACATCAAGGATAACCTCAACGTTGACGCCACTTTAGCCCAACCCGCTGCTACTGTTCAACCCCTGTCACCCCCAACATCCCCGACATCAATAACACGCCCAGTTCCACCCATACCTCAACCCGCAGAAACTGATGAGCAAACTGATGCCCCTACCCCGCCTGCTCCGGTTCAATCTGTGTCAACCCCTAAGCCTGCACCAGAACCGCTGCGCCAACCGCAGCCGATGCCTCAGCCAACGGCTGTTACAGTGCCGCAGCCAGCGCCCGGCACTCTTGAGTCATCTATCAACAAAGCCCTTAAAAATGCCGGACTGACAAAAGTCACTGCTGAGGTCAACGAAAATCTCGATGTCACACTAAAGGGAACTGTCTCAAGCGCTAGAGATAAAAATAAGGCATTTGATACAACAAAACAAGTTAAGGGAACTAAAAAAATAAAAGATAAGATATTCGTCGTTGAACAGTAACTAAGGAGGGCTCAGCTATGAGGAGTTTTTTCAAGCTATTAATAATAACCGTATCAGCGTCTGTTTTGATAACGGGATGTGCTAGACCGAAAACCGTCGCACCACCCACACAACAGGAGGAGTTAGAGCCGGTCACCACTACAGAGACAATCAAAATAGATTCCTACACACTGAAACCTCAGACTGCCCATCCTGGCTCAACCATAGAAATCTCGATACAGTATTCACTGCATTTACCTAAAAATAAGAGTTTAGTTGAAGTTGCTGAAGTCAGGACTTTAATTATGGGCAAGGAACATATTGAATTATCACGCAAAAAAATTATTCGTTCTGAAGGTTCTCACAAATCTGCGATAAAATTCACTCTGCCAATGGATATAGAAAAAGGCGGCTACACCATACAGACCGTTATTTCTACTCCCACGCTGACAAAAACAGTAGAAGATACACTGACTATCAAAAAGAAGGGGAGATGATTAATGTTTTTAAAGGCAGCTCGGCAATTGACAAATAAATAACTGTGTGCTATACTCACATAGTTGAGCCGCTAGCTCAGCTGGTAGAGCACCGCCCTTTTAAGGCGGGTGTCCTGGGTTCGAGTCCCAGGCGGCTCATAATGTGTCCCCATCGTCTAGCCCGGCCCAGGACATCGGCCTTTCACGTCGGTAACACGGGTTCGAATCCCGTTGGGGACGCTTCAAAAATGCTTGGCTCAGGAGATGTTTTTTTCAGGTTCAAGTTCTATGTAGCTGTCAACACAATATCAGCGCCTGTTTTAATACCATATGTCTCAATACTGTCCCTTAACACATTCAAATAAGACAGCGGTTATTTCTGGTGTGATTCAGGCAGACTGTCTGTAAGCCCAGACTCCACCACGCCAGAATAACCGCATTACTTATCAGATTACATCGTTATCAGCACTGCTTAACCATCACATGATACAATATTACGGCTCAAGAACAAGACGAAAACCTATGTCTTGTTCCTGAATGTTGGGGTGATAGCTGCCTCTTCTGGAGCATCTCAGATTATTTGAATGTGCTGCTAACGATGTAATCTGACACTGGATAGATAAGGTTGGGTATAATATCTCCTGAAAATAAATCAAAGCGGT
>JAMOAZ010000075.1:0-8576 GCA_039908505.1 Nitrospirota bacterium
GCGATACACACTCATACCACACCGCCTCTCCTCCCTTCGCTTTTTTAGGATTGACACAGTTCGTTAAACAGTCTCAATACAACTGGCGCAACCATTGCTAACAATGGTTTAGCTTAATCATTGTTAGCAATGTCTAACAGATTAATAACTGCTTCTACGCGTATTTACAAATTGTCATCAATTGTTTATACTACATCAATGTTGAAGAAAATCTTACAAATATTATTAATTGTATTGCTATTGGCAATAATTATATCACTATTACCAATTGGTTTCGTATTTTTAATGTCAGGGCTATTGAAGGATAACGTTATAGAAGATTATATCTTTATGAGTCAGACAGAAAGATATTTTGAAGGAGCCGGTCACTGTGATGATGTGATTCTCACTGGCTCTAATATTAAATTTTACAGATTGAAGCTTGACAATTTTACAAAGGATGCGTATGACATTGTGGTCAGTTCACTAGTTGAATGTTCTGGACATTACTGGGATAGTCCACATTACTGGTTAAGATTTAGTTATGAAACGTTTTCAACATACTGTCCTGAAGTCGATGAAAGCAAGATTGCCATGCCATATATATTACTATCTCCAGACTGGTGGCCTCGCGAATTGGGAAAGTCTTTTATCCCAACAATGCGTTCAATAAACCGCTCCAACTATAAGTTTTATTGCTGCGACGCTACACGCATTAGTTACGGCTATGCATATTTTGAATATTTCGCCATTGACAATATAACAAAAAAAGGATATTATTGGAAAACTATGAGAACGAACATGTCTGAAGATGGCATCCAAAAATACTACTAACATTCTATCTCAATATTGTCTGAAGATAACGTTTCGAATCAACCTTAAATTCAATAAAATGATGTAACCGCCAGCATTGCTCACAATGCTTATTTAACGCTTATGATGACCAGAGGCATGGACTTGTGTTCAGGAGAAACGCTGCAAGTAGCCGCCTCATTGCAGCGTTTTCCTTGGAATATCAGCTATTTAAACGAAGCACCTTTTCTGTATTTCCAAAGATGACATCATTCTTAAACCCATGGGCCGCCTTGATTCTTATGTCCTTGTCAAGCGGGTTTTTGATTTGCATGATCTCTACGTAATCACTTGGTTTCATTTTATGCGTTACGAAAGGTAAATGCGCCGAGGCGTCTATTGGAATCGGAAAGTCTGAGCCGTTAAGCAGCCACTCAGGGGGGAAGTTTTCCACTAGTTCTCGTAAGAACGGGATGCGTGTTGACAACGACAGCGCCGACGTATCAGCCCAAATCTTCACCTTGCCGCCCGTGTTCATTGCCTTCATAAAGTCATAAAACTTGAGCGTTTCGTCCTTGTCGATAAGCGGAAATACAGGGGAAGCGCAGTGTGCTGCAATGACCGTCACCCCGCAGGAAATCGGCTTGATTAATAACCCAAACCGGTCGAGATCGTTCTTAGCGTCCTGAGCGCTCCTCTCTATATTTCGTACCCCCTCGGGGAAAGAATACTCAGGGCCAGTATGACACAAAAGTGGCAGCCCGGCCTTGGCAAGGGTACCGTAGTATGCATCGTGGTTGCCCTCAATGTGGATGTGCTGAATCGACGGTATCCACTTCATAAGCACAGCGTCAGTCTCTTTTATAACGAAATCAAGCTCTTCTTTCCAGTCCTTCCTGTTTGGATTAACCGACGCACCAAAGTAAAAGCGCTTGTTTACCCCCTGCTTTGTCAGCTCTGCGTTTAACTCCTGCACCTTTTTGCACAAAAAACGATTTGAGACATAGAGAGTGATTATCTTGTCCATACGCTTATGCGTATCCGGGTCAAAAGGGGCGTCCATAGCAAGAAGGACGACGCTGTCGATCTCTTTAGATTCCGTGAGGGTCTTGAGCATAAACTTGAAATACTCATCGGATGAAACTGCATTGTTGCCGTTAGTGTCAACTCCATCCTTTACCATACCATGCTCAATCGCTGCGTACAAAATTCTCGTAAACCAGTGAGGTGTGTTTTCCTTGTTGAAATACACATCACTACCAATGTTCGTAATGTCCGTGCCGTTACCCACGACATGGCAGTGCATATCGATTCGCATAAGTTAACTCCTTGCTATATATTTACAGGTTTTCAATCAAGCCTAACACAAATGCAAGCTGTTTTTTAGCTGTCTGTTTGAATTTGTACCAGTGCGTGTCTTTTAAGTTTATATTGTCTTTAAACTCGATGCTTACACCATTTTTTTGCAGCGCATTGTTAATCCTTGTGTTGTTAAGGAGAAAGGCTTCTTGCTGTATTCCATATGTATATTTATTTTGTAATCAAATTTTAACACAACGTTCATTCTACTGTAACATGCGGCGTGTTAATATGCTGTACGTATTGAGGAATGGGGGGGTAAACGAGTTCTCAGTCATTATTATGGAGGAGGCTATTTATGTGTCCATACTTTGAAATGTCTGGTAAGTCATGTGATATGGTGCAAGTTTGTTCAATTGGGTGTTTTGATTGTGATAATCTGAAAATGTGTCAGAGTAAGACCTATGAAGTCTGTCCGGTTTACGTAAGGAGCCTGTTCACGAAAAACGTGAGAAACGACTCTGAATTTGCCGCTCTTTAGGCCCGGCAATAGCCACCAGACGCATATTTTTGCTCTTACGCACATTGCCAGTGAAATCATCTGGCTCAGTTCTACCGTCTGCTGAATACTATAACGTTATGACCCTCAGTATCAACTGCTCGTATGCAATTTGCAAAAAACAGCCGTTTTGTGTGAAACTATAAATGAGGTAACACCTGATGAAGAAAAAAATCATCGTCGTTGATGACGAAAAGGACATCGTGGAGCTTATATCGTACAATCTGACGAAAGAGGGTTTTCATGTTACAACGTCTTTTAACGGCGAGGATGGACTTAATAAAATTAATGCCCAGCACTTCGACCTGATAATCCTCGACTTGATGCTCCCCGGTATTCAGGGCATCGACCTCTGTAAGACCCTGAAGACCTCCGACGAGACAGCAGACATACCCATTATCATGGTAACTTCTAAATCAGAGGAGTTTGACAAGGTACTTGGCCTAGAGATGGGCGCTGATGACTATATTACGAAGCCGTTTAGCATACGCGAGCTTACGGCACGTGTCAAGGCCGTGCTGCGGCGTACGCACGAAAAGGCCGCCCTTGAACCGTCGTTGAAAATTCTAAAAATAGGCGATATAGAAATAGATACCGACACGTACAAGGTTCAAAAAAAGGGTGTTCCAGTGAAACTCAGCGCCACTGAGTTCAAACTCCTGCTCTATATGATTCAAAGGAAGGGCAAGGTTTTATCGCGCGACATGCTCCTTGATGCAGTCTGGAAAGATGAGGCATTTGTTGAACCACGAACGGTTGATGTCCACATCCGCCGCCTCAGAGAACAAATTGAAGATGACTCCTCAACGCCTGTATATATAAAGACCCGCCGCGGCATCGGTTACTACTTCGAGGACATAGCGTGAATTATAAGCGCCTTCTGCAGCGCGTGGCAGCCGTGTATGGCCTGATGGTTTGCTCTATCATTGCGTTTTATTTAATAACCGCCTTCTACATAAAGAACACTGTTCATTTTGTGGACGTTCATGTTGACTTAGCAGCTCATCTGACATACTTGTTTTTTGGTTTTTCCCTTCTGGGTTCTGTAGTAACGGTCATTTTTATCTATAGGGATTACAGGAGGAAGGAGAAGTTTTTAAAGGAAATAGAACAGTTTTCAGAGATGGTTTCACAGGGGGCAATCGCTGATAAGGTTTTCTTCGAGGACTATCCCGACCTTGCCGGTGTCTACAACTCCCTCAACGACATTACCAGAAGGCTGAACGAGAAATTCGCTCGCACTGAAGAGGAACGCTCCCAGCTTAACGCCATACTGGAAAGTATCCCCGACGCCCTTGCCATTATTGATAACAAAAATGAACTTGTCTACGTCAACGACAACGCCTCAGAGTTTTTCAACTACAAGGGGCCGATAAAAAATAAACCACTCATCGAAATAATCAGAAGTTCTGACCTCATATCAATGCTCGATAACGTGAAGAAATATGATAAGACCGGCAGCGGAGAGATATTTCTTGAATATCCGTTTGAGAAATATATGCAGGTACGCATGTATCCATTTTATAAGAAAAATGATCTGACCGGTGTGGTCATCTTATTTCATGACATCACCGAATTAAAGAAACTTGAGACGATGAGAAAGGACTTCGTTGCCAACGTATCACATGAGATAAAGACCCCTGTAACGGCAATCAAGGGGTTTGCAGAGACGCTTATAGAAGGGGCAATCAATGACAAGGAAGACAGTCTTAAATTCCTGAAAATAATCATATTTCACAGCGAACGCCTCAACAGGCTCGTTGATGACTTGATGACCATCTCAAAGATTGAGCTTGGAGTGTCAAAATTACAAAAGACAGAGATTGACTTCTCCCAGATAATCGACGACGTGATTGAAACACTCAGAGGCAGTGCCGAGGCCAAAGGGCTTTATATAAGGAAATCTGTAGACTCAAAATGTGTCAGGTCAATAAACGGCCGTCTAACTCTGAACGCCGACCGGGACAGGGTAATCCAGGTGCTGCTTAACATAATAGATAATGCCATTAAGTTCACACAAACAGGCGGCATAGAGATTGGTTTTGGTACTGATTCTCGGCGGTGTTTCTTCTTTGTCAGGGACACGGGCAGCGGTATCCCCAAGCGCTGTCTTTCGAGGCTTGGCGAGAGATTCTACAGAGTTGACCCATCGCGCTCGCGTGAACTTGGTGGCACAGGTCTGGGCCTGGCAATCGTTAAACACATCGTAAAGGCCCATGACTGGGAGTTGAAAATCGAAAGCGAGGAAGGTGCAGGTACTACTATTAAAATTATTGTCGAGAGGTAGATTATGAAGGTGATGGATGACTAATGTGCTGAATGGGGCGGAGTTAGAGGTGAAAAACCTGAATTTTTATTATGCAGGCAATATTCACGCGCTTAAAAACATAAACGTGCCGGTTCACCAAAACGCAGTAACAGCACTAATAGGGCCCTCGGGCTGCGGCAAGACGACACTATTGAGGTGTTTTAACAGGATGCACGACCTGTACCCTGGAAGCCGCTACGAGGGTGAGGTGATGTTTAACAACATAAACATCCTCGCCGAGGATATAGACGTTATAGACCTACGCAGCCGCATAGGTATGGTATTTCAAAAACCAACGCCGTTCCCTATGTCGATATTTGACAACATCGCCTATGGCCTTAGATTAAGGGGTATTAAAAAGAAGAGTGAACTGCAGGACCATGTTGAGACAGCCATCAGGCAGGCTGCCCTGTGGGATGAGGTAAAACACAAGCTCTATGAAAGCGCATATACGCTCTCAGGCGGGCAGCAGCAGCGTCTTGTCATTGCACGCGCGCTTGCTGTAAAACCGGAGGTGCTGCTTTTTGATGAGCCAACGAGTGCACTTGACCCAATATCCACTTCTAAGATCGAAGAACTTGCCGTTGAGCTAAAGCAGACGGTCACAATACTCGTTGTTACGCACAACATGCAACAGGCAGCGCGGATGAGTGATTTCACAGGTTTTATGATGCTTGGTGAACTCATAGAGTTCGATAATACGGATGTGATATTTACAAATCCGTCCAATAAACTCACAGAGGATTACATATCAGGAAGGTTTGGCTAATGGCAATAAGGAACGACGAACTAAAACACCTGAAGGAAATGATATTAAAAATGGCCTCATTGGTAGAGTCCTCCATAAGGGATAGCATCAGGGCGCTGGTTACTCAGGAGCCTTCCATTGCCAATGCGGTAATTACTGCCGACCACACAATCAATGCCTTTGACGTGCAAATAGACGAGGAGTGCATAAGGCTTATAGCAAGGAGGCAGCCCGTAGGCCGGGACCTGCGCTTTATAACTACGGGGATGAAGATTACCTCAGACCTTGAGCGAATAGCCGACCACGCTGTAAACATTGCAGAGCGTGCCCTCAAGCTCTTTGAAGTACATCCTATGAAGGCATACTCAGACCTTTCCAGGATGCGTGAGATTGCCCAGCGCATGGTCAAAGACGCCATTGATTCTTTTGTCAACGAAGACAAGGCGCTGGCTCAGGAAGTTATTGACAGGGATGCAGAAGTAGACGACCTGAACTCTTCTGTCGTCAATGAGCTGGTGCTTGTAATGACAAAAGAGCCGGGAAACATAGTGCAGGCCAGTCAGTTGATATATATATCAAGGAACATAGAGCGCATCGGCGATCACGCTACAAACATTGCCGAGATGGTTATCTACATGGTAGATGGCAGGATAGTAAGACATATGGCCGACATAACGGGGCAGACACCGTAGGCATTAAAACATATGATATATCTCATTGCATGAATTATAATCCTGCTGTTAGACTATATTCAGGCAGTAAAAATTTTGCAAACTCTTTGGAGGTATAAATATGGCAGAGGTACTGGATTTAAAGAAATTAATGACGTTCTATCCCGATAGAATCTCTCGGGAGATGCTGTCAGACAAACCTGAGATGCGTATAGCGCTGATGTGCCTTGAGGCCGGTCAGGAGCTAAAACCCCACACAGCACCGCTGAGGCTTATGATGTTTTGCGTAGAGGGGCGAGGTATATTTACCGTTGGGGAAGAGGAGTTTGAGGCCGATGGCAAGACAGCGATTCTCTGTGACCCAATGGTTCCGCACGGGTTTAAGGCATCACTTGGTGAGAGGCTTGTTGTAATGGCAGTCGTAACACCAGTAACCGATTAGAAATCTGGTGGTGGGGCGCTGGCTGCGTTGGGAATTAGCAGCAGGCGCCGCCCTCAGAGCTGCAGCCGCAAGACGGCTCCCCTCCGGTTATCATCCCGTTAATGATTGCAGCGGCGCAGCCAACCCCTGAGGATACCCTTATGGCGTTAAAGGCACAGTTATTTTCACACGCGCCGCACTCCATACACTTGTCCTTATTGGTTATGTCTGCCTTCGCGTTTGCTATGATAAACACACCATGCGGGCAGACCTCCGCACACATACCACACCCGGTGCATCGTTCAGCGTCAAATTGCAGTGTCGATACCCCTGCTAAATATATCATATGACCCCCATTTTATATAGTACCAACGAAAACAGCGAGGCCCCTCCGAATACTATGTATGCGTAAACAGCATATTTCAGTTCCTTTTTAACACCCGACATCCCAGTAAAGGTTGTAGAGCCGGTAAACTGAAGGGCAGCAAAAGAACTCACTGCGGGAAAGAATAAATAAGTAAACAGCATAAGAGACAGCGGCATTTCCGGAAACAGTTTTTGTGTTAAAAACGTGGTCAGAAGCCCTGTCAGCCATCCCTTTAGTGAAAATGCCCTGAATGGAATCACAGGCAGACATACCGACGTTATAAACGCCCCTGATAAAATGGCAGTAAGGCCAAGCAGCAGAAAAGGTATGCCGTCATAAAACGCATCTCTAAAGACAATCCCTGTTCTATGCACTCCGAAAAAAATCAGCACAGCCGCCGCAAACACTGGATACCACTTAAGCATAGGAATTATCTCCATAGGGGTGAGTATCAACCTGTCTACCAGGGTAAAATGTACAGCGCGCATCTCTTGCGGAGCCTTGTAGCCGTTTTTAATGTAGGCAGCAATATCTGCCGCGTACACCGGGCCAAACAGGACTCTGAACCCTGTGGCCTTCAGTACCTTGTGCGCGCTTACTCCTACCGCCCCAAGCTGAGGCACTATCAGCTTCCTGTGCCGTACACAAAGGGGCAGATTTGTATCAAATATTTTTTTTACAAGTTCTTCAGTCGAGAAAGTCCCTTTTCCGGCGGCACACCACACATTTATACCCTTTGTGTTGAGTACTAAAATCCATGCGTTCATCCCCGCAAGCGCGCTCCTCAGCTTATCAAAACTCAACTTATAGTTGGCGCTGACAAACACGTCCGAGTTCTCAGACGGCGTACCAATGGTGTAAAGGCCGGGTGTAACTGTATAATGATTTCTGAACGAAGTCAGCCTGCACTTCACTGCCCCCCACTTATCGTTGCGTGATAGTGTTGCAGAGACTTTTTGTATATTAAATAAATTATTTGTAGTTCCGGTGGAGGACACCGCAGTCTGCCCACAGTGGCATTGTGAATTGCCGAAGGCAGTTTCTGAGGGGCAGCAACCACCGCTGTTTGTCTTTTCAGAGTTTACCATTATAGTTAAAGATTATCACAACTCCGGCATTCTTAGCAAATCCAGCAGTCAGTGCAAACGCGTCCTCAGTGGGAGGTAGCAGCCGGAGTGAATGTCTGCAATATTTTACTAAATTTTACTGAATTTTACTAATCATGGCAAAAACCGGCTCACCTCATGCGAATAGGAGATCGGCATAAACACTGGGTAAAATCCACATTCATGCGAATTTCACATATATATATACATGTGATGAAAACGCAGAGTAAATCTGCACATGTAAAAAATCTATGAGAAAGGAGGATGAGCATGTCTGAGGTGTGCTGGTTAAAAGACGAACATGGAAAATTCCAGGGAAGAAGACC
>JAMOAZ010000076.1:0-8491 GCA_039908505.1 Nitrospirota bacterium
CGATACACACTCATACCACACCGCCTCTCTTCCCTTCGCTTTTTTAGGATTGACACAGTTCGTTAAACAGTCTCGACACAACTGTATCAACCAGCATAAGCCCCGATGTTGCACTATCCACTTGTCACTTGCCATGTCCCCCCCATGCCACCTGCTTGACAAGAGTTTGTTTATTTATATAACCTAATGCGTGAGGAAGCCATTGAACAAGAAAGTAAAGAATGCTGCTGTGGTCGCAGCAAAGGTTCTTATCAGTGTGGTGATCCTATATGTCCTGCTTTCCAAGATCGACACATCGAAGGTTTTTTCACTGCTGAGAAATATTAATCTGCTGTGTTTTTTTGCGGCTTCGCTGCTTTGTGTCTTTTCGATGCTTATAATATCCAGGAGGTGGCAGTTGTTTATCTCTGACGATATTCCCCTTAGCAAGCTGTTTTCACTTAATATGATAGGGCTGTTTTTTAATAATGTAATGCCAGGGACAACGGGAGGCGATGCGGTAAAACTATACTATGTATATAAAAAGACCGGGAATGGATTGATTGCCGCCGGGTCTGTGTTTATGGACAGGTATATAGGGCTGGCAAATATTATCTTCATCGGGTTTGCGGCAATGTTGTTTGGTCTGAACCGGCTTGTCGGCACTGGTGTGGAATATTTTACTCCGGCGGTAACGGCTGCCTTTGTGGTGGTGAGTTTTATAGTGTTCAGGTTTCGTTTGGGCGGCAGATTTGCCTCTGTCTCAAAGTTTTATGAATACTTCCATTTGTATATGAGGAATCTCAGGGCGATTGCGTTGTCGTTTTTGCTGACAACGGCAGCACAGCTCATAGCAATTGGATGTGCCTATTTGACTGCCGTTGGTCTGGGCGTGAAGATTGATGTGTTAGACCTCTTAATATTCATACCAGTAATAATACTGATTGCCTCGATTCCTATATCTATTTCCGGGCTTGGCCTGCGCGAAGGGGCATTTGTAATACTCTTTAAAAAGGCGGGAATACCGGAGGAGACTGCCATAGCGATCTCTTTCGGGTGGTATTTAACTACGCTGGCGGCAAGTCTGCCTGGTTTTATCTTTTATCTGTATAATAAAACAGACGCCAAAACAAACTCCGGCGCTAAGGCTGCCGGTGACAAAAGGGATATTGACAATGTTTGAAAATCCAAAAAAACAGTTAGAGCTTATCAGGCGAGGGGCTGTTGAGATAATAAATGAACCGGAGCTGCTTGATAAGCTGGCCCGCTCACATGCAGAGAACCGTCCGCTTCGGATAAAGGCTGGGTTTGACCCAACAGCCCCTGATATACACCTGGGGCATACTGTGTTGATTGAAAAGATGCGCCATTTTCAGGAGCTTGGTCATGAGGCGATATTTCTAATCGGCGACTTTACCGGCATGATTGGTGACCCAACCGGCAAAAACGAGCAGCGTAAGACCCTCTCCAAAGATGAGGTTGACGCAAATGCGGTGACATATAAAGAGCAAATATTTAAGATTCTTGACCCTGAGCACACAAAAATAGTGTTTAATAGCGAGTGGTTTGCTAAGATGTCCGCCCATGAGGTAGC
Source organism: Nitrospirota bacterium (assembly GCA_039908505.1). Classification (GTDB taxonomy): domain Bacteria; phylum Nitrospirota; class Thermodesulfovibrionia; order Thermodesulfovibrionales; family Magnetobacteriaceae; genus Magnetominusculus. The sequence continues at coordinate 1,574 of JAMOAZ010000076.1, forward strand.
TGCTCTGGGGTCGCTTCTAACGGTATCTGGAATGCTTGAACGGGATGATTTTAAGAAACGCTTTGAGGCTCATACCCCCATATCGCTCCTTGAGTTTTATTACCCGTTGTTTCAAGGGTATGACTCCGTTGCGCTAAAGGCAGACATAGAGCTTGGCGGCACAGACCAGCGGTTTAATCTCCTGATGGGCAGAACCCTTCAGAGAAAGTACGGCGCTGCCGAACAGGTAGTCCTGATGATGCCGCTTCTTGAGGGGCTTGACGGCGTAAACAAGATGTCCAAGAGCCTTGGAAACTATGTCGGCATCAACGAACCGGCAAAAGAGATATATGGCAAATTGATGTCCATAACAGATGAGCTGATGCTGAAATACTATGAGCTGTTAAGCCACAGGACAAACGAAGACCTGTCGGAGCTGCGCGATGGACTTGTAAACGGCACTGTTCATCCAAAAAAGGCAAAAGAAAATCTTGCCCTTGAGATTGCAGGAAGATACCACGGCACAGAGGCAGCAGCAATGGCAAAAGCGGAGTTCGATTTAGTCTTCAAGTCGAAAGAGATACCTGATGACATTGCCGTGTACTCATATCAATGGACAGAGCTGGAAGTGTGGCTGCCCAAAATCCTGAAAGACACCGGCCTATGTGAAAGCACGGGGCAGGCTATTCGTCTGATAAATCAAGGCGGGGTGAAGATTGACGGTCAGAAACCACACTCTCAGGATGAAAAACTCCCTGCCGGGGAGTATGTCATGCAGGTTGGAAAGAGGAAATTCATGAGGATTAAACCAGTATGATTCACGATTTTATGTCATATTGTTTGATTTTAGACCTCAGCGTATTTCTGTTTATGCCGAGAATCTTTGACGCCCTCAACTGATTACCTTTTACTTCTTTCAGGACTATTGTTAAAAGGGATTTTTCCACCTCAGATATTATAGCGCCATAGAGACTGCCGCCTTTTATATCGCCAATTTCGGTGAGGTATTTGCTCAATTTCTCATCAAGAAATTCATAGATTGAATACTTAGATGGAATGTCGAGGATTAGATCATTGTGCTGGATTATAGGTGTGTCGGAGAGAACTGCAGATTTCTTTATGGCATGGGATAGTTCCCTCAGATTGTCCGGCCAGTCGTAGCCCGTTATGAATTTAATTGCCGGCTCAGAAAATTCCTTGTGTCCGGTTTCATACTTTTTACTATAGTAATCAAGTAAATACATGGCCATAGGCAGCAGGTCTTCTTTTCGTTCTCTCAGTGGGGGGAGCTTTATCTCCAGAGACTTTAATATCTTATATAAATCTTCCCGAAAATTACCTTTTTTCACCGCCTCGGAAAGTTTCCTGCCTGTTGAGCCTATTACTCTGGCATCGGACTTAATGGCATGGGTGCTTCCAAGTGGACGGTACTTTTTTTCTACAATAAACTTGTAGAGCTTTGCCTGAAGATTAGCATCTATCCTGTCAATGTCCTCAATGTACAGAGTGCCGCCATTGCCTTTGGCAAGTATGCCGGTCTTGTCTTCAATAGCGCCAGTAAATGTGCCTTTTTTCCACCCAAATAGTTCTTTTTCGGCAATGTCAGCCGCAAAGGCAGATGTGCTGATAGTTAGAAATGGCTTATGCTTTCTTTCGCCTTCAGAGTGAATCTTTCTCGCTATGAGTTCTTTTCCAAAGCTATCTTCGCCGCTTATCAACACGCTCATGTTGATTAATGAAGCCGCTTTTTCAGCGTCTTTCAACACCTTAAGCATCTTTGTATTTTTCGTCAGACGTATAGCATCAACTTCCATAAGAGCAGCCCTGTCACCGGGACATATTCCCCTACTTGTTTCTTATAAAGTCATAGACCTTCAAATAGTGTTCACCCGGATTGTTCCACGAATAGTCATAGCGCATCGCATTTTCCATTAGCTGCCGGAACTGCTGAGGATATTCATACCACAGACCTACTGCGCGCACCATTGCATGTTCAAGGGCCTCGTTTGATGGGTCATAAAACGTATAACCATTGCGCTGCTCAAAGGGTAATTCTGAGTAGTTTGCGTCAAACACGGTGTTACTCAACCCGCCGGTGCTTCTGACTATTGGAATCGTACCGTACTTCATGGCAATCATCTGGGTAAGACCACACGGCTCAAACAGGCTTGGAATTACTATTAAATCTGAACCAGCATAAATAAGATGCGAAAGTTCCTCATTATAGCCCAGCTCAATATGGCAGTCAGGATTGTCATTAAGGTCACATTTCATACGCCAGAACTCATCATTTACGGCCTGTTCAGGGCTTGAGCCAAGCAGGACAAACTGCCAGCCGTTAGCAAGGGCATAGTGCAGGGCATGTCTTATCAGATATACACCCTTTTGGTGGTCAAGTCGCCCGATTGCACAGACAATAGGTTTGAGGTCCTGCCTCAGCAGCAACCTATGCCTTAGGGCCTCTTTGTTATTGTACTTGTCGTCAAGCGTACTAAGCGAGTATTTATATGGAATATAGCGGTCTGTCTCCGGGTTCCAGACATCATAATCAATACCATTTAAGATGCCCCCAAACTTGCCCTGGTGTGTGTAGAGTGTGTGTCCCATGCCAAAGCCCTGTTCAGAGGTCCTTATGTCCCAGGCATACTGCGGCGAGACAGTGGTTATAAAGTTTGAATAGACAATACCGCCCTTCATCAGATTAACCACATGTGGGTTAGCGTCGTCCTGAAACCTATCTGCCCTGAAATAATCCAGTGGATTAAGCCCCGTCTCTCTGAAGATAAATTCGCCAGTGATGCCCTGATGCTTCATATTGTGCAGCGTAAAACAGACCCGAGGGTGTGTCATGCCGAGATTTGCATATATGTCATAAAGCAATACGGGCAGCAAAGATGTCTGCCAGTCGTGGCAGTGTATGATATCAGGGTGTTTATTTGCCTTGAGCATGTATTCAAGCGCTGCCCTGCAGAAAAAAGCGAATCTTTCTGCATCATCCCAATGACCGTAGAACACCCCCCTGTTGAAAAAGCCCTTGTCTGAATGAGGATCTATAAAATAACACTTGCGCCCGTGGACAAATCCAAAAAACACCGTGCAGTGTATCCATTGGTCGTAATATGGCACCCAAAGATTATCATAATCCACACACAACCCAAAAATCTCGCCATACCACATACAGTCATACTTCGGCAGGATTATTTCAACAGAGTTTCCTCTTATTTCAAGCTCACGACTGAGGCCAAAGACAACATCGGCGAGGCCGCCAACCTTGGCTACGGGGGCAATCTCAGGGGTTACCATCACTATGTACATAACTTAACTCCTTATAAGTTTAATCTTTTAGTCATCTAATCTTCTAAATCACTCGGGCATTCGGGCATTCGGGCACATGACACCCTGTACCAGCAAGGCATGGCTCTGAAGTATCAAGTCTATCATAAACTAATTAAAAAAAACACGAAATAAATTGTCCCATTTTTCAGCACAATAAAAAGCCCGATGTAACGTTATTACACCGGGCATGTTTGGTGGTCAGGCTTTGTGCGGTTAAGCAGCCTGCTTCTTAACAAATACATCCGGCTTCCATCTGCCGAAGGAATGGAGCTGCTTCCCCCAGTAATGTCGCCATGTCTCAGAACCGGAGACGGTCTCTACCACGCCGTAGTTACTTGAGGCATGAACGAAATGCACCGTGCCAAACAGGACTTTTGTTATGACGCCGACATGGTAAATAATGTTGTGCCTTCTCCCTTTGGAAAAGAAGATGAGGTCTCCGGGCTTTACATCCCATAGTGAAACATAATGGCAGTTTTCGCGCATATCCTGTGATGAAAATTCATTCGGTGTGAACTCATAATCAGTTCCTATTAAACTGTTTCTCGTAATAGCGTTGACCAGATTAGAGCAGTCGGACTCGCCGGTAGTGTCAGGATTGGAGGAGCTGCGATAGCCCATGCCGATGTATACCTTTGAAATAAAAGGGACATTTTGCTGTAAATATGAAAACACCTCTTGCTTCATCTTCTTAAAGAAACCTGTATGTTTTATTTCGCCCGGACTTTGGTCTTCTACCAACTGCTCTGCCTTATTATTACCTTCGTGAGAGACTGCTGCTGGGACGGATGCCTTAGAAGATTTTTTTGCAGCAAAGGCCTGACCTGAAACTACCAGACTACACAGTGCGACGAGTACAATCAGAAAAAATAATTTTACTTTCATACCTATAATACCTCCTGAGTGAATGATGATAATGAGCTAAACTCATCTTGTTTATAGCAACTATTTGATATATCTAAATTATTAAGCATACCTTATTAGCTAATACTACAAGATTGTGCGATTAAAACATAAACCATGTCTGTATGTCAAGAGCTTTTTATAAAATAAATATTTTTTCTTTGATTGACTACCGTTAGATTAAACGCAGAACTACCCGCAAGATGGGCTGCCGCAGGAATAACTACCTGATTTTACTACGGAAAATACTGTCTACCCTTCACGATTTCTGAACGGGGAATCGAATACACACCGTTTTCTTCTTTTCCATGAAGGCGGATTGGATAGCAACTGCCAACTCCAGTTTTCAGGTCTTCGTAGGGTATAGTTATCTGACAGTCCCGGCACTCAATAAAATTCTCCTCCGCCCTATACCCTTGATTGTGCTGTTTACACGAGTTGCATATATCAAAATATGAATAGAGCTGACCGTTTACTTTGACTACAAAGAAATATATCCCCTTTGTACCGTCCATGTGTGAATAATATACAGGGGTTTTCTCCTTTATCGGCTCTGTCCTGAGTTGAAAATTATCTCCCGTGAACTCTGCCTTACTGAAATTCCTCGTTTTATTACAGCAATTTAACGCAATTACCGCTGCAATAAGGGCAGCTACCCCAAGGGCTGTCATAAACCGGCCTTGATACATATCACTAAAACATAACAGAACGGCTCTATGCCTTGTCAAGAGCGCTGCGCTCCCCCAACATGGCGCCATACGCCCCAAGGTAAACTAATTATTAAGAGTAAGAAGTGGACAGTGTTAATTATCAGGTGATACAAACTTAATATCACACCTTATGCTTTCTCAGGATTGATACAGTTATTGAACAGCCTCATATCAGGTACAGAGACATGAGTTTAAGTCACACGCTGATTGCATAATCTTTATAAGACTATTCCATTGCCTTAGTACGACCTGCCTTTGCATCTGCGAATATTAAAATCTTTATTTGTAAAATCATATGTTTTATCGCCATTATAGTTTTTATCATCAGTTCCATCTTTAAGGCCCTCATCAGTCTCTAATTTTAACGTTAATTTCACATCGTTTAATTTAACCCCTGATTTTTTCTTTATTACCACGAAATCATCATAGAAAAAGTTCAACCTTACGCTGCCAGCAAAAACAAGAGCGCCGCCAGCAAAACGCCCACTGCCATCCTTATATTTCCACACGCTAAGAACCCATCCAATTGGTTTGTGAAGCACATTGTATAGTTCGGCATTCGTCACCTCAAAATCAGCGCTCATAATACCGTAAAAAATTTTATTGCTTATCTTAAAATCTTTTCTTAACGAGACGCAGTACAGGTCGTCTCCCTCTGCGGCAGAGACGGTGAATAATACTATTATCAGTATGATTAATGTCTTCGTGGTTTTTCTGGTAAGCATTTGTCTATCTTTTGTACAGTAAAGTCATCTTCATTGGTATCAAAGAGTTTTACTATGGTACTCGTTTTTTCCGTCATATCTAATATTGTCAACTTTATATGTATCTTATTTTCTTCGGACTTATTTTTAGGCTGTCTAAGAATAATAAAATTTTCCAAATCCTGATATTTTATGGTGTGCTTATCTGACTTTGCTGCTGCTGATAGATAGGAAATCGTCCCATCAGAATATTGATTGTTACTGAGATCATATACCCATGACGATGGTAACGTGGGAAGATCATAAATATATGCATCAAAAACTATCATATCCATAATCCTAACTACTCTTGTTTTATAATTATCTCTATTTTTTATTGAAACATAATAATATTGATATTCACACTCTGCTGCAACACCAGCACAAACAGTAATAAGCAATGTCACAGATAAAACAGTTATTAGAATCAGCAGTTTATCATCATTATTTAGTATCATTTATTATTAAGTTACTAACTTCCTATAACATAATTATTTTAGCGTAGTATTAATACCACTTAAGGCATTTATAAATTCTTTTGATTTTAAAGTCTTTGGTCTTCAACTCTAATATTTTAGCGGTTCCATCGGATTTATTACAATACAGTGTCATACTTAAGTCTGGTTTTAGTCCTAGATGATTGTCTGTCAAAAGAATAAATGTGAAAAAATCCTTAAAATATCCAATATCGACAGCATCCTTGTCAGTATCAGCCGTGCCTATCAATGAATCAAATCCGTGTTCATCAGGAAAGTCATAAAGCCAACCTTTGGGCATTTTGTTTATGCCATAGATATAAAATCTAATGCCTGGATTTAGAAAAAATGCCCTAACCTTATATTTCTTCTTAAGGTATGAGTTTTTAAGTGAGATTATATAAAAATTATTCTTACATTTTGCCGAAAACCCTGCCTCCGGTGAGAACACAACTGACGTGACAATTAACAAAACCATTAATCTCAAGGACAATGACATACGTTTGACTCCAGCGATAATAGATATCTCTTTTATGATAAACATACGTGTAGGTAATTGTCAAGCAAGTTTTTTCATAAAAAAATGAGAGGAGAATGAATATGCTCCTCTCATTTCATTAACATCATGTAAACAGCTGATAGCGACTATTTTTTATGCTTCTTCAGATTGAAGAGGGTCAGTATTTTATCTACCCTTTGAGACTGTTTAACGAACTGTGTCAATCCTAAAAAAGCGAAGGGAGGAGAGGCGGTGTGGTATGAGTGTGTATC
>JAMOAZ010000077.1:0-7495 GCA_039908505.1 Nitrospirota bacterium
TTCTTGACCTCACAAACAATCCAGAACAAGTCATGAATACGACATCTTTCGGAATTTTATTTTGACACTCGCTATAAGGTCAGGCGAATGTGGTAGATGTCCTACAGACACTTGTCCAGTTGCATAATAAAGCGGCAGAAAGTCTCAAAAATCTCATCACATTTACTGAGGTAGCTACAAGGGGAAGGAAGGTAAAGCTGTATGGATTTTTGGGGAAGATTGTTTAGTACTCAAGCACAGGTTCTGTCTCAATCCTTGTTCCTGTGGAATTCTAAACGGTGCCATGCCCCCCAAGCACAACAGAGGCGTTGACGCCTCCGAAGCCGAAGCTGTTTGTGATTCCTGCACGAATGCCGTCGATTTTCAGTTGTTTTGTTATAACGTCCAAGCTGCACGCGGGGTCGATTGCCTGAATATTTATCGTCGGGGGAATAAGCCCCGTGTATATTGACATTGCTGCTGCTGCAGTCTCAAAAGCGGCTGAGGCGCTGAGCATGTGACCAGTCATTGATTTATTCGCCGTTACCGGCAGCCCTATCACGTTGCCCTTAAATGCCTTGTTGATGGCCTCAGACTCTACTGCATCCCCAAGGGGTGTTGAGGTCGCGTGGGCATTGATGAATGTCACATCTTCAGGGCTGAGGGCGGCCTCTGTGAGGGCGTTAACAATAGCGGCGGCCTGCATTGTGCTGTCTGGCCTAACCATGTCCATGCCATCAGAGGTGTTACCATAGCCTAAGACCTCTGCATATATGCGCGCCCCTCGCTTGAGCGCTGAGGCGTAATCTTCCATCACTACTACACAGGCACCTTCTGCAAGGACAAACCCGTCACGCCCCACACAAAACGGTCTCGACGCTGTTACCTGCGATAAAGTCTTTGACAACGCACCGCTTGCACTATAGCCCTCTATGCTTAGTTTGCAAAGCGGTGCCTCAGCCCCTCCGGCAAGCGCCCCCTCTGCGTACCCGTGTTTTATCAGCCTGAATGCCTCTCCAATGGCATTTGCCCCCGACGTACAGGCGTTTGATATGCCAAGCGTGTGACCGCGAAGCCCGAACTTCTGCGATATGTACGAGGCGGCCATTGATGCAGTAGTTGCTGGCATCAGATATGCCGATACCTTTCGTCGATTATCTTTGCGGGAGTATAGGCTTGCCGCCGCTGCGTTTATCATTGTTATCCCAGCCCTGCTTGTCCCCATTATTGAGGCAAATCCCTCCGGTTTTGTGCTGGCTGCGTCGTCAAGCGCCATCGCCGCTGCCGCCACTGCATAGTAGACAAACGGGTCAAGACGGTTTTGTTCGCGTATGCTTAAAAATTGCCCTGCGTCAAATCCCTTTAATTGCCCAGCAAGCGTAATACCGCCACAGCTCAGGTGTTCGGGCAGCGTACTTATCCCACTTCTGCCAGCGATGAGACCTGCCCATGAATCATTAAAACTATTTCCAAGCGGCGTTACCGCCCCTATGCCGGTAATAACTACACGATTCATAAACACCTCGGATCAGGTGCGTCGAGCCTTCCGGTAATTGCATATGACACTGCAGGACATCCGCCCCGGCATTGGCGATAGAGCGAACAGTGCAGACACGCACTGCCGGTAAACGACCTGAAGAAATCCAATACAGGACTTTCCCATATCAACTGAAAGTCATCGGTAAATATATTACCAAGTCTGAATTTCCGGCTGCGAAAAAACAGATTGCACGGGTATACATCACCATTTGGCAGCACAGCCGCCTTCGTAGTCCCAGCCGGGCATCTCACGCCCTCAAGCTCAGGATAGACCTCTGTGTCGGGTAAAAAACCACCGCAGTACACACCATCAACTCCATTGTTTGACTGTTTTAATGTGTTAAGTTTCTCATAATATTCATAAAAAGGCATTGTCTCTCTCAGGTCTCCCTGAGACATGGCGTCTCTGAAGATTAAATAGTAGTTAATCCCAGGCTGCCCGATATACTTAGCCGCCGCCTCTGGCGCCGGAGATGCCTTATTTGTAGCAACGCTCTTTACGTAGGGCTTGTACTCCATAATGAAATCATCAAGAGCCTCAGGGATTTTGTCATTGACAGATACGCCGATTTTTACGTTTGAGCCAGAGGTGGTATTTGATATACGCCTCAGCATATTAATGTTCGAGCCGTTTGTGCTGATTGTGGCAGAGAGATTATTATCATTTATTATGGCGGCGAACTCGGCGATATTTGGATGTAGTGTCGGCTCTCCACCTAGTATATCAATGCTTTCTACGCCGATTTGCCTTAGTACGCTAAGAAGTGATGAGAAATCGCTGGGGCTTATCATGCCAGATTCGCTTAGTCCGCGGTTAAAGCAGAAATCGCAGTTGTAGTTGCATGTCAGGTTGGGATAGAGCTGTACGCCTCGTGGATGTGCAGAATCAGGCATCCTCGATGACATCATCTATCCATGTCAGGGCTGCAGCAACCGCTGGAAACCCCACAACGCTGGTGAGCAGGATGGCAGCGTGCCTGAGCTGTTCCGGTGTTGCGCCGTGTGACAGCGCCCTGCGCGTGTGGCTGTGGACTGAACCTTCTGAACGTATTGCAACGGCAGCGGCAAGCTGTACCAGTTCTGCTGTCATGGTGTCAATCGGGCCTGCTGCCTTTGCAGCTTTGCCCAATGTCTCAACGGCCTCAAGCAGGCTGCCGTGTCTTTCTTTTAATTTTGCATAATGCGCCGGTATTTTTTTCATCCTGTCTCCCCTGGTACTGTTTTATTTAATTTCGTATTCCTTTTTAATGGCATCCTCGTTATACCCTACGATTACCACCCTGCCTCCATCAACTACTATTGTCGGGAATGTCTCACGAGGGTTATACTTTTTAACTTCAAGGAGCAGCTTATCCCGCGATTCTATGTCCAGCGTGTCCAGCTCTGCAAGGATGAATTCAATGTTATGTGTTGTAAGCAACTCCTTTACCTTCTTACATGAAGGACAGGTACTCAGGGCAAATATTACAGTATTTTTTTCGCTCATGGTTTCTCCTGTTTATATTATCAGCCTTTTGGCTGCCTCGTATACATCTTTTAATGCAGTGGGATGTTCACGTATCGCCCCTATTGAGTCTACCTTTGTAAAATAAATGGTCTCGTGTTTCGGGACGCTGATAGTTCTGAAAAAGGCCGTTGCCGTTGCCCCGCCGCTTTTAAAACCAATCTCTTTATCCATGCCCCCTACCATCAGAAGAAGCCCTTTTCTGTGCCCATCATGTATTGGTGGGCGGCCAAGCAGATATTTTTCACACCAAAGCGCCTGACACCTGTCTATTAAACCCTTAATCTGTGCTGTCAGACCGAAAAAAAATATCGGAGACGCCACAATAAACCTGTCTGATGTGTATATTGCCCTGTACACATCTTGCATGTCGTCTTCTATGACGCACTTACCTGTGTCATCGCAGCCGCCACAGTTGCTGCACGGGGCTATATCCATGCCGTGCGGGCGAAAGAAGTCTACAGGGCAGCCATCTTCTTTGACTGCCCTGATGGCCTCATTTAGCAATATCTCAGTGTTGCCGTTTACTCTCGGACTGCCGAGAATGGCGGTAATTTTCATAGTATTGCGGCTATCCCTGTAATACCATAGGCTCGCCGCAGCACACCAACTCGCCGCCACCCACCTTTGTCACTACTACCTCATTTCCACATATATCACACTTGTACTTTTCGCCCTCTTTCTTAACTCCCATGTTTCTTCCCTCCATGACATGATGCCGTTTTTACTTAAGGGCTTCGGCGACCTTGCCAACTAGATCGGCACCCGGCTTGAGGGTCTTGTCCCCTTCAGCCTTCCATTTTGCCGGACAGGCCTCAGCTCCATGCTTTGACAGGTATATGTTTGCCTTTACTTTTCTCAAAAGCTCGTCCATATTCCTGCCGAGATTGTAGAAATTTATTTCTGAATTCAGGAGTGTCCCGTCGGGGCTTATAATAAAAGAACCCCTGAGGTCAAGGCCAGAGCATTCATCATATACGCCAAACAGTCTTGACAGGGCAGTGTTACGGTCTGCGCCCATGGGGTATTTAACCCCTTCAAGTGACTTCTCATCTTTGTGCCATGCCAGGTGCGTAAATTTAGTATCTGTGCTGACTGTGATGACCTCAGCGCCGCACTTTTTAAACTCGTCATACAACCCGGCAAGGGCTGAAAACTCAGTAGCGCAGACAAACGTAAAATCTGCTGGATAAAACACGAGGACAGTCCACTTTCCCTCATTTTTCAGGGCTTCAAGCGATATTTCCCCAAAATCCTTCTTCACAGGGTCATATGTATCTATCTTAAAATCAGGTACCTTCTGTCCAACTTTTAACCCGCAGCACACATCATCATAATCTAACTCATCACACATGTTCTCTCTCCTCCTGTATAATTTTGATTAAACGCACGAGCGTCCTTATTCAGTTATATTAATCTGCTTTACGGCCTCCCACTGCCCGTGTAGATTACATCTTTCGACAACCCTTATTGCAGATGTGCGGTGCTTTCCGCTCTTGACGAGGGTCACCGTTACGTCGGGAAGGGTAGTCACAGGTGTCAAATCGATTCTCACCTTAAAATTCTCTCCCGAAAAGACCTCTATCCACTGAACGCTGTGGGCTTCCTGCATCACATGTGGGATTTCTCCAACCTTAATATTTACCTTAAAAGGCTCCCCTGCCTTTACCGTATCAGGGCAGTCAATAACTGGCATATGCTTTTTCTCTGTCTCTGTTAGATTGCCGGGATCAGCCGGTTTATTCATACCACAGAACAAACTCTTTTCTGACATTTTAGCACCTCCTGGTTAATTTTACTATCTCAAGCCTACACAGGCTCAAATGCTTCTTTGGGGGCGTTACACACCGGGCATGTGTAATCGTCATGCAGGTCATTAAACGGTGTTCCTTCTTTTGAGTCATCGTAAATCCATCCACATACAGTGCATCTGTGCATTACTTTCCTCCTTACCTACACAATTTACACATCTTTGTTGATGTGCCTGCAAATTTTTTCTGGCAGTCCTTCACCTGCTGAGCGAAATTGCGACCAAACTCATAACACTTTTTCTCGTCGTCAGGCTTCAGCCTGTACTGCACAGCAACGCCTGGCTCGACTACCGGCATTTTCATTTTGTTAAACATCTCATAGAGCCACTTCACTGCACCTCCGCCCCAGCCGTAGCTGCCGAAGGCGGCCATCAGGCGCTCCTTCGGACGCAGCCCCATCAGATGAACCATAAACTCTGCTATTGAGGGAAACACCTCATTGTTTAATGTAGGAGAGCCTATCAGACAGCCCCTTGATTTCCAGAACTCCTTTATTGCAACACTCATTGGCGTAGAGCGAAGTTTTATAACCTTGCAGTCAACCCCCTCCTCCCGTATGCCTCTCATTATGGGAAGGGTCATCTGTTCAGTGCTGTGCCACATGGTGTCATATATTATAACAATCCTCTCATTAGCCTGATTGTCTGCCATGTCTATGTACATCCCAAACGCAAGATCAGGCTTTTTCCTCCATATAATGCCATGGTCGGGGGCTATCATGTCTATTTCGATACCCATTTTCTGGATTTCGTTTATTTTAGCCTTTATAAGCGTACCAAAGGGCATCAGGATATTGGCATAGTAGTCCAGTGTTGCGTCCTCAAGTTCAGTTAACGACGCACAGTCGATGAACTCATCATCAAAACGTGCCGCTGTGGCAAGATGTTGACCAAAGGCGTCCTGAGACAAGAGGAGTTTTGCACCCTCTACATATGTCATCATCGAGTCCGGCCAGTGTATCATAGGGGTCTCTATGAATTTTAGCTTGTACTTTCCTGTTTTTATCTCGTCTCCAGTCTTGACGGTCTTGACATTCCACTTTGAAATATCAAAAAATCTATCCATCCCGGCCTTGCCCCTTTGGGTGATGTAAATGGTAACATCGTGCGGGACTATTTCCATAATCCTCTCAAGAGCACCCATGTGGTCGTTTTCAATGTGGTTGATTACGATGTTTTTTATCTTAGACGGATCAACTATGCTCTTTATATTGGCTATGCCAACCTCGAGGAAGTCGTGTTTTACTGTGTCAACTAATGTTATCTCATCGTCTAAGATCAGATAATTATTGTACGTCGTCCCGCTTGGGGTTACGTAACCGTGGAAATCCCTCACTGCCCAATCAACAACACCTACCCAGTAGATATCCGGCTTGATCTCTATGACATTCATCCTTTATTTACCACCTTGTTGTATTTTAACTCATTCGCTTTACGTACATATTGCAGTCTCTGCAGAGCGCTTCGTCCTCGTCGCTCCACATCTCAAGTTCTGTCCCGCACGACGGACATGTTACCACATCTGGGACGGCTGATCTGATTACGGCACACGCTGGCTTTTCCTTAAACTGTGACCCGCTCATGTGCCTTCCTCCAGCCCTGGCTCTTAAGGCGCTCCATGCGCGTATTTGCCCATGACTTGATCTCCTGCAAGTACTGCTTCGGATTGACCTTGGCTTTTGATACGATTTCCTCTTTCTCCCGAATGCTGTCTACATGGTCGTTCGGGTAGATACCACGCCAGGAACAGTAGTCCTCGTCGAATATCACCTCTGGAGAGAGGTTTCTCAAATGTTCGGCTGGCAGGTTCTTTGCCATCAGGCGCGCTATGTCCATTTCGTATTCTAAAACCCAGTTGTTGTCGCGAATCATTGTATCAGGATTGAATGCAACACCCTTGCTGCACTCAGGGCAGTACAGCCCCATCAATGTCTCTGGCGGCAGTATCTCATTTCTGAAATTTATACTGACTTCCTGCGCCCCGCAGCTGCATTTAAATGTATGATCCATGCACATAACCGTGACCCTCCTTATGATAAAAGGGGTACCGCTGATGGGTACCTGTTTTTAAAGCATAGGGGAAAACCTTGCCTTCCCCACCCCACAAAGTGGACACACCCAGTCTTCTGGCAGCTCCCCAAAGGGTACACCCTTGGGAATGCCTTGCTTCTTGTCCCCTTTGGCAGGATTATATATATAGCCGCACAACCCACATACGTACTCTTTGTGAGCCTCACTCTCATCTTTCTCATCTGGCTCTTCTGTGTCGGGCATGGCAAATTTCTCAACCTCTCTTATTTATATTACAGTGCTGGTTACTCTTCTTTTTTCATTGTAGCCTTTTCTCCGCACTTAGGACACTTCTGAGGCTTACATCTGCCTTCTTTTTCAGCTCCGCATTTCTCACACTTAAATACTGCCACTTTTCTGCACCTCCTTTACCCTCTGGCTTTATCAGTGGGCCCTGTTTAACTGGCGGCACACACCAGAACCACAAATAATGCTGTATAATTTAGATTTTGTTGATAGCTGTTACTTACTAATTTTACCAGTAACCAAAGTCCCACGTCAAGTGCCGAAATTAATTGAGAGTATCACTAAAAGATAGATGTATGTTATAATAAACCTCAGAAAGATAAAAAGGAGGATAAAAGCATGAACTG
>JAMOAZ010000078.1:0-7440 GCA_039908505.1 Nitrospirota bacterium
CGATACACACTCATACCACACCGCCTCTCCTCCCTTCGCTTTTTTAGGATTGACACAGTTCGTTAAACAGTCTCTGTAAATTTGCTTCTATCACTTTTTGCAACACTGATTTATGAAAATCGACTTTCCATGAGTTGTAGTCCATGTTGATTATGAAGTTTATTTTGCGTGTTTTTAGCTTTGTCCTGGCTGATTGGATGATGTTCATATCGAGAAGCCCATGAACTGTCTCATGTGTATTGCGTACATCAATGGCGGTTTCCCTTGATATTTGCCGATATGTCAACATGGCAGAGAATACTCCATATCCCAATGTATGTCTGATGATGACCCATAAGACACGCCACTGCCGCCCCGTTAGGTTTAACCGTGAAAAGGCATTCTCGATAATCTTGTTCTCAATCATCGTAAATTTGTCAGGGTTATATTCTCTTGCCATTAAATTCTCCCATATCCCATTTCGTTGTCGATATCATTCGTGTGGAATTAATTAACACCACATGAGATTATTATAAGTCAATAGTAAACGGTATAAGTATGCCTGGCGTGGATACTCTCTACGATTTATGCTATGCCCTCGATATCTCGTTGTACGAGTTTTTTTATCGCATAGGAGTAAAGGCGTACCAAACAGAAAAATTAAACCTGCGATCAAATAGCCTAGCCGAGAGGGAGCTGGTGGGCAAAGACGACGAGTTGGCGACATTGGAAAAAATGTGGGAAGAAAATGGCGGGGTGGACGGGGCTCGAACCCGCGACCTCCGGCGTGACAGGCCGGCGTTCTAACCAGCTGAACTACCACCCCATTACATCATCACCTGCGTAATATAGCATACTTATTGTCAATATTGCAACGATTTTATTTAAGATAAATTATTTATAGATGTGCAAGTTTTTCGCCATCTCTTTAAACAGCAGCACAACAAGCTGCGGGTCATACTGTGAAACCACCCCGAAGGCCGCTTCGTTAATAGGGAGGAGGAAGGTATTGTCCATTATGACTGTTGCGGTTTCAGTCCTGCTGGAGCTCAGCAGCATAGCAGCTTCTCCAAATATATGCCCCTCGTTTAGTTCATATATAACAGTATCGCCTTCTCTGATTTGAACTGCCCCGCTGAGGATATAGTACATTTCGCTGCCTACCTCTCCTTGCTGGAATACCACATCTGAGGTGTTATATACTCTGGCAT
Organism: Nitrospirota bacterium; assembly: GCA_039908505.1. Taxonomy (GTDB): domain Bacteria; phylum Nitrospirota; class Thermodesulfovibrionia; order Thermodesulfovibrionales; family Magnetobacteriaceae; genus Magnetominusculus. Next base: position 1,191 of record JAMOAZ010000078.1, read on the forward strand.
ATTTATATAACAGTACATTGTGTATTTTACCGCCGTGAGTTTCAATCAAGTATTTCAGTGAAACAATGCCCCTTCTATGCATATGTGCTGTAAACTCTACCCCTATCAGGAGGATGAAAAAAGACATATAAACCCATAATATTATTAATAAGATTGTCTTAAGAGAACCAAAGGCAAATCCAAAATGGGGATTGATGACGATAAAATAGGCAAATGAGGGCTTCACTACTGACCACAGAACAGACGTAAGCATCACACCGGCTAAGATATTCCAAAAACTGGTTCGTACAGGTATTAACACGTAAAAAAAGGCGATAAGGGCAGCTATCGATATGAGCAGATTCGTACTTAAGACGATTAATTGATAAACGAATGGGATATAGTTAACAATCACAGATGTCACATGTGAGTAAACAATCTCGCCTATTACGAGTGAGATGAGAATCAGGAGGAATAAAAATACAACTACAACGTCAATGGCAAGCTCTACAAAGAACGGCCTCTTGTTCTCTTCTCTGAAGATATTAGCAAAGATAATCCTCAGTGTGGACATAAGGGGCGTAATTGACCAGACACAGGCGACAATACCGACAATGCCCCAGCTTCCATTCAGGCTTGAGAGCGTAAAGGCTTCTTTCAATATTACGTCCTGCTGGTCTGGCAGCACGATAGAAGTAATCTTCTTTAGTCCGGCAACAGCTCCCATAGAAGAGGTGAAATAGTTTACTAACAATAAAGCTGCAAGAATCAACATAGGGATAGAGGCAAAAATACCGTAATAGGCTAAAGCAGCCGAGGAGATCATGTTATTGTTTTTTATAAACGATTTTATTGATTCGACGATGACGATATACAACTCAGCCAATAACTTAGCTGGACTGCACATGCCTTTGAGTTTCTCTAAAGTCGTCCTGCTGATATTGCTCATCCCCTTTTACCCAGCCCTTTCAGATAAAATAAACCAAGCATATCTTAATCTATCATATAGTGGGCATCTAAATAAAGGAAATGACCGCATCAGCGCACCTGAAATGATACAGTATCAAGGTTTTTCCCTTCATTATTCACAATTGAAAGCCTGAAGCTGCCCTTTTGGGGTTTCCACAACTGCGGCGTTCCCTGTGTACCAAGTTTTCCACCGTTTAGCGTCCATGTGAGTCTTTCATGTTGAGGTGTGTACTGAAACACTACCATCTGATTAGCCTCGCCGATGTCTGGGTCAAGGCTTATTATTGTCTCAGATGGGGGATAGGTTATGCGCGGGGTCTCATACTCCTTGTTAAGTCTGATTTGGGTCTTTACGGGTTCAGTGCCTGTTATGAACAGTTCGCTGCGGTCAGGCTCAACATCATTTTCAAAACTGATGTTTCTATATGTAACGCCAGAGGGTTGAGTCGGTGCATTTGATGGGGCTGTGCTGTGAAGATTGTTCATTATTTCTGTCCACAGCGGGGCTGCGCCGGTTATGCCGCTTACATCTTTCATCGGCTCACCTGAGAAGTTTCCAACCCACACGCCAACCGTATAGCGCTCAGAGTATCCCACGCACCAGTTGTCGCGCATGTCTTTGCTTGTGCCGGTTTTAACTGCCGTCCAGAATCGTGTCGCAAGGGGGTTGTCAAAGCCGAAGGTCAGGCTCCGTGCCCCCCTGTCAGACAGTATGTTTGATATAATATAAACAGCCCTGGCATCAAGTATCTGCTTTGTGACTGGAAGACCAGAGTGTGGAGTCAGGGTCAAATCCCCCATCATGCCGCCATTAGCAAGCGTGCGATAGGCGTTTACCAGCTCAAACAGGGTAATGTCTAAAGAACCCAGGGCTATTGAATAGCCGTAGAACTCTGCGTCTTCCCTTAGCCCCTTAAAGCCCAGTGCCTTGAGCTGTACTGTAAAGGCTTCAAGCCCGGCAATCTCCAACACCCTGACCGCCGGTACGTTTAGTGATGAGGACAGCGCCGTCCGCGCGCTTACCTGCCCCTTAAAATCCTTGCCATAGTTTTGCGGGATGAACAGCCCTGAAGTCGTTTGAATCCTCAGCGGTGAGTCATCCAAAACCGACGCTGCGGTTAAAAACCCGCGCTCCAGCGCCAGTTCATAAAGAAACGGCTTCAGCGTTGACCCTGCCTGACGTTCCGACCGTATGCCGTCAACTTTGACAGCGCTTGAGTATGCCCCGCCGCCATTACCTACGTAAGCAAGTATCTCGCCTGTCTTATTCTCTGCAACGAGGACTGCGCCGTCTGAGACATTGCTTTCCTTAAGGGCAATCAGGTGTCTGTCAAGCCTGTCAAGCACGATGCGCTGAAGTTCACCGTCTAATGTTGAGACTGTCTCCTGTTTGCCATCCTTTATTAGAAGACGAGCTGCGTGAGGGGCAAAGGCCGTGCGCGGTCTGATTTGATAGGGGACAGAGAGTGTGTTATATGCAAGTATCTTAATGTGCCCGCATGAGTCATCCCACTTCAGGCCCTGAGCCAGCTTGCAGGCACGCTCCCCGGCTGCCCGATATGCGGCATTTGGTGCACCTACAAGGGAGGCCAGTAGCAGGGCCTGAGACTGCGTAAGCCCCGAAGGGTCTTTATCGAAAAGCCCCCTTGCCGCCGCCCCAATGCCACTGAGTTCCCCCCTGTAAGATACCAGATTCAGATAGCCCTCAAGGATTTCGTCCTTTGTCCATTGCCGCTCAAGCGCAAGGGCGGCCTTAATTTGGCTTATCTTCTGGAGGAATGAGCGCCTCCCCTTTTTTGGCTTAAAAACCCCTTCGTTAAGAATTGAGGCAAGCTGCATGGTGATTGTGCTGCCGCCGCGCCTTGTCCCGGATGTAAGTTTCTTTAGGCTGATTGAGGCAATAGCGCGCCAGTCCACACCGTGGTGGGCGTAAAATCTTTTGTCCTCTGTGTGTATTATTGCCTGGACGACGGCGGGCGATATGTCTTTTAACGGCTGCCAGGCAAGGCGCCGTCCCTTTGCATCAATTCTGAGTTCATGGATTACCTCCATGTTTCTGTCAAGGAGGACGGCCTCTGATGCCTTGTACGAATCTCTGACTTGCTGATACGACTGCTGCGTGCCACCGCCTGAGATAAACACCAGATAAGCCGCACCCAAAAGCGCCAGCACAAGCCCCTGCACTATGATAATCATCGTGAGGATGAGTTTTTTTTTCAGATGATATACCCAATACTATAAATAATACCATCCCTAAGACATGATGTCATCGGCACAACCATTGTAGCATATATCTGTTTGTCAGTGATAGTCTCAGTGCTGGGGATGAGTTTGCCCCCATGGGCTTTAGTAATCGTACTATTTGGCAGGGCATAGACTTTAGTTATCCAATTGTTGTTATTATATCCCTATGCACTTGTCGCATACAGATTTAGCAATTATTTTAGCTTACTTTGTAATATCGCTGATACTAGGGCTGTACTACACGAAGAAGGCATCAAGCTCAACGGAGGAGTTTTTCCTCTCCGGCAGGCGGCTGCCGTGGTGGCTTGCCGGTACGTCGATGGTTGCCACTACGTTTTCCTCTGACACACCTCTGTATATCACCGCACTGATACGCTCAAACGGCGTATATGAGAATTGGCAGTGGTGGTGTTTTTTAATGACAGGGATGCTCTCTGTAACCGTGTTTGCAAAGCTCTGGAAACGGGCCGGTGTAATGACCGACGTTGAACTGACAGAGATGCGCTACTCAGGCAAGTCCGCCTCGTTTTTAAGGGGATTTAAGGCAATATATTTTTCCATGTTCCTGCATACCATAATTAAGGCACAGATAATCCTTGCCATGGTAAAAATACTAGACATCGGGCTGGGGTGGGATAAATGGACGGCAATATTCATCTCAAGCGGTGTGACAATTATCTATTCCCTGTTTGCAGGTTACTGGGGCGTTATAATAACGGACTTCTTTCAGTTCATTCTGGCTATGACCGGCTCTATAATACTTGCCGTCATATCTGTAAATAAGGTCGGCGGCCTGAGTGCCCTTACCACTAAGGTTGCGGCCATTGGCGGTGGGAATCAATATCTGGATTTCTTTCCATCGTTTGAGGGCGGCTTGTTAGCGATACCAGTGCTGACCTTTGCCGCTTACATAGGGTTAAGCTGGTGGGCAAAGTACTCCTCAGACGGCGGCGGCGTGGTAGTGCAGCGAATGGCCTCGTGTAAGAGCGAAAGGGATGCTATTGGGGCAACACTTTTTTTCAATGTTGCTAACTATGCACTGAGGTCGTGGCCCTGGATACTGGCAGCACTGGCATCATTAATCCTTTATCCAACCGCCAAAGACAATGAGGCAGTATATCCGCTTATGGCCGTGGAGCTGCTTCCAAACGGGCTGCGGGGGTTGATGTTTGCATCATTTTTTGCCGCGTTTATGTCGTCTATTGCTACATATCTGAATCTATCGTCGGCATATTTTATGAAAGACTTCTATATGCGATTTATCGCCCCGAAGGCCACAGAAAAGCACTATCTGACGGCAACGCGCCTCTCTATGCTTGGCCTTAGTCTGCTGACGGCCGTTGTTACATATTTTTCTGAGTCCATAGTGGGGACATTTAAGTTTCTCGTAGCCTTTGGAAGCGGCACGGGGCTGGTGTTCCTGATGAGATGGTACTGGTGGCGCGTTAATCCATGGAGTGAAATCTCTGCAATGCTGGCCTCGACGGTTGTCTCAGCGGTTATATTTATTCATTTGCCGCAGATGCCGTATTACGAAAAATTGTTTCTTATAATATCAATCTCAACCGTGGCGTGGGTCGTGGTTACGCTGCTTACGAGGCCGTCTGACGAGGGTAAACTTATCGAATTCTATAAACGCGTCTACGCTGGAGGCATAGGCTGGAGGGCTATTGAGGACAAACTGCCAGCAGCAAGCATAAGGAAACTGACCTACCGCTCACCAATATGGGAATGGCTCACAGGCACAGTATTTGTCTATGCCCTTACGCTGAGTGTGGGGATGCTGCTGCTGCAAAGATTTACCGGTGGGATATTGTACGCTGTGGCGGGTCTGATTTCAGGGATTTTGCTTTACAAGGGACTGTATGGCCGGGGGCAGGGGGATGCCTGAAAACAAAAATGAAATCACCAATAATTGATATTCACACACACGGTATCAGGGGGCTTGATACAAGGACGACCTCCGCTGCCGATATACTGAAAATAGCCGAAATACAGATGGCTTGCGGCGTTGACGGGATTGTGCCAACTGTCTATACAGACGACATACAGACGATGCGCCTTCACATGTCGGCAATAAAAGAGGCGATGGAACTTCAGCGCCATTCAAGTTTAACTGCTCAGGCGGCGATTCTTGGGCTGCATCTGGAGGGGCCGTTTCTGAACCCTCAGAGGTGCGGTGCCCTGAAGCGCACAGCGTTTATTAAACCCTCAGAGCGCGCCCTGAATGAACTTATCGAAGGCTTCGGCGATATAATAAAAATAATCACTATAGCCCCTGAGCTTGATGGCGCGGTTGAGCTGATTCGGCTGATTACGCAGTTGGGGATAATTGTCAGTATGGGGCACTCAGGCGCAACATATGCAGAGGCCCTGGCCGGGTTTAGCGCCGGGGCGCGCGGGATTACCCACTTGTTTAACGCCACAGCCCCGTTTCATCACAGGGAGCCTGGACTTGTCGGCTTCGGCCTTACAAACAAGGCAATTTATATAGAGGTGATAGCAGACCCCTACCATCTCCACACCAGCACTATTGAGCTTATATTTGCCGCCAAGCCGTTGGATAAGATAATCATCGTCTCAGATTCAGTTAAGGAAACGGGGACAGTTCCGGCTTCCGGTGGTGGGATTACCGACACAAACAATACCCTGCAAGGCGGTGCAGCAACCTTAATGGAATCAGCCAGGCGCCTGATACAGCTTGGCTCTGATGAGGATAAGATAATGAGGTGTGTAACAGAAAACCCTGCCCGATATTTATCATCCCTGAGTTGACAGCTTGCTTAATAAAATTAAGATAAAACTGAGTGACCTGTCCCTTACACGACATCTTGACAGATACCGGGGCGAGATTGCCTTCCTGATTGTCATCTGCCCTTTTTTGTTGACGCGGCTGCCGTTTTATCTCTATCACCCGCTTGTAACGCTTACACCGGACAGTTGGACATATGCCAAACCTGCCTACATGATATTACACGGTGAACTGCCGCTGTTTGACCACCGCACACCGGGCTACCCGCTGTTTATTGTCATGTTATTTAAGCTGTTTACAAACCCA
>JAMOAZ010000079.1:0-6968 GCA_039908505.1 Nitrospirota bacterium
TTATCGTTACTTTTCATATAGTTTTTTAGTTGAGGCAACGTTTACCTTTCCTATAGTTTTTTCGTGAGGCAATTCGCAATATTGACATTTTCGGCAGCAGTTGTTATAATATCTGAGCGTATGGGAATATATGGATTATACTGCGGTTAATTTAATACTCCAGGCAGGGTATGTCGTAAAGGGCGTGCTGGTAATGCTCCTGATATTTTCAGTGACTTCGTGGGGTATTATCATATACAAGTGGCGGTATTTCTCGAAGGCAAGGAGTGAGTCGCTTGATTTCCTCAAATATTTTCGGGCGGGAAGAGAGCCTGGCGGTCTTAACAAACTGGCCAAGGCATGTGAAATAAGCCCGCTTGCAAATATATACACAGCAGTATATGAGGACAGCACTCTTGCTGATATTGGCGATGTACGAAGGGCATTAAACAGGTACGGTGCGCTGGAGAGTGCTCGTCTTGAGAAATATCTGAACTTTCTGGCAACAACCGGCTCCTCAACACCGTTTGTAGGGTTGTTCGGCACAGTATGGGGCATTATGAACGCCTTCAGAGGGATAGGTGCATCAGGGTCTGCGTCATTGGCTGTTGTTGCCCCCGGCATAGCAGAGGCACTGATAACAACGGCGGCAGGGCTTGCTGCGGCGATACCGGCTGTCATTTTCTACAACTATTATTTAAGCACTGCCAAACGCTTGATAATAGAAATGGATGACTTCTCGGAAGACCTCATGGCCTTTTTTGCCAACATAATGAACGAACCCAGAAGGAAGTGAAAGTAGAAAAACACAGAAGCGTGATGTCAGAAATCAATGTAACCCCTCTGGTGGACGTTATGTTGGTTTTGCTGATAATCTTTATGGTAACTGCCCCACTGATGAAACAGGGGCTGGACATAGACCTGCCAAAGACCAAAGGGGCTGCCCTCAGCAAAGAAGAACGGTTTACGATTACGATCAAAAAGGATGGCGACATCTATCTTAACAAAGAAAAGCACACAATGGATTCGCTTGTAACCAAGCTGAAGGCAATAAGCCACGTAAACCCTGATGTGTATCTTGAGGCAGATAAAAACGTGCCATACGGCAAGGTAATAGAGATAATGGCAGAGATTAAGGCAGCAGGGATAGAGAAACTTGGCATGATAACCGAACCAAAGTCGGTTAACTAGCAGAACTGCCAGAAATAAGAGGAAAAGGGCTATTTTGATGAGGCAGCCAAGCGTACAATTCAGCACTATAGCATCTTTATTGCTGCATACTGCAATATTTGCAGCATTCATGTACACAGTAAAAAATCAGCCGCACTTTGTCCTACCAAAGGCATATACGGTCAAGCTGGTTGCACCGGTAAAGACATCTAATGTACAGCCGTCTTTGGGGACGCCGCATACTGTGCAAAAACAGGTTGAAAAAGAGCCCCCTCCTGTGAAGGAAGAACCGTCGAAGGCAAAGAAATATGAGATGAAAGAAGCCCCAAAACCAGTGCAAAAACCGGAACCAGAATCCCCAAAGCCTGTAGAGACCCGCAAGGCGCCTGTTAAGCCAGTTAATGAAGATACCCATAAAGTACTCCCAAAGCCTGTCAAGGAAGTGAAAAAGGTCCCTGAGCCAGTCGCCGTGAAACCTGAGATAAAGCCTGAAGTAACAAAAAAAACACCACCAGTAAAAGAACAACCCAAAGATAGTTCGAAAGACAGCGCAAAGGACACGACCTCTGTCGAGGACAGGATTTCCATGTTGAAATCAAAAAAGAAACTTGAGCAGCACGCAATGCTTCGCTCAGTGGTTGATTTAAGCAAAAAGGATGTGAAAATGGGACAAAGCCCAACCGGGGCAAGCCAAAGCACATCTCCAAGTTTTGGCGATGCAGTAAACAACGAATACAGCGATATAGTCGGCGCCCATGTCAGAAAGCGCTGGGCATACCCTGAGAGCGCAAAGAAGAGCCTAGAGGCCATTGTGGTCTTTACAATAAGACAGGATGGAAGGATAGAAGGCATGAAACTTGAGAAATCATCTGGAAACAGCTTTTTCGATCGCACGGCCATGAGCGCGGTAAGCAAATCCATACCAATGCCACCGCCACCGCTAGATACCTACGAAGTTGGGATAAGGTTTACGCAATGATGAAGATTAGCCAAATGAAGAATAAATTATTGGATAAAACAGGATTAGCGGCAGTAGTTATATGTTTACTGGCGGCAATGTGTCTGACCAATGATGCCGCGGCGAGGATATATATAGATATTAACTCGCCCGGTCTAAAGAGACTTCCCATCGCTGTTGTGGATTTTGCCGGTATCGCCGAGGGTATCGAAATGGCAGACATCATTAAGAACGACCTTGATTTTACGGGTTTGTTCGTGTTTGTAAATAAGAATGCGTTTATAGAGAGTGCTACAGCGCCGTTTAGCCCTGACAACTGGAGACCACTTGGTATAGACGCTGTTGTAAAGGGGACGGCTGAGGTCGAGGCAGACGGCTCATTGGCTGTGGTAGCGTCTGTGTATGATGTAGTGGAATCCAGTAATATAATGAAAAAGAAGTACTCGTCGAAGAGGGATCAAATAAGGCCGTTAGCCCATAAAATAGCCGATGATATATATGAGGCCCTTACTGGTCAAAAGTCCTATTTTGGTTCTAAAATAGCATTTATTGGACAAGATGGTGATAGAAAGTCAATATATTTAATGGATTACGATGGGCAGAGGGTAAAGAAAATAGTCTCAAAAGGCGATATAACAATGAAGCCACGTTGGTCATCAGACAGCAAGAAACTCTACTACTCTTCGATGAGAAACAGAAAATGGGGAATATATGTACTGGACTTTGACACGGTGTCTGAGGACAAGCTCTACTCATCGGGGGCAACCGACCTCATTGGGGATGTGACGCAGGATGGAAACTACATGTTGTTTTCGTCGTCGGTCAAGGGAAGTCCGAACATTTACCGTATGCATCTTGGTACTAAAGAGGTTACACGGGTTACTCATTCAGAAAACATAGATGTGTCACCTTCGGTTTCACCGGAGGGCAAGTCAGTAGTATATGTAGCGGACAAGAGTACAGTGCCGCAGTTGTATATAATGACTATTGAAGGAACAGATTCAAGGAGACTGACCTTTGAGGGTAATTATAACACCACGCCTGAGTGGTCGCGAGCCGGGGATCAGATTGTATTTAGCGGCAGAGAGGGGGGAAGGTTTCAGATATATACGATAAAACCAAACGGGACTGAACTTAAACAGTTAACCGACACAGGGAATAACGAGGAGCCGTCCTTTTCACCTGACGGCAGACTCATAACCTTTACATCAGACAGGGACGGGGTAAAGGGTGTATACGTAATGATGGCAAACGGAGAAGGACAAAAGAGAATATCACCAAGAAATATAAGGGCCTTCGGCCCTTCATGGTCACATTAAACACACCTGGAGGAATAGAAATGAAACACATAATTTTGTTATTAATGCTTGCTGCCCTGTTTGTATCAGGCTGTGCAACAACAGATGTAGCAGTGCCAGACGACAAGAAGGGAAAAGACATAGGGAAAAGCACCAGGGATAGCAAAGACGATGTCGTAAAAATTGACAGAGACAAAATAAGAGACGGGGCATTGACCGAAGAACAGATTCGGGCGCAAATGGCAAGTCTTTTCAAAGATATACATTTTGGCTATAACAGACACGATGTACCGGAAGGGGAAAAGGCAAATCTCAGAAAGATAGCAGACTGGCTGTTGAAAAATGCAAATGTAAGCGTACTGATAGAAGGACATTGTGATGAGAGGGGATCAAACGAGTATAACCTTGCACTTGGAGACCAGCGCGCACAGGCAACTAAGAACTTCCTTGTGTCATTAGGGGTACCTGCGAACAGGCTTGAGACAATCAGTTTTGGAAAGGAAAAGCCTGCATGTATGGAACGCTCAGAAGAATGCTGGATGAAAAACAGAAGGGCACATTTTGTATCCAGCAAATGACCGGCAAATATCCAGTAATTTAGGAGGGAGAAGTAGTGTTGCAGATTATTAAGCTACTACCGGTGCTTCTGATGCTGCTCGTGACCTCATGTGCAACAGATGACTTTGCACGTCTTAGGGGTGAAGTCAACGAGTTGAAGAAAGTTCAGAGCCAGCAAAAAGACGATGTCCTTGACATACAGAGACGGCTGTCAATATCAGATACGCAAAAAGGCAAGGCCGACATGTTAAATGCGATAAGGGAGAGCCAGGAGAATCTAAACTCTAAAGCCACTAATATGAGCCGAGAACTTCAACAACTCTATGGACGAGTAGAGGAGAGAAAATTTTATGTTGACCGTGCATTAACCGACTCAAAAGCAGAACGAGACCTGTTAAAGTCACAATTAGATATGCTGACGGGCGAGATAACTGACCTAAGAGGAAGAGTAGAACGGGTTGAGGTAGCGCTGCAGAAAAAAGGTATAGCAGTAACCCAGCCTGACTCACTACCAACGCCGAAAACATCAACTCCGGGTACAAAAGAACCACCTGTGGTTCAACCAACCCCACCCCCTCCTCCTCCCGCAGAGCCTCCTGTCCAGCACAGCAGTCCAAAAGCGATGTATGACGATGCGATGAAGGACTACAACAACGGCAAATATAAGGAAAGCAGGGAGAAATTCAGTCGGTTAATAAAGGAGTTTCCGACCAGTTCATTAGCTGCAAGCGGGAATTTTTGGATTGGTGAGTCATACTATAAAGAGGGCAGCTATGAGGATGCTATTTTGAGCTATGACGTTGTGGTGAAAAAGTATCCAAACAGTGACAAAGTCCCTGGGGCAAAGTTAAAACAGGCGCTGGCGTTTATAGAGATAAAAGACCCAAAACCGGCACGAACGATACTTCAGCAAATCATAGACGACTATCCGAATTCAGCTGAGGCGGACCAGGCAAAGAAGCACCTGAAGCTGCTGGGTAACCCAGCTCCTGTAAAGAAACCTGAGCCAACTAAAAAGACCAGAATGCAATGAGACAAAAATAAAGATTGAAAACATCTGCAACACTATAGTAGTATAGATGGTTAGTTGCCGAAGTGGTGGAACTGGTAGACACGCACGTTTGAGGGGCGTGTAGGGTAACCTATGGGGGTTCGAGTCCCCCCTTCGGCACCAACAGTATCTGTTAATATCAGTATCTTATAAAGGAATTATGTTAAATCTACGGGTCAACAATCTGTCATCAGATTATTAGTCGAGGCTGTGTTTTAGTTACTATGGTACTCCACAATAAATGGACAAATGAGGTGTGTACCACTCTGACATGATGTACTTCCTAATATGTTAAATCAGAGCAGTAGGCTGGAAGGAGAAAAGCAAATGATGATAGATGATATGAACCTATTCGCGGCACAGACACTTTCGAGGCATACTGACATCAGGACTATGTAAAATACTATCATGCTGCATCTTAAAAATTAAGGATTGTAGTTTATACAGGCTGTACGATTAAGTGTAGTTCAGTACATATTAACCCAGTAGGACATTTCTATTTTGGCTTGACAAGGGCAATTCGCGGCGTTGATTTTACAGCACCTGTCATGCTACACTATGTTTAGTTTGGCTGGATATAAGGGAAGAGAAGTGTGAGACTTCCGCTGCCCCGCAGCCGTAATGGGAACGAAAACCCCGATCAATGCCACTGAGCCCATCTCTCAATCTTGCGAGAGGACGACTTGGGAAGGCGGGTGAGTAGGTATGCCCTAAGCCGGAAGACCTGTCCAGTTGGAAATCACGAGGGTGGATGGTAATGTGGCTGCAGATAGTTTGTAAAGACTGTGACTCAAGGCTTTTTCTGCTATGAAAGAGAGAAAGCTGAAAAAACGAAATCTTAAGGATACCCCTGCCTTGGTTATCGCCGCATTTGGTACGACCTCAAAAGGTAAGGTCGCTTACGATATATTCGACGCCGGTGTTCGGGCGCACTTTGCAGATAATCACGCTCAAATTGTATGGGCATATACATCAGAAATCGTCAGAGAAAAGACCGGCTCCCCTGGCATCCTTCAGGCCCTTGCATCACTGGAAGAACATGGTTACAGAAAGGCCGTTGTACAACCGCTTCACATTGTCCCCGGCACTGAGTATCAAGAACTTGCCGATATGTGCACTGATTTCCCGGGAATGCGTGTTGTCATGGGTGAGACACTGCTCCATAGGTGGCAGTTTGTGGATGATGTTATAGCTGCTGTGGCACAGGATTTCATACCGGAAGGTATCAACGTTATCGCGGCCCATGGTACGCCCCTCTGCGCTGACCCCGCCAATATTCTCTATCAGGGGCTTGACTACTATTTAACACACAAATTTCCCAATTGTTTCTTTGCCACAGTCGATGGGATGCCCTCGATGGAACTTGTACTTAAAAAAATTGCCGCTGAAAAGCCGCTGGTCAAAAGGGCCAGGCTGATTCCACTTCTATACGTTTCTGGTTTGCATGTGGAGAAGGACTTAGTGGGCGAGACTCAGAGTCTTAAGGCAAACCTTGAGGCACTTGACTTACAGGTTGATTATCTCAGCATCCTGCATGAGGGCGGCAGCTTTGTTAAATCACTGGGGTTTTACGAAGAGGTGCGCAGTGCATTTATTAATCGTATCGAACGTGCATTAAAGCTGCTTTATTACTATTAAATGCTTAAATTAAAATATATTAACGCGGCGGCTGTGACAGCGCTGTTGATTCTTAGTCCTAAGCCTGCCTATGCGATGCACATTATGGAGGGATTTTTACCCTTAAGCTGGTGTGCGTTTTGGTATGCCTGTACTGTCCCGTTTTTGTTTTATGGGCTAATTATGGTGAGGAAGGTGACAAGGGATAATGCGAAACTGAAATTGCTGCTTGGGCTTTGCGGGGCATTTGTATTTGTTTTGTCGGCAATGAAGATTCCCTCAGTTATGGGAAGCTGTTCTCATCCAACGGGGGTGGGGCTTGGGGCGATTGTATTTG
>JAMOAZ010000008.1:0-83003 GCA_039908505.1 Nitrospirota bacterium
ACATTCTATCTGCGCTGCTTTCCTGGCCATAGATACCTCCTGCCAGAAAATATAACATATATCGCTTATTTTTGCAATTAGACAATAGCTGATATGCCAGAGAGGATGCTTGCAGGTGTCTTTTCAGATGATGGAGCAGTATTTATTAAGGTGCCAACAGGTGAGGTAACAATTAAGGGTCTCATGCTAACTCCCTCAGAGAATAGCTATGGTAAGGCTAAAAATCATGAGTTAATAAGTGCCAGAGGGACAAGACACAAATCGGCTTTTGCATATAGTATTGATAATCCAAATGCCATGGTATTTATCTTAAGTCAGGATGGTGGATGTTTGATGGCTTTCAACAATGTTATTTATCAAATATGGTAGTTATTGATGAAAAGACTAATCCTAATTAAGTCTAAATATAGATAATATCTGTTTTTAGATGAAGACTAAATAAAGCCAATTAGTAATTTTTATACTAAATGACCAGTTAATTGTAGTTGTCAGTATTTTCTATATTAATAAAGCATAAAAACTGACAACAAGGATGGTAAAAAATGAGTATCAGATGCCCTTTAGGAAAAGAAAAATCGGTTAACATCGTATCGTTTCTGATTGTATTTAGTTCAACGTATAGACATAGCACAGCAAGGATGGTATTATCAGCTGAACGTACATTCAGTCTCGAATTAGAATGTGGTCAAATTATATGTATATCTCAGGGTATAAAAGGTAAACACTCTAATCAAGTACATGCCATCGAAGACAAAGGAATTTATAAAATTGAATTCACTGTATTAGGGTTTATCAAAGAACGTAGGATTGATGATTCAATGCCTGATTCGACAGAAAACAACTATGGCATGAGATATTTTCCATTTGTTTCTTCGATGATTTGTTCAAATATCAAGATAGTTGGAGGTATTTTTACTAATATCATGATTGAACTACCTGATGCTTATCGTTTGATTTGGGAGCAATCCATGATACTAAATACTGATTTTATTGAAAGTAAATTAGATCATTCATATGCATCAACGGCATCAACCTATATTTTCACATGGGAGCAGCAATCACTCAAAGATGGACAATACCAATTTAATATATATATACGACATGGCTCAAACGAAATAATGAAACTTATTGAATTTCCTCTCATGTACTATGTGATTTCATTGGCAGCTATTTGGTTGGCTTATAGCACAGGGACTCAAGACTATGGAAAACGAAATCTTGTGTTAGCTGCTATAGGAGCGATATTTAGTTTTATGCTTAAAAGATGGAGTAATGCAAACCTGCCACAGAAAAACACCCTACTGACGCGAGCATACTTAACTGCCGGCTTATTATCTGTATTTTGGGGTGCAGGCTGGCTAATTGGAGGTATATGGGCATTAGCAATGATACCATCGTTTGCTATATATTTTATCATGGTGTATCATGCAAGCAAAAAATATGAGCTTGATGGAATATTGCCGCGATATATAGCAAACTATTGGAGTGATAAAGTTAAATCTGCTGTTGATATTCAAAAAAAATCTTATCATATTAAATAAAAAAGATCATATGATGACAGAATTTTCCCCAAGATAGTAGAACAAACATCTATTTGTATCGGACGTTCCCCCGACAAAACAACGTATGTGTGCGTATTTAAAGTATAATTCAAAAAAGCCTATTGGCTACATCGGCTATCCTTTAAAATCAGCTACTTGAGTGTAACAGATATTCCCCCAAAAAGTAAAATATTACACAGCGCCAAATCAGAATACTGATGTGTGGTCACTACGAAAAAATTACCCTTGACCTATTTATATCTTATCGCTATAATTAAGCAGTTGATTTTAAAGGATATTAAATGTAGCCACTTTGCATTTTGAAATTATTCTTTAAATACAAGGAAATACATGGTTTTCTCAGGAGAACATCCGTTGTATAACTTACGAATGAAATCATAACCATTACTTATCTTCTCCAAAGAAATCAAAGGCTCGCTATTGCTGACCACTAAATCTATCATGATCTTTATGAGCTAAACTCTATTGCCAAATTCGCCTCGCTGTCTGATAAAACAGAAAATCCAAATTATAGTTTTTTTAGGGCGTGAGGGCTGTTTAAATCGCTTCTCAAGTGTAGTGGAGGTGGACACTTACCAAAATCTCTCAAAAAAATCAAAACTGATGACACGCCTGATTTTGATGGTGAATTTAGGTAGTCTCAGAGTATTGCAATTTCCAATTTTTTCCCCAGTGCTGACGCGACACGCTCCAGTGTTGAAAGTTTTATATCCTCGGCATGGTTCTCTATACGAGATATCGCTGCCTTCTTGGTATGAAGCCTGACTGCAAGTTCTTCTTGTGTTAAGCCAGCATCTTCTCGTGCTTGTCGTAGAACCATACCTATCCTGAACTGTTCGTATCCTTCGTCATACCCAGCAGTAAAATCCTTATCTCTTTTCTTCCTATCGGCTATGTATTTCTTCAATTCAATCATGCTTTTTCCTCCTATCAAAAAACTCTCTCCTGTATGCTTCTGCTTTCTCAATTTCAGCACTTGGTACTCTTTGACTTTTCTTGATAAATCCGTTAGTAAGCACAACTATGGAAACGTCCGCAAAAAACAGAGTATCCTATAAATATTTGAACCATATGTAATTCTGCACTCCCATATATCATCTGTACCTGTAAGTTTCTTGAAATAGATTGCAGGAACATTATCAAAATCCTCTAAAAACGTGAGAACCCATGTTATCTTTTGAACTACCTTGCCTGGCAGTAAATCTAAAAAATCACTCACTGGACATTTACCATCAGTAGTTGTGTGTAAGGTAACGGTTTTACTCACGAATATATGTTATCCCGTGTGTTAATATTTGTCAATACCCATCGGATACAAAAAAGCGTAGTGTGACCGCCCTGTTAAGCCCCGAGACCACGTAAATGGCAACGCAGTGCATTCTAATAAATAAATCTGTCCCTTTTTTGAAATCCTTGACAAAATCATTGGTGAGATATATACTATGACAGCTACTTTTGTGGATAAGCCAGAACAATAAATACAACTAAAGGAGGTAACAGGGAATGGATTTAGCTGGAAAAAATGTAGTAATAACGGGCGGTGGAAGAGGTATGGGCAGGAAGTTTGCTGTGGATATGAAAAACGCAGGGGCTAACCCCTTTGTCGTGGACGTGATACAGGAGAATCTGGACGCCCTGAAAGCTGAAACCGGCATAGACGGTAAGATTCTTGACGTTACGAAAGAATCAGAAGTAGAGGCATTCTTCAACTCCTATTCCGCAGACCATGGCGCGGCAGACATATTAATCAACAACGCAGGTATAACCGCAGATGCGCTTTTTATCAGAAAAAAGGGCGATGATATAACAAAGTTTCCAATGTCAAACTGGGAAAAAGTTATAAACGTCAACCTCACCGGCGTATTTCTCTGTGCACGTGAGGCGGCCTATCACATGGTAAAAAGTGACAAAAAGGGCGTAATCGTAAATATTTCTTCGATTAGCCGCTCTGGAAACCTCGGTCAGACCAACTACTCGGCAACTAAGTCAGCCGTAGATTCCATGACCGTCACATGGGGCAAGGAACTCTCAAGGTATGGCATAAGGGTAGGAGCAATAGCCCCAGGCTATATCAACACCGAGATGGTAGCAAAGATTCGTCAGGATGTCCTTGACAAAATCATACAGCAAATCCCCGCAGGCAGACTTGGAGAGATGGAAGAAATCTCTAAAGCCGTTAAGTTCATCGTTGAAAACGATTTCTTCACAGGCAGGGTAATAGAAGTAGACGGTGGTATGAGAATATAAGCTGTGTGACATAACGATTACTGAAAAATCCGGCATTTAACACTGTGCCGGATTTTTAACTGCCGCTGCTGATGAACTCAATTGAGCTATATAAAGAACTGCCGAAGACTAACTGCGGCGACTGCGGTCATAAGACATGTATGGCCTTAGCAATCGCTGTTATTAAGGGAAGTTCAATCCTTGAGGCGTGCCCACATCTGGACACAAGCACACTTGATAAATTGTCCTCAAGCGTAACAAAACTCGATGTTACAGAGACCATGTTCAACAAGCTGAAAGAGGAAACCGCTAAACTTGATTTGAAAAAGGCAGCAGCGGCAACCGGTGCAGTAGTCATGGACTCTGGTATAGTAATAAGATGTCTCGGCAAGGACTACACAGTAAGATACGACGGCAGTGTTGACACAAGCGGCAGTGTCAGCCTTTGGATAAAAATCCTTCTTCTGATATACATAAAGACCAGTGATGCAAGTGAGATGACAAACGACTGGGTCTCATTTGACCGCCTCAGAATGGGAGTAGTGAAAATCGGGGCATTTAAGAAAGAATGTGAACAACCACTTACAGAAATGTTTGTAAAAGATTACAGGGCGTCCACAGCCGCGATTAAATCCCTCGGCGCTGTAGAAATAGAAGGACAGCCATCAACTACGGCATGGAAACTCTATCTCCTGCCAAAAATCCCTATCCTGATCCTGTACTGGCAAGGCGACGAAGAGTTCCAGTCTGAGATAAAGGTGCTGTTTGACAGTACCGCGGAGAGATTCCTGGACATAGAATCACTGGTATTCTTGTTAAGGGAACTAACCATCGCGCTTGGCGAAAATTCAGCCTGAAATAATTTGTCCGCTCATAACAATCGGGAAATTATTTGTAAAAATATAGTATAATTGGAAGACAAACTCTCAGCGTCTGAGACGCATAAACTTTGAGGAAGGAGGGCGTTATATGGCAAGACAAGTTTTTGGCTCGTTTGAAGACTTAATCGAACTTGCAAGTAAATTCGTAGACCAGCAAGGTGGAAAGTGGGACCACACCGCGTGGCTGGAGTTTTTATCCAATATTCAAAAGAAGGGGTTTTACCTGTCAAACGACATGCAGTCTTATCTCGGTTCGATGCTCGAGTCCATGAAGAAGCTATATACAACGATATCGAGTACAGCCGAACTACAAAGCACTCTGCTAGGCATATCGGAAAATACGATTACTTTCATCAAGAAGACACAGGGCACATGGGACCACACAGGATGGGAGAGCTTTATCAAAGACTTGCAAAAGCGTGGGCTGTCACTAACAGAAGAGGCCACGACATACCTGGGCGGCGTACTTGAGGCTGCTAAGGAACTCTATACCTTTCCCATAAAGGGTTCTGGAGACGGCGATAAATAAATCTGAGCGTCGGCTTAACACACGCACACCGCCGCTGGGGAGACCATGGAAGATATCAGGTACAAAGAGTACACAAAGGAAGAGAGCAGGATATACGACACTGCTATGGAAAAATTGAACAAATCGATAGCGCAGGGTCTTAACTTCAATGACGCTGTCTCGCGCCTTGACATAGCTGACGAGGAGTTAAAGCGCTTCATAACTGATGATTTTTTAAAGATTTTTATAGCACAACTGCACTATGAAAAAGGGCTTCCTCTGAAGGATGTGGCAAACGCTATGAGCATACCCTATGAGCGCGTCATGGAGGCTCATAAGGCAATGCTGCAAGACGTTCAGATAACATCGATAGCTGAATACCACAAGGGCCTCTCAAAGGGGCAGGCCTAGAGCTGCACTGCACATGCTTGATGTTGATTATATAATAAGCGGCGACTATGTGCTGACAATGGTTGACGGGATGCCACCTTTAAGAGGCGCTGCCATTGCGGTCAGAAATGGAAAAATTGTGGACATAGGCGACAGTAAAACAATCGCTTACACATATAACCCGAGGAAAAACATTGGAGGCAGCGGCAAGGCCGTACTTCCTGGTCTCGTGAACACCCACACGCACGCAGCAATGGTATATTTTCGGGGCATCGCCGATGACCTGCCGCTTAGGGAATGGCTGGAAGTGCATATATGGCCAGCCGAGGGAAAGTGGTTAAGCGATGAGTTCGTAGGTGACGCCACAGAACTGGCCTGTTGTGAGATGCTAAAAGCGGGCATTACTACATATAACGATATGTACTTCTTTGGTGACAGCACTGCAAGTGTCACAAAGAAAATGGGCATGAGGGCAGTCCTCGGTGCCGGGGTGCTGGACTTCCCAACGGCGGCAGCTAGTAATGCCGCTGAGTACATAGAGCATGCAGAGAGGTTCATAAAGGATTGGCTAGGTGATGACTTAATTACCCCATCAATAGCGCCCCATGCCCCGTATACATGCAGTCCTGAGACCTACAAGAAGGCAAAGCAAGTGGCACAGCGCTATGGGGTTCCGCTGCATACTCATCTGTCTGAGACACAGTTTGAAGTGGATGAGGCAAAAAAGAAATATGGTAAATCCCCGGTTGAGCTGCTTGATGAGATCGGCTTTTTGGACGAAACTGTAATCGCTGCCCACTGCGTATGGGTTAGCGGCAAAGAAATCGAGATACTTGCAAAGAGGAACACCGGTGTAGCGCACTGCATAGAGAGCAATCTAAAGCTGGCCTCAGGCATAGCCCCAGTGGTTTCGATGCTGAAACAGGGAGTGGCGGTTGCGCTTGGGACAGACGGCGCGGCAAGCAACAACGACCTCGATGTGTTTTCAGAAATGGCTATAGCAGCCCGCATTCACAAGGCGGTAAGCGGCGACCCTACGGCGCTAAATGCCATCACAGCCCTCACAATGGCAACCTCAACCGGCGCAAAGGTTCTTGGGATGGGAGATAAGACCGGAACGCTTGAGGCAGGAAAATCTGCCGACATAATCATAGTAGATTTGAACAAGCCCCATCTGACACCGTTTTACGACATCTATTCACTCATAGTGTATTCAATGAAGTCATTGGACGTGGAGTCTGTGATGGTAAACGGCAAGCTGTTAGTTGACAGTGGTAAGTGCCTGTTCATGGATGAACAAGCAATCATGGATAAGGCCGTGTGGTGGAAAAACAAGGTAGACGGCAAAAGGGGACAGGCTACTTAAGGCCCGTAAACATGACATTTAAGGTTCTGCGACCTTCCTTTCTTCAGTTCTACCTGTGACTTGGTATGTCCGTCACCGGACATCAACACAATACCGGCAAGGTTGGCTAAATTCAGTCCTTATAAAGCCGAATAAACTCTTCAACAGTTAATCCTGCTTTCTTGATTTCGTGCAATAGAACAGCTTCTTTTATCGTCTTGCCTTTGTGAACTGGCAAAATAACAGTTGCGCCTTCTTTGGCAAGTTTAACATGACTACCTTTCTGAGACTTAAACATCCAACCTGCCCTTTGAAATGCCTTTAGGATTTTATCTGTGTGGAGATTATTAAGGTTGCCCATGTACTGTATTTGTGTGAGCAGCTTCTATCTCCTCAAGGTGCAGCTCCACAGCTTCTTTAATCATATCAAGGCTCTCTTCAACGGTCTCACCTTGCGATACTACATCAAGTTCAGGACATTCTACCCAAAAGCCGCTATTATTTATGTCAGTGTGTAAGATAACCTCGTACTGCTTACCGTAAACTATTACTGTGAAGTTCATGTTCGGTTCTATCTTACTTACATCGCACTGAAGTTTCTCGATTGGCAATGCCATTATTGCCCCCTTTCGATTGATTTAATTGCCTTTCCATTATATGTAACTTAGCATCAGGCATTCTGAGCTTGTCGAAGAATGATAAGGTTATTTTATTATGGGACCTTAGATTCTACAGGATAGTGAGCCTTTTCCCATTCATTCCATCCACCTTTAAGTGCATAGACCTTTGTGTAACCCATCTGTAAGAGCATTTGTGCCAAACTGGCACTTGTGTGTTCTTCGTGTCAGGTGCAGTAGAGGACTATCTCTTTGTCTTTAGGGTATTTTTGCGACCACTGCCCAATCTGCAAGGGGTTTTCGCGAACACTTCCTTTGATCTTCATCTTGCTGCCGTCGTATGACCCCATTGATCGCACGTCAATGACAAGCAGCTCAGGGGAACCG
The DNA here is from genome assembly GCA_039908505.1 of Nitrospirota bacterium. Taxonomy (GTDB): domain Bacteria; phylum Nitrospirota; class Thermodesulfovibrionia; order Thermodesulfovibrionales; family Magnetobacteriaceae; genus Magnetominusculus. The sequence continues at coordinate 7,917 of JAMOAZ010000008.1, forward strand.
TGCTTTGCCTTCAGCTCATCTATCGTTATACGCGGCACATCAGAGGCGTTGAGCGTGCCTTGAATCATCGCGATACATAATATAATCACAACTAAGCTTCTTTTCATACAACTCTCCATAAGGCATTACCTGTGTCAGGTTATTATTGAGATATCCTGTACTTGCTGCGAACCTCTGCTATCTTGCCGCAGGTCATAGCGCCTTCGGCACACAGACCGGTGACGCAGCCCGGGCCGGCTAACGAGAAAATAGTCGGGGATACTGCCTGTACAAGCTCAAGCATCTTGTCTGCTGCGGCATGGATTTCCCACTGCGCCCGGTTACAGCAGCGCTGCCTGAAAAAATGCATCAATTCACGTGCGTTCATTGTTACAATTATCTTGGTCTCACTTGCGTTTGGCAACACAAATCTGGCGTCCTGATTGGCGGACTCACCCTCGTAGCCAAGTTCATTCAATCTTTTTGATATGAGGGCATAGGCAGTGTGCGCCTCTTTCATAAAATCGCAGAATATCTTTTTGAGGGCCTTGTCTGAGGCAATTGATGGTGGTACTATGTAGTCAAGGGTGTCGTCTTCGCCCGCCCGCTGAACAGGCACATAGCGCTGGGACTGCTGGCTGTAGGAGGCCAGCCTGTGGCGCACAAGCTGATGTGAACACGCACGAGATATACCCTCAATAGCAAATGTAAACGAAGAGTGTTCGATTGGGCTTAGATGTCCCATGTCCATAAGTTTTTGTATAAAGCCCCTTTGGTCTTTTTTCGTTATCTTTCTCTTCAGCCCTTCTACATCCGATGCGCTGTAGCAGAGCTTGGCGGCCATAGCTACTAATTCCTCTGGCTCAGGTGTGTATCTCAGCAGCATTACCTTTAGTCTTGTCTCACCCATTGTGTTTGTCCTATTGAAAGCTTTCTTTAGTGGAAGGGAAAATCCCTGTTTCCACTTCTTCCTTATATTGCTTAAGTGCGTTTAGTGTCTCGGTTTTTAAGCCAGCGTATTTCTTAACAAATTTTGGCACGAATCGCTCGAAAAGCCCCAGGACGTCATGAAGCACGAGGATTTGCCCATCGCAGTCAGCCCCTGCCCCAATACCTATTGTGACAATGGACAATGAGGCAGTTATCTGAGCAGCCAGGACGCTTGGCATTGCCTCAAGGACAATGCTGAAGGCCCCTGCGTCCTCAAGTTTCTTTGCATCCTCGATTAAGATTTTTCCCGCCTCCTCTGTCCTGCCTTGTACCTTATAGCCGCCCATTCTGTATATAGCCTGCGGGGTAAGCCCTATATGTGCCATTACAGGTATCTCGGCGCGCACAATCGCCTTGACTTGGGGGATAATCTCGCTGCCGCCTTCTATCTTCACCGCCTGGGCGCCGGATTCCTTTATAAATCTTGCCGCATTTCTCACCGCGTCCTCAACAGAAACCTGATATGACATAAAAGGCATATCCCCTATTACCATGGACTTCTCTACTGCACGGGACACAAGCCTTGTGTGATAGAGCATCTCGTCCATTGTCACAGGTAGGGTGTTATCAAGCCCCTGCACTACCATTGCAAGGGAATCGCCGACTAAAATGCCGTCAAATCCCGCCTCATCCACTATGCGCCCAAACGTATAGTCATATGCCGTTATCAGTGTGAGCTTCTGGCCCTTTTGTTTTTTATCCCTGAAATGTTGTATCGTGGCCCGCGCCATCTTCTATAGCAACCCCGCCCTTTGTAAAATCTCCGGCACCTTGTCCTCCATGCCAATAGCCATGATATGCACGCCGTCGCAGATGTTCTCTTCCTTGAGCTGCTTAATATGGCGGGCCGTGATGCTTAATCCAGTGTCCAGGGCCTTTTCCTTGCCTGCTGCCTTAAGTTCTGCTATCAGTTCCGGCGGGACTTTTATGCCTGGGACATTGTTATTCAAAAAGTTCGCCATACCAACGCTTTTTAAGACAACAAGGCCGGCCATAACCTTAGCGCCCGTCTTTTTGGCAAATGTCATAAAGCTCTTAAACTTCTCTATGTCGTAGATGGCCTGTGTCTGAAAGAAATTAGCGCCTGCACGTACCTTCTTCTCAAACTTCATAAGCTGCGGCTCAAGGGGATTTGCCTCCGGGGTTACAACTGCGCCCTGGAAAAAACTCGTCGTGCCCTTTAAGTCATTTCCGTGCATGTCCTTACCCTTGTTCAGCGAATCGACGAGCTGTAGGAGCTGAACGGACTCAATGTCATAGACAGACTTTGCACCCTTCTGGTCTCCTGCTGTTACGTGGTCACCGGTCATGCAGAGGACATTGTGTATGCCCAGCACTGATGCCCCAAGCAGGTCTGACTGCAGGGCTATGCGGTTTCTGTCGCGGCAAGTCATCTGAAGAATCGGCTCAAGTCCCTGTTCCATTGCTATTTTACATACGGCAAGCGAACATATCCTCATCACGGCAGACTGGTTGTCTGTAACGTTCACCGCGTCTATCTTGCCTTTGAGGATGTGCATGTCGTGAATCATAGTTGCTATGTCGGTACCCTTTGGCGGGCCGACTTCGGCAGTAACAACAAATTTACCTGATTCGATGGCTTCTTTAAAACTCATTTTAGCTTCTCCTTTTTCGCATATCTCACCGTCAGTGCCCTGCAACTGTGCTGCGTCCGGCTGCCTAGGCCTTCAGGAAAATGCTTATTATTTGTGTACTGTCCTCACGATTTCAGTATTATCACTTTCTCACGATATTATATCATATCCAGACTGTATTTTTAAAACGTTGATTTTGCTAATCAGGGCAATGCTGCTCTTGCAGAGGTTAAACATCGGAGGACTTGTTCAGGCTTTCCATGTAGTCTGACCATTCAAACGGCAGGGCGTGCTTTTTTCTTACATTACAGTCCTTGCAGGCAGGCGCTATATTAGACTTAATCGACATCCCACCCTTTGAGACTGGGATTATATGGTCCATGGTCAGCTCCGATGGCGGGATGGCACTATTGCAGTAGTAACACTTGCCGGTTGAGCATTTGTCCTTCCACCACGGTGTCTTACGCAGCAGGCGTGCCTTCTGCTTTTCTCTTTTAACGAATGCCTCGCTTATCTCGTTAATACAGGCGATTTCACTGTCCGGCGCTGAGTTACCTGCCCTTTTTCGAACTCTCTTCGGCATAGAATTTCTTATATAATATCTCCCACTCCGAACTTCCCTCTGTGAGTTTCTTGCTGAAAGACGAGAGCTTTCTCCTCACATCGGCATCAATTTCTTCCCCGGTTTTGATCTCAGCGGCTATGGATTTCTTTATCTCCTTACGAATTATAGAGTCATCCGCTTTAGTGGTTATCAAATCTTTTTCCTTAAGCGCAATCAGCAGGATATGGGATAAGTGATTGATTTTATCGTCGGAGAGCATCATATGACGATATTTCTTTCCTTAACAAGTCTATGCTTTGTCATGTCGAAAAGGGATTTGTAATCAAGCCGCTTTTTTTCGATTTCACCCTCGTATGACCTTAATATCTCGCGTACCTCGTCATTGAGCCTGTCTTCGGCCATCATCTCGTAGAGGATTACCTGCTCCGCCTCTCTAAGCAACTCCTCGTGCGACACTTTGCCTTCTACAAGGCCGCTTTTGACAAGGTCATTAATTATCTTACCCGAAATAAAATGTATCCATGTCTTTGGAACCCTCATGGTTATTTTTCCATGAACGACAGAAGCGCTATATTTCTTGCCCTCTTAACAGCCTCGGTCAGCTCTCTTTGATGCCTTGCACAAGTACCGGTCATCCGGGACGGCAACTGTTTGCCTCTTTCCGTTATATACGATTTTAGAGTCCTTGTATCTTTGTAGTCTATGAACGGGGTCTTCTCCGCACAAAATCTACAAAATTTCTTTCTCATAAACCTCTTGAACTTCACATGCTCTGAACCTTTGCCCTTTTGTACCATTAGAATACGCTCCCGAAAATTAGTTTATTAAAACGGCAATTTACTAAAACGGTTCAAGGTCCGATACCTCGTCAGGGGGTGTGAACTCCCCGCCGCGTCCGCCCTTCGCTGCTGGTTCGCCTCGTTTTGGAAGGAATCTGACCGTCTGGGCAAATACATCGTATTTACTCTTCTTTTGCCCTTCTGTCTCCCACTTCCTTTCTCTCAGTCGGCCTTCTACCAACACACCGCTGCCTTTGCTTAAATACTCACCGCAACTCTCCGCCTGTTTTCCAAATACGGATATGTCCATAAACAATACTTCGTCTTTCCACTCCTCACCCTGCTTGACCTTTGAGTTTATCGCTATAGCGAAATTCGCAACGGCCGTTCCCTGCGGCGTATACCTCAGTTCGGGGTCTCGTGTAAGGTTGCCCATAAAAATAACCTTGTTATACATACTATTTGCCCCTCTTAATTATTCCGTAGAGCCTGAAGCCGCGGCTGCTTCCCCAGCCTGCTTTACAGCATCAGGGGCGGGAACAGCCTCTGGCGCAGAATGCTCAGCGGCCTTCGCTTCGATTGCCTGCAAGGAATTTTGCAGCGCTATGATCTCTTTCTTCCGCAGCTTTATTATCATAAACTTGAAGACTGAGTCAAACACCTTGTACAACTCCTCAAGCGGTTTTATCGCCGTTGGTGGTGACTTAAAGACAAAAAACAGGTAGTAGCCCTTTTCATGCTTATTTATCTCATAGGACAGCTTTCTCCTGCCCCACCTTTCATGTTTCAGCACTTCCCCCTGCATCTTCTCTATCAGGTCAGTTATGCGCTTTTCAGCCGCGTCTATCCCTGTATCTTCTAACGCCGCATCCAGTATCACTATATTCTCGTAGTAGTTCATCTATACCCCAATACCCTCCTGTCTGTGTATTTTTCCATACCCTTATCGTCAAGTGATATATTTTCTAACATAACCTGACTATAAAAATCAACCATTCATGAATCCACCATAAAAAATAAAACATGGTATTACGGTCTGAGGCATCTGTAATGCTGCAGTGCTGCCAATATATCTTTAAGATAAAAATAATTGTTGATTTTATATATCATAAAATAGTACTATCAGCCGGAGGTTGTCTTATGAAGACTGCTAAAATAATATCGGTAACAAATCAAAAAGGCGGCGTAGGCAAGACCACTACAGCAGTAAACCTGGCCGCGGGGTTAAACAAAAAGGGCAGGAAAACCCTCCTTGTTGACATTGATTCTCAGGGAAACGCCTCTGCTGCCCTGGGTTTGATAATCGAAGACAACACGAGGACTATAAAAGACCTTCTCATGAACCGGCAAGACCCGCGTGATTTTATCACCAAAGTAGACTCTGTAGAGATAATCCCATCGAACAATTCCCTGAAAGACATCGAAGACACCCTGCTTAAGGACAAGGGCTTTGAGACGTTTAATGACTCTGTAGCACAGTTGGCAAATGATTACGAATATATAATAGTAGACTGCCCGCCAAGCGTGAATGTTTTCACTAAAAATGCCCTGAAGGCATCACATGAGATAATTATTCCGGTAGATGTTGGATATTTCTCACTGCTGGGACTAAAGCAGCTCCTTGAGGAAATAGAAAGATTCAAAATGGAATTAAACCCACAGATGGAAATACGCGGCGTGCTTGCCTGCAAATATGACCGGAGGACATCCCTCTCCGCACAGATTTATGAGACACTGAAACAGAGTTTTCCCGATAAACTATTTAAAACCTATATTCGCCTGAATATAGACATAGTGCGCGCTCAAATAGCTCAGAAGAGCATATTCGGTTATAATAACAAGGGTACAGCCGCGCAGGATTACAATTCCCTGACAGAGGAGATAATAAATGGCTAGTAAGAAGCAGATAATGGATAAACTGAGCGCATTAAATCCTGCCGTGCCGACAAAGACAAGGGTTGCACAGGCATCTGCCGCTGCAGCGGCTGTTGGGCAGGCTACAAAGACTGCTGAAACTGTCGCCGAAACGATCACTCCAGCACCAATTATAGCCCCGATTATAGCCCCGATTATAGTTGGAACGGCGGAACAATCCATTGGCAACATTCCAGTTGCTGGCATAGCTCCCCCCGTGTACAGCGATACCGGCCTCTGCACGTTTACACTGTTTGTTGATAACATGGCAGCCCTGATGAAAGTAAGAGATGAGTTTAATAAAAACTTTATTAATATCAATGCTATGATGATGGACAGTTTTAACAAAACATTGACAATAACCTTCGACACGATGAGACACAACTATGGACAGTTCGTCGAGAGTTTGAAATATTTTATGCCAACAGTGCTTCAAAAAAAAATGTAGGAGCAGACCATGCGGCCGCCCCGGTATTTGCGGCAACACACCGCTGCCGGGGAGGAAAGTCCGAGCTCCGCATGGGCAGGACGGCTGCTAACGGCAGCCGGGGGCAACCCCAGGGAAAGTGCAACAGAAATCATACCGCCGCACGGTCACGCTGTGAGGTAAGGGTGAAATGGTGAGGTAAGAGCTCACCGCCTCCTGTGGCAACACAGAAGGCAGGTAAACCCCGTCCGGAGAAAGGTTGAATAGGGCTTGCTTTTCGGGCTGCCCGCCCGATTCCTTAGCATTTAAAGCGAGGCAGGCCGGGTACCAACCGCACAAGGCAGCAGAGTGATCTCTGTCTCAGATGAATGGCCGCGCAACACAGAACTCGGCTTACGGTCTGCTCTTATTTATAACACTGGTAAAGCGTAGGAGCAAAGCAGGGGGGTTATCATGTCTCTAAGAGCGTTAACAAACCGTGCTAACAAAAGGGAGAACATTTCCTTAATCGGTCATTCCAGCGAAAGCTGGAATCCAGTCTTTTAAGAACAAGAAATGACAGCATCTTTGTGCCCATGTTAAGGAAAACATGAGAAAAACTAAAAGGCTGAAAACACGTTTTAACCATATTTCGGCATTATAGCGAGTGTCAAAATAAAATTTCGAAAGATGTCGTATTTATGACTTGAGCTGTGATGTCAATAGTGGACACTAAATCATTCATGCCGCATCCTTTTTTTCATAGAGTTTTTTTTCGTAAGCGGCTGGGGATAGATAACCAAGCCGTGCCTGAGTTCTCTGGTGGTTATAGAAAACCTCTATGTATTCAGTGATGTCATCAATCGCTTCTTGCCTGGTCTTATAATGGCGATGGTAAACGAGTTCGTTCTTAAGCGTTCCCCAGAAGCTTTCCATTGGCGCGTTGTCATAGCAATTGCCCTTTCTGCTCATCGACACCACCATGCCTAACTGATCAAGCAGCTTCCTGTATTCATGTGCGCAGTACTGGCTTCCACGGTCGGAATGATGGATAAGCCCCTTACCAGGGCGTCTGAATGCCACTGCCTTAAACACTGATCGGCTGACAAGTTCCTTCTTCATACGATCTGACATGGCATACCCAACAATCCTGCCGCTGCATATATCCTTATGCCCTGCAAGGTACAACCATCCTTCCTCTGTCGGGATATAGGTTATGTCTGAGACCCATACTTGCTTTGGCACAGTTGCCTCAAAACGCCGATTAAGAAGATTATCTGCCACAGGAAGTTTGTGCTTGGAATCTGTCGTGGCCTTGAATCTCTTCTTCTGTTTACATTTTATGCCGAGCTTTTTACGAATACGCCTGATTCGGCATATCCCAACCTTAACTCCTTGATCAGAAAGGCTATCTTTCAGACGCTCAGGCCCATAGGTACCCATTGTCTGCTTGTGTGCCGCCAGTCTCCAGTACTGCCTCCTCCTTTGCACGCATCGAGGGCTCCCTCTCAAGCCATGCGTAATATCCACTTGCAGATACTTTCAATACCCGCCTAAGAAATGCTACTGGATACCGGAGCCGCAATTTCTCTATCATCGCGCACCTCGCTGCGACTCCTTCGCAAAGTACGCGGCCGCTTTTTTTAATATGTCTCGCTCCATCTTTACCTCGGCAAGCTCACGCTTTAGCCGCGCCAGCTCCATCTCTCCTTCGCTCAGTATCCGATGCTTCTTGCCTACTTCTCCGAGCTTCCCGTTTTTATATGCCTTTACCCAGTTGCCTATGCTTGATGGAGGCACTGATAACCTCCTGCCAACCTCCGGTATCGATAATCCACCCTCTACCACCAACTTTGCCGCCTCTTCTCTGAACTCCTTCGTGTACTTCCCATTAGGGATTCTTTCCATCTGACACCTCCATTGAGTTTCTTATTTTACTCTATTTTGGTGTCCACTTTTTTCAGCTTACCTCACCTGAAGCAACGCTGGTTTAATAACGTCCATTGCCGTAATGTTGAAAAACTCATTGCACGCCTTGATGAGGCTATTCTTGACCTCACAAATAATCCAGGATAAGTCATGAATACGACATCTTTCGGAATTTTATTTTGACACTCGCTATAACATTACTGGCACATTAATATGTCGGCAATTTCCAATTTATACAACTTTATTGTACAATATCAAAGTATCTCGGGAGAGCCATTAAATTGAAAAACTATGACAATGACGATTATTTTTCTATAGCCGATTCTGCACCGGCATTCATATGGACATCTGACATATATGGGCAGCGTAACTACTTCAACAGAGTATGGCTGGACTACACCGGCAGAACAATTGAAGAGGAACGTCAGGGTAAGTGGTTGGCAGGGATACATCCAGATGACTATATGAATTACTACGAATCGTTCAACGCAGCCTTTTCAAGCCTCGTCCCGTTTAAGGCCGAGTACAGGCTCAGACGTAAGGACAATGTCTACCGCTGGGTACTTGATACAGGCACGCCGCGCTACAGCGCAGAGGGCAGCTTCGTCGGTTATATAGGCTCTTGTGTAGGCATTACCGAGCGCAAACAGATGGAGGAAAAACTCATCAGAAGCAACTCCATGCTGAAATCACAGCAGGAGGCATCAATCGATGGAATCCTGTTTCTTGATGAAAACCACAAAATATCAAGCTCTAATGTCCTGTTCTGTCAGATGTGGGACGTTCCAGATGAATTGTTAAGGAATGAAGACGGACGTACCCTTTTGGATTACTTAAAGACAAGAATGGAAAACCCAAAAGACTTCATAACAGACGATGGTGGTGCACTCACCCTAAATACTAACAGCACAGCCCTTGTTATGAAAGACGGCAGGATATTTTCACAGCACCTGGCCAATGTAACATCACCAGAGGGCAATAACTATGGGAGAATCTGGTATTTTCGTGATATTACGTGGCGAACTAAAATAGAAAACGAACTCAGGCAAAAAACAAAGTCCCTTGAGGAGCTTGCGGCACATCTTGAAGAAAGGGTAAAACAAGAGGTTGAAGAAAGAGTAAAGCAGGAAAAAATACTCATACAACAAGCAAAAATGGCTTCAATGGGTGAGATGATAGAGGCAATTACCCATCAGTGGCGCCAGCCTCTGAATTCCCTATGTCTGATTATTCAAGACCTTGCTGACACATTCTCCGGTGGTGAATGCGACAAACAATTCATGGATGATGCCGTCACGGACTCAATGCAGCAAATAAACTACATGACCAGAACAATAGATGATTTCCGGAATTATTTTAAACCGGCAAAGACAAAAGAAACATTCGACTCAGTGCAAGCCATAAAAGAAGTGCTTTCAATAGCATGGGGACAACTAAAAATACACTCAATCCTTGTGCAAATAAACGGCACTGCCTATGACCCAAACCAATCCGTTGATATGGCAAGGTTTTTCTTGTCAACGTACAAAAATGAGTTCAAGCAAGTAATCCTAAACATTGTTAATAACGCAAGAGATGCCTTAAAGTCAGCAGCAAAGCCGCGACAAATATCATTTGATCTGTCGATTAGTAACTCCACATTGATAACAAACATCACCGACACAGGCGGTGGAATCCCTGAGAATATATTAAATAAGATATTCTCTCCCTACTTTACGACTAAAGAACATGACAAGGGAACCGGCATCGGCCTCTATATGTCTAAAATGATAGTAGAGAATAATCTGTCGGGGAAAATATATGCCTCTAATACAAAAGACGGGGCATGTTTCACTATAGAGCTTTCGCAGTAAGACTATCACACTGCGTATCCTTAATACTAATGACAGCGCAGACTGATATATTTACTTGGGACACTTGGTCATCTTAGTCACCGTGTCACCATAGTAAACGTGCAAAACCAATTGAAATACTATTATAACAGTTGTCTACTCATCAAAGAGATCTTTTTGTACTTTGCCGCCGCATAATTTTATTAAGTGCTTAAGAGCCCTAGCCACCTGTTTAGCAGCTGTTTCAGTCTCACATTGAAAATAACCGTAATTTTGTATATGTTCAAGTTGATAATTATCCTTCAGCCTCTCAACGATGTACTTAATGTGAGGCTTTTCGTCCGAAGTGGCATAACTGACGCTGTTAGCGATAAGACCAAATTTGATACCGTTAGTTGAAGGCCATACACCTGGTGCAGGACTCTCAGGGTTTAACTTGTCTAACGGGGCATATCTCCTGTGCCTATAGTTGCTGTCGTAAGCCTTTGTCTCAGAAATAAACATGCATCCTTCAAGGAATACATTATCCTTTGTTTCAGCATTATCGTTATCAATCGTGCATCTTTCTTTTATATATGCAAATGCTTCTTCTTTAGATATGTCCTTTTTTGGTCCTTTCCCATCGTCTTTTTCTGATTCACTAAAACAAGGAGACGATAAACTTAACGTTAAGGTTACTGTAATAAGTAAAAGCAACATCACGTGTAGTGTTTTTCCCTTCGTGTAGATCATTGTTTCACCCTCCTACTATTTCCCGTTTGACATGCCCCCATATTGTACAATATGTGCTGTCTACATCGACGATATTTAGTGCCTTCAATGAAGGCTCACCTCAAATTTATTATAAAACAAACTGCTGTTAAAAGTCAAAAACAGCCTGGGATGCGGGGACACTGCTGGAGTAGTTATTTACCAATACAAAAATCACTGAATATCTTCTCAAGAATATCCCCTGTAGTAATTGTCCCTGTGATTTGCCCTAAGGCGGTGAGGGCGGTTCGCAACTCAAGGGCGGTTATTTCATATGGATTGTCTATGCGCAGTCTTTCCCGTGCGTTTTCCATGGCTGTTGCTGCCTCATCCAGTGCAGTCTTATGTCTGAGGTTTGTTACGATTACACCTTCGTGAGCGTCCTGATGACCACTAATTCCCACAACATGATTGTATATGGTTTCTTTTAATATATCGAGGCCAAAGCCCATCAGTGCGGAGACGTTGACAATCTTTACTGCAGTGTCATGGTCTGTGACGCCTCTATGTTTACCGGGTTTACCGGTCATAAATTCATTGGAGAAAGCCATTTCCTTGTCCGTCTTGTTAATGGCTATGATTATGTCCTTAGAGGCTGTAAGCCTTAATATCTCCTCATCTTCGTTGGTAAATGCTGTGCTTCCGTCAAAAACTGCGATGACCAGCGCTGCGGTCTCTATCGCGGCAATCGAGCGGGTTATGCCTTGTGTCTCAGCAAGCCCATTGCCTTCTCTGATGCCTGCCGTATCCACTATCCTCACGGGCAACCCTTTAATGTTTAGCCCCTCTTCAATCGTATCCCTTGTCGTACCCGGTAGTGGGGTTACGATTGCCCTGTCTTTTTTCAGCAGGGCATTTAACAAGGAGGACTTCCCAACGTTGGGTTTGCCCACAATAGCTACGCAGAGGCCCTCACGATAGAACCTCCCAAACGAGTATGACTCAGACAGGGATTTTAAGCCTATTAGTATTGAATTAATCTTAGCAAGCAGAGCGGACTTATCAGCCGGTTCTATGTCATCTTCCGGGAAGTCTATCTGTGACTCCACCTCGGCGCACATTGAGATAAGCTCGTTGACAATTTGCGAGATGACTGTTGAAAGACCGCCTGAGAGCTGCTCAAGGGCAAGCCTCCCGCTGCTGAGTGTCGCGGCATTGATAATGTCCAATACGGCCTCGGCCTGTGCAAGATCAATCCTGCCATTTAAGAATGCGCGCATTGTGAACTCTCCGGGCGCTGCAAGCCTTGCTCCCGCATTCAGGCTTATCTCAAGCGTCTTACGTACAGTGAGCAGGCCGCCGTGACAGTTTATCTCTACAACATCTTCAGCAGTGTAGGTCTTTGGTGTTCGCATTACACTTAACAGCACCTCATCAATTTTTTCACCGTTTTCAGGGTCGATTATGAACCCATGTGCAATGGTAAATGAGGGCATGGAGGAAACCTTTTTGCCATTTGGTGAGGAAAATATCCTCTCTGCTATACTTATCGCGTCCCCCCCACTTATCCTGACAATGCCGATGCCGCCAGCTCCGTGGGGGGTTGAGATGCCTGCTATGGTATCATCTGAAAGATTTATATTTGACATTGGACGACAGAGCCGCCGCCTCTGCAATTATTGCATGAACAAGTCCTTCGATGGTAGCCTTTTCAGCCACTATGTCGACACTCAGACCGGCCTTTTCTATGGCCTTTTTGGTTACAGGGCCGATAGCGGCTATTGTGACTTCTCTAAGCAGTTCAGGGGTTTCAGTGCCGATGAATTCCTGAAGGTTGTTAAATGACGACGCACTTGTGAATGTGGCCATAGTAATCTTACCTTCTCTGAGGAATCTCTCCAGCCTCTTGGCGTGTGTCTGTGGTTTGATTGTCTTATATGCGGCAGGGGTGTCGATATGTCCACCTAAGTCTCTAACTGCATCAGGGAACGTTTCACGCGCCTTTTCAGCCCGCGGCAGGAGAAATCTTTTGCCTTTTACTACATCAGTCCCACCTTCTGTAAATAATTTAATTAATCCCTCTGCATTAAATTCCTCTGGAACAGCTGAAGGTAACAGCCCATAGCCTTTGAGGGTTTCAGCTGTCTTTTCGCCTATGGCACAAAGCCTGATTCCCTTCAGGTCTCGTATGTCCTTATTATTGTCAATGAGGCGGTGAAAAAAATATTTAAAACCGTTTGAAGATGTGATAATTATCCAGTCATATGTCTCAATTGTATCAATTGCCGCATCAAGCGCTTCATATGAATCCGGTGGGACGGTCTTTATCGTAGGAAACTCGAATATCTCAGCCCCAAGTTCCTCTAACGGCTCGTAGTCCACTGTATATTGCCTGGTTATGAGAATACGCTGCCCAAACAGGGGTTTTTTCTCATACCAGCTCAAGGCATCTCTCAGGCCCACGGTGCTGCCGACTACCATGACGGCAGGCGGTCTGATTTTTTGGCCCTTTGCCGTTTCCGAAATATCTTTAAGTGTAGTGGTTAATGTCACCTGCTCAGGGCGCGTGCCCCATCTTATTATGGCTGCCGGTGTGAGCGGGTCACGTCCGTTTTTTATTAGCTTTGTCGTTATGTAGTCTATGTTTTTAACTCCCATCAGGAAGACAAGGGTATCAAACCCCTGAGCAATAGCAGGCCAGTTGAGTTTACTGTCCTTTTTAGTCTCGTCCTCGTTGCCAGTGACAACGGCAAAAGATGATGAATGCTTGCGGTGCGTCAGTGGAATCCCTGCATAGGCCGGAACGCTTATTGCAGAGGTGACGCCAGGGATTATCTCGAAATCGACACCGTGAGCGGCTAAGATTTCTGCCTCCTCGCCGCCGCGACCAAAGACAAACGGGTCACCGCCTTTTAAACGGCAGACGATTTTCCCCTCAACTGCCTTTCTCAGGAGAGACTTGTTTATTTCGTCTTGAGTCATCTCGTGTCTGCCGCCGCGTTTCCCTGCGTAAATCAACTCAGCCCCCTCTTTGGTCAGATTAAGGAGACGGCTGTTTACATGAAAATCATAGAGTACGGTATCTGCCTTTTGGATACACCTGTATGCCTTAAGCGTAAGTAGCCCAATGTCACCGGGACCGGCTCCTACTAAGAATACCTTACCCTTTGCCTTTTTCATAGACCTCCCTGAGTATCTCACCCGCGCCGCGCCCAATGAGGTCTTCAGCAAGAGCGGTACCTAAGCGCTCCGAATCACCCACATTGCCCTCAATAGTACCACGAATCATCCTGGCGCCGTCAACGCTTCCCACCAGACCGGATATCCGAATGCCCCCGTCCAGAGTGGCGTGCGCTGCTATGGGTACCTGACAGCCGCCCTCAAGCCTCTTTAAAAATGCACGCTCAGCCCGAACGCAAACTGATGTCTCTGCGTGGTTCAACTGGCCTGCGATGGCGTTTATTAATTTATCTTTAGAGTGCGATATATCTGTCCTGCATTCTATGCCAACAGCGCCCTGCCCAATTGCAGGCAGGCTGACATCAACTGTCAGGACTTCGGTTATCCTGCCATCGACACCAAGCCGTTTCATTCCGGCAGCCGCTAATATTATCGCATCACACAGCCCATCATCGAGCTTCCTGAGGCGTGTGTCCAGGTTTCCCCTGAGTTGAATTATCTTTAGGGCAGGTTTGACGTTGAGCAGTTGGCAGGAGCGCCTGAGGCTGCTTGTCCCCAGCACCGCCCCATCTGGCATGGCGTCAAAACTACTTATTCCCTGTTTATCTCTGGCGACAAAGGCATCGCGCGGGTCTTCTCTTTCACATATGGCTACAAGGTGAAGACCTTCGGGGAAATCCGTCGGTACGTCTTTCATGCTGTGGACTGCTATGTCAGATTCACCCCTGAGAAGTGATTCCTCTATCTCCTTAACGAATAGCCCCTTGCCACCGACCTTTGACAGTGGTACGTCTGTGATTTTATCCCCTGTAGTCTTTATTATTTTAAGATGCACGGTAATCTCCGGCTGAAGCTGCTCTATCTGGTGCTTGACCCATTCGGCCTGCCAGAGCGCCAGCTTACTGCCGCGTGTCCCTATTGTAATTTCCATTTAAGTATGAGCCTTCGGTTATCTGATCACATCGGCGCCAATGTAAGCCCTGAGGACTTCTGGTACTACAATGGAGGCGTCTTTTTGCTGGAAATTCTCTATAATCGCGGCCACAGTTCTCCCTATGGCAAGCCCTGAGCCGTTTAGTGTGTGAACGAATTCGGTGCCTTTTTTGTCTGCCCGTTTAAAGCGTATTTTGGCACGGCGTGCCTGAAAATCCTCGAAATTTGAACATGAAGAAATCTCTCTATAGCGTGTCTGCCCGGGAAGCCAGACCTCTAAGTCATATGTCTTAGCCGCAGAAAACCCTATGTCTCCAGTTGACAGCAGCACAACTCTGTAGGGCAGACCAAGCTGCCTGAGAATGTCCTCAGCGTCAGCCGTCAGGCCATCAAGCTCATCGTAGGAGTGTTCTGGTTTGACAAATTTGACAAGTTCAACCTTATTAAACTGGTGCTGCCTGATAAGCCCCCGTGTGTCTTTACCATAAGAGCCAGCCTCACGCCTGAAACATGGTGTATACGCGGTATAGTAAATCGGCAGGGCATCTTCTTTGAGGATTTCACCTGCATGGACATTTGTAACAGGCACTTCGGCAGTGGGTACGAGATAAAATTCAGGGTCGAGTGTACGAAACAACTCCTCAGCAAACTTGGGAAGCTGCCCTGTGCCGGTCATGCTCTCACGATTGACCAGAATGGGAGGCATTAGCTCAGTGTAGCCGCGCGCCCGGTTATGGTCAAGCATAAAGTTCATAAGGGCGCGCTCCAGGCGCGCCCCGAATCCTTTCATTATAGAAAACCGTGCTCCGGCAATCTTAGCCGCCCTATCAAAGTCAATAATATCGAGCGACTTAGCGATGTCCCAGTGGTTTAATGGGGTGAAGTCAAACTGCCGAGGTTCGCCCCATTTTCTGACCTCCACGTTATCAGTCTCGTCTTTGCCGACGGGGACTGTAGCGTGCGGTATATTTGGTATAATCAGGACGATAGAGGAGATTTTCTCTTCGATAGATTTTAGTTTTTCTTCAGCTGCTTTTATGGAATCTGTGACTTCCTTGACCTCGGCGGTTTTGTCTTTGGTCATGTCGATACTGTGGTCAGATTTTTGTTGAAGTTTTTTCATCATACCGATTTCCTCGGAGATGAAGTTACGTCTGCTCCTGAGTTCATCGGCCTCTTGTTGAAGCCTGCGGCGTGTGTCTTCAAGCTGGAGGAGTTCGTCAATGTTAATGGTGGAGTTTCTACTAAGTAGCGCCTCTTTTACGAGGCTGGTGTTTTCACGAATAAACCTAATATCGAGCATAGACTATTATACTACAAAGCAGCTGCCAGATGGTAGTTAAAATTATCTCAACACCTTTTGTAAACATCATTGTCATGCCAGAAGAAGACTCTATTGGGATTTGCAAAGACAGCACTATGCAGCGGCTGGCTGGTCCCGTACCTTTTAAGGTGTTTTACAGGCTTACCCAGCCTTTAAACTGCTCCGAACACACGTTCGTATATATAGTCGATGTGTTTGAGATAGTCGTCAAGGTCGAATAGTTTATCAATCGCTCCTCCGGCCAGACAGGCCTTCACCGGTTCACTGGTTTGCAGGAGTTCCTTAAATTTCACGCCGTCTGCCCAGCTCTCCATAGCCTTTTTCTGGACTAGTGAGTATGCGTCCTCTCTGGACATACCAGCACCGGCAAGTGCCAGGAGTACCTTTTGAGAATTATAGAGGCCGTGGCTTAGGTTTAGATTTTTCAGCATCGTCTCTGGATAGACAACCAACCTCGACAGGATTCCCTTGAGGCGTACCAGCATGTAATTAACGAGAATTGTACTGTCCGGGATGATAATCCGCTCGACAGAGGAATGACTGATGTCACGCTCATGCCACAGGGCAACGTTCTCAAGGGCGGCCATTGCGTTTGAGCGCACAACCCTGGCAAGTCCGGTGAGGTTTTCACTTCCTATGGGGTTGCGTTTGTGGGGCATTGCTGAGGAACCCTTTTGGCCCACTGAGAATGGCTCTTCGGCCTCGCGTACCTCCGTGCGCTGTAAGTGCCTTATCTCTACGGCAATCTTTTCAATAGTCGAGGCAATTATGGCAAGCGTTGTCATAAACTCGGCGTATCTGTCTCGCTGCACTATTTGCGTTGCCACGTGTTCGGGGGCAAGACCTAATTTCCCCAGCACCGCGGTTTCTAACTCTGGCTCTATGCTGGAAAATGTTCCAACTGCACCTGAGAGCTTCCCTGCGCTTATCGTCTTACGCGCGCTTTCCATTCTACTGAGATTTCTACTCATTTCCTCATACCATAGAGCAAACTTCAGGCCAAACACCGTTGGTTCAGCGTGAATACCGTGGCTTCTCCCTATGCACGGGGTCTTTTTGTATTTAATCGCCTGTGCCTTGAGGCATTCCATCAGGGCCTTAATATCTCCTATGATAATATCTGCTGCGTCCCTCATAAGCAGGGCGTTTGAGGTATCAAGGATGTCTGATGAGGTAAGCCCCTTGTGGATATATCTAGATTCTGGGCCGACGTGTTCGGCAACGCTGGTGAGGAAGGCGATAACGTCGTGTTTAACCTCGGCCTCGATCTCGTCAATGCGTAAACAATCGAATCCAGCCTTTACTTTAATTGTTTTAAGGGCATCGGCAGGGATTTCCCCTCTTTCCGCCCACGCCTCGCACACTGCCAACTCTACCTCAAGCCACTTCCTGTACTTGGCCTCAAGCGTCCACAACTGCCCCATCTCTTTTTTCGTGTATCGTTCTATCATATTATTTTATTTAAAAACCCCTTGTTTTTGATTTTAATGCCCATATGACAAGCGCTCAATGAGCCTTGCCGGGAGGTTGGCATCTGCCATTTCCTCCTGGGTCTTTTCTACGTCGTAGGGGACCCTGATTATTTCAATAGCAGAGTCATCGACAACGGCGTATGAGGAACGCGTATCACCATCTCGTGGCTGCCCCACGCTGCCTACGTTTACTATGTAGCGGGTTGCTTCCTTTATTTCAGTTTTATCCCAAATCGTTGACATATTGCCCATTCCGGCGTTTTCTATTATAACCGGCGTATGGCTATGGCCTACGAAGCAGAATTTTTGCCCAAAACTCCGAAAGTTTACCTCTGCATTTGTCAGCGAAAAGAGATAGTCCCAGTTATCAGGGTCTTTCGGCGTGGCGTGGACAAACATGGCATTGCGTTCATGGTCGGATTTAAATAATTTAAATGCCCTTATGTCTTCCATGTGTTTGTCAGTTATTTGTTCCCGCGTCCATTCAATTGCACGCAGTGCGATTTCGTTAAAATACTCGGTGTCGGTGTACCCGATTACTGCCCAGTCGTGATTGCCTGCGATGAGTATCTTGCAGCGCTGCGTTATTATATCAATACATTCATTTGGCCTCGGACCGTAGCCTACAATGTCTCCGGCGAAGTAGATATCTGCAATACCACGCTCTTCAATATCCTTGATAACCGCACTGAGGGCGTGCAGGTTTGAGTGGACATCGGAGATTACCGCGTAGGGTGTCATTTGGTGCGCTCCTTTTGCTGTTTGCCGCCTTTAGCGTTTTCTCGCGCAATTGTGTCCAATATGCCGTTTATAAATGAAAATGACTCAAGGGTTGAATATTTTTTGGCTATATCCACAGCCTCGTTAATCGTAACCGCCGCCGGTATGTCTGCCCTGTATAGTAATTCATACACGGCAAATCTTATAATATTTCTGTCCACAGAGGCAATTCTCTGCAGCTCCCAATGTTTTGAGACCGATTGAATTATCTCGTCAATTTCTTTCAAATTTTTTATAACCCCCCCTATGAGGTCATCTATGAATTCAAGGATGTCGTCAGACGGGGATTTGTTGGCAAGCCCCTCCTGTATCTCTTTTCTGTCAGAGATGGACTTTGTAAATTCATATTGAAACAGGCTCTGCAATACATATTCCCGTGCTTGTCTTCTCGTCATCGTCGTCGGCTGGTTAGAGCTTCTTTATGAGATTAGCCATTTCGATTGCTGTCATGGCCGCATCCCATCCCTTGTTGCCGCTTTTTGTGCCTGCGCGCTCAATTGCCTGTTCTATGGTGTCAGAGGTTATCACGCCATAGGCTATTGGTACTCCGGTGTCCATCGATGCCGCAGCTATTCCCTTTGACGCCTCTGCCGCTACATACTCGAAGTGCGGCGTTGCCCCGCGTATTATCGCAGCCAGCGCGATAACAGCATCATATGCACTGGATTGTGCCGCCTTTTTTGCTATCAGAGGCAGTTCAAACGACCCCGGCACTTTTATTACCGATATGTCAGCAGTCTCAACGCCATGCCGCGTAAGGGCATCAACTGCCCCTTCAAGCAGACGCCCGGTTATGAAGTCGTTAAACCGGCTCACAATCAGGCAAAACTTAAAACCCTTTGCATTCAATTCTCCTTCGTAAACTCTCATCAGTTTCTCCTTATAGTGGGATTTTCCCCTCAAACTTTATCTAGTATATGTCCCATTTTCTTCTTTTTTGTCTTTAAATAAACCAGATTTTTATCGCACGGGACAATTTCAATGGAAACGCGCTTTACTATTTCAATCCCGTAGCCGTCTAATCCGACGATCTTCCTCGGATTATTTGTCATCAGGGCTATCTGCTTAATACCCAGGTCAACAAGTATCTGTGCCCCTATGCCGTAGTCCCTGAGGTCGTCCTTAAAGCCAAGTTCAATGTTGGCCTCAACAGTGTCCATGCCCTGGTCCTGAAGCTCATATGCCTTGAGTTTGTTGGCAAGGCCGATGCCGCGTCCTTCTTGTCTCATATACAGTATCACGCCGCAACCCTCTTTGTCTATTATCTCCATAGCCTTTTGCAGCTGCTGCCCGCAGTCGCAGCGCCTTGAGCCGAACACATCACCGGTGAGACACTCTGAGTGTACCCGCACCAGCACCGGTTCATTGGCTGTGATATTGCCCTTTATCAGGGCCAGATGGACATTGGCATCGACGGCGTTTTCATATGCTATGGCCTTGAAGTCACCGCCGAATATAGTCGGCATATTTACGTTTGCCACCTTTTTTATCAAACGCTCGTTTTTGAGCCTGTATTCGATAAGGTCCTCTATTGTTACGATTTTTAACTGGTGTTTTGCTGCGAACTCCATAAGTTCCGGTACCCTGGCCATAGTGCCGTCGTCGTTGAGTATTTCACAGATTACGCCGGCGGGGATAAGGCCGGCAAGTTTAGCCAAATCAACAGAACCCTCTGTTTGGCCTGCCCGCTGAAGGACTCCGCCGGGTTTTGCCCTCAGAGGGAAGATATGCCCCGGCCTAGCGAGATCATCAGGACGGCAGTCGGGCCTAATTGCCGTAAGAATAGTCCTTGCCCTGTCTGCTGCTGATATGCCCGTAGTTACTCCCTTTCTGGCCTCTATGGATACTGTAAAGGCCGTGCCGAAGGACGAGGTATTGTTGCTTGTCATCATAGGGAGGTTCAACTGTTCGACTTTCTCTGGGGTCAGGCTCAGGCAAATCAGCCCTCTGCCGTATTTGGCCATGAAGTTTATCACATCGGGGGTGATTTTCTCTGCGGCAACACAGAGGTCGCCCTCGTTTTCCCTGTCCTCGTCATCGATGAGGATTACCATCTTTCCCTCTTCGATGTCCTTTATTGCCTCTTCTATTGTATTAAACGAATGTCTGGTTTTCATCTTATGAAGCCTTCCTCTCTTAATTTATTTAATAGTTTTTCACTATTTCCGGCAGTACTTCCTGAGTAGGCGGATACAAATTTCTCTACATATTTGCCTATAATGTCCGTCTCAAGATTAACACTGTCGCCTCGGTTCTTTGCCCCAAGTGTCGTCACACCCGATGTATGCGGGATTATGACAACAGAAAACCCTCCCACACGCACATCAGCAACTGTGAGGCTGACGCCGTCTATTGCTATTGAGCCCTTCTTTACTATGTATTTTTGTATCACTGGCGGGGCATTTATTCCTACCTCTATGACGCCACCACCCACTGCGTGTTTCGATTCTATTGTCCCCGTGCCGTCTATATGTCCGGTGACGAAGTGCCCGCCAAACCTGCCTCCGGCTGACATCGCAGGCTCAAGGTTTACCTTTGTGCCGGAGGTAAACATGCCAACCCCTGAGCTTCTTTGTGTCTCATCTGAGACATCAAAAAACATCTTGTCGCTTTCCTTTTTTACTACTGTAAGGCAAACACCGTTTACCGATATGCTGTCACCGATTTGGGCGTCCTTCGATACTACAGCATCGATGACCACCAGTTCGGTTACGCCGTGTTTCCTTTTCATCGAGGCTACCTCGCCTATGGATAGTGTTATGCCTGTGAACATAGTTATTCTTTTACGTCAACTTTGAAGTAAAGGGTTTTTTTATAGAATCCCATGAGGTCAACCTCGACACTCCATGCCATTTTTATCGTTATAATCCTCTTTTCCTTGTCGAATGTGACGTTTATCTTATCTTTCTTTATGGGGATTCCTAGTTCCTGCACCTTTTCATTTATTAGTTCAAGGGTTTTTTCTTTCTCCTGCCCCAGTCTGGCTATCTCTTTTGCCTCAGAGTTCATAGAGTTATGTTTGTAGTACGGCATTGCAAACTTAAATCCAGAATACATTGCGGCCACTATGAGTGCTATAATAATGATTGCCTTGATGCCGCCGCCGCCAAGCTCGTTGTTCAACGTTTTTTCAGTCATTTTACAAGCCTCCCTATTCGATTAAATCTGATATGTTCATACCAGCCTAGATTTTTAGAATTATCCCATGACCAATAAATAATCAGCGCCTTTCCTCGTATAAGATTCAGGTCAACGAAGCCCCAGAAGCGGCTGTCCTGGCTGTTGTCTCGGTTGTCGCCCATGACGAAGAATTTGTTCGGAGGGACACGTCTTGGCTCCATGTTGTCGCGCGGTGGGATACCGTTTCTCATTGACGTGTCCGCGTGCTGTATGAATGGTTCAACAAGTTTTTCATGATTTACGTATACCTCTTTATCTACTACCTCTACGATGTCCCCGCCAACGGCTACGACACGCTTTATGAAGTCCCTGCTGAGGTCCTCAGGGTACTTGAACACTATTATATCGCCCTTTTTAGGTTGATTGAAAGTGAGAATTTTAGTTTCTGTAAACGGGATCATTATACCATAAATGAACTTATTCACAAGGAGCTGGTCCCCTACCAGCAGGGTTTTCTCCATTGAACCAGAGGGTATCTTATAGGCCTGTATCACAAAGGCACGTATGAAAAGGGCCAGTAAGAGGGCGGTTACTATTGCCTCGGAGTATTCCCTGTAGACATTTTTTTTCATTTATCTATCCTCATAACCGCTAAAAACGCCTCTTGAGGTATCTCTATGTTACCTATTTGTTTCATTCTTTTCTTCCCTTCCTTTTGTTTTTCTAACAGTTTTCTTTTTCTTGTTATATCGCCGCCATAGCACTTGGCCAGCACGTCTTTTCTCATGGCCTTTACGCTCTCTCTGGCTATTATTTTCCTGCCTATTGCAGCCTGAATAGCTATTTCATAGAGCTGGCGGTCTATGACCTTGCGAAGGTTTTCCACAATCTGCCGCCCCTTGTGATAAGACTTGTCCCTGTGAACGATTAGTGAAAGGGCATCGACGGGTTTTGTGTTTATCAGTATGTCAAGCTTTACGAGGTCTGCATCCCTGTAGCCGATGAAATCATAATCCATTGAGGCATAACCTTTTGATATAGACTTCAGTCTGTCGAAGAAATCCCACAATATCTCGTTCATCGGCAGCTCATATGCGACCATTACCCTGTCCTTTCCATAGTAGGTGAACTCCTTCTGTGTGCCTCTTTTTTCCTGACACAAGTCGAAGATGTTGCCAACGAATTTCTCCGGCACGAAAATCGTCGCCAGAATAAACGGCTCTTCTATTTTAACAAAACTCTCAGGCAGTTGTGTTGGATTATCTATTGATACTATGTCACCGTCATTTTTTGTAACCCTGTAAATAACCGTCGGGGCTGTGTTTAACAGCGACAGGTTAAACTCCCGCTCAAGCCTTTCCTTTATAATGTCCATGTGCAGGAGACCGAGGAATCCACACCTGAAGCCAAAGCCAAGCGCAGTGGAGGTCTCAGGCTCATAACTGAATGATGAGTCATTGAGGCCGAGCTTTAAAAGGGCATCCTTAAGCTCCTCATATTCGTGTGTCTCTGTGGGATATATGCCGCAAAAGACCATCGGCTTAATCTCTTTATACCCGGGCAGCGGTTCAGAGGCCGACCCCTGGGCATAGGTTATCGTATCTCCGATTTTTGTATCTCCGACTGTCTTCATGTTTGCCGATATAAATCCAACAGTACCGGGGCCAAGAGACTCTGTATAGAGCAGTTTTGGGGTAAACACACCCACATCGATGACCTCGAAGACCTTGCCGGTTGACATCATTTTTATCTGCGTACCCTTTGTAATCGTGCCGTCAAAGACCCTGACCATGACGATGACACCCTTGTAGCTGTCAAACCATGAGTCAAATATCAATGCCCGGAGCGGCAGCCCTGCATCCCCGGTTGGAGGCGGGACTTTCCTGACGATTGCCTCAAGGATTTCTTTTACTCCGATACCGTTTTTTGCCGACGCCATCAGCGCCTCAGAGCAGTCAATCCCTATAGTCTCCTCTATCTGTGTGACGACGCGTTCTGGTTCGGCCTGTGGCAGGTCGATTTTATTTATCACGGGCAGCAGTTCAAGATTGTGGTCGAGGGCAAGATATGTATTAGCAAGGGTCTGTGCTTCAACCCCCTGAGTGGAGTCAACCACCAGGAGTGCGCCCTCACATGAGGCAAGGCTTCTTGATACTTCGTATGAAAAGTCCACATGTCCGGGCGTGTCTATCAGGTTCAGGATATAACTTAGGCCACTGTCGGCCTCGTAGATAATCCTTACGGCGTGAGCCTTGATCGTGATGCCGCGTTCTTTTTCCAGGTCCATAGAGTCGAGTACTTGTTTTGTGAGCTCCTTGCGGCTGAGCGCACCGGTGAGTTCTAAAAACCTGTCAGCAAGCGTAGATTTGCCGTGGTCAATATGGGCAATTATAGAGAAATTCCTTATGTTTTCAGTTACCAAATTCTATGTTCGTCCATTTCATGTCTTTTGGGATAAACTGCTATTATACACTAAACGAGCAAAAATAGCTAAATATGGAAAAATCTTTACCGACTGGAAAGGCCAGTACCGGCTGGGACATGAATAGTAGTGTCATCATTGGCGCGAAAACTTGCGATGATACCTATTGAGATTATTGAAAAGATGATTTTGTTGATTCGTGGCGAGAAGGTTATGCTAGACGCTGACTTAGCTGAACATTATGGAGTTGAGACAAAAATAATAGTGCGTGCTGTTAAGAGGTATCTTTACTGGTTCCCAGCTGATTTTATAATTCAACTGTCTAATACTAAGTTGCACGCAAATGTATCATTTACCTAACAATAGACAAAAGAATCCTTTTTGTCTATTGTTCGTGCGGTAACCCCTTATATGTCATATGTTTGCTCATCTGTCCTGTCCCATATCAAGCTATATCAAATTGGGATGTGTCCCTGAATTATTAATTCTCATATTCTATTGGATATTATCACCAATTGTAGCCTTCTGCTCGTAAGAAATCTTGACTTGATTTGTTACCCAGTCGTGCTGATTTTATAGCATCATCAATAGCCCTATCCTTACCTCTTCTTTTTGCTTCCGCAGATATAAGACCATCTATAGCCTTAGCATGTATAGCCTTAGCATCATGCCCTCTTTCTAATAAGTACATAGTTTCCTTGAAATCAGTTATAGCCCTGTCATAGTCTCCCTTATTTAAATACAGAGTCCCACGACAGAAATGAGCCTCAGCGTTCAAAGCTTCTATCTCAATTGCCTGTGAGAAATCAGCAATAGCCCTATCCCAATCTCCTTTTTCTTCATACGCAAATCCACGATTAAAACAAGCCAAACTAAGATCGATAATATGATTTGGATCTTTATCAATAGTCTCTATGAAACCTATAATGGCACCGCTTTTGTCTCCATTGCCTGCATACGACTTTCCACGAGCAATGTAAGCCACACCATTACGAGGATTTATCTCAATAGCCTTTGTGAGATCAGCAATAGCTCTCTCATAGTCTCCTTGTTTATAGTGAGAGACTCCACTTTCAAGGTAATCACCATCTGTATATCTTATAGTCATAATCTACCCCCTCGTTTTATTGCTCCCTCAAATATTTCTATTTGAGATATAAAGTTTTAAAAGAAATCACTATCATAGATTTCTTTTAAAAAGGCAATTCCCATTATCATAATAGTTGTAATAAGCTCATTACATAAAATTAATAATTCATCTTTCGATTTTGTACTATAATTAAGCTGTAGTTTTGTTACAATTGCTCTAATTGTTGTAATTATAGTTTTTGTCATTTCAACCATGTCATATCCTACTGGGGGTGGATATCCCAACAAACCTTGGGCCATTTGTTGAGATTTAATAACATCACCTCTCCGTGAAGACATTAGTTGTATTTGTTTTTCTAAAATAGCAATTGATTCATTGCCAATAAGAATTGCATCTTTACGCAATTGAGTCTCGGCAGATAGATGTTCTGTTCGTTTATAATAAATTATAAATGACACGAATGAAAGTATACAAACTATGATAAATTGCCACTTATTTCCAGAAACTGTATAATAATATGATAGGAACACAATCAATATAGGGATAAGATTTAACATACGTTTCATATTGTCAGCTCCAAGCATATTTAACAACGCCACTAATAACAGTTGACTGCCACACTTTTAGAAATGAATGACAATCACCACCAACCTTATTATACATGTGTTAAAATATGTCTTAAGTCTTCAATTTTTTTATGGATCCATTATTATTTTTACCCTGTCACGAGGATTTTTCAGAGAGTATATTAGTACTCCGTCCGTTAAATAGTTCACTTGAGTTCTTCCATCAAAAGGAATGCCCAAATAATACTCGTTTGTTGTCACGTCATTAATTCGCATAGTTCCATCTGTACTCGATAAACTAATATTGCACATAGCGTTGGTCCCGTCACTAAAATATGTCTCACAGACACAATGAAAATAATTCTTCTTGATATTCTCTTTATGAAAACCAAAGATGCCCATTATCGAGTTCTCCTAAATAAGTCTCCGACTACTCCGGGACAGCATCCGTTTATTTTCGTCTTACACATCCCAATCACATAGTGGCAAGTTACACACCTAAAACATCTTTACAAAAAAAACTAATGACCAACACTATACATGATAAATCCATAAGGAAAGACCAAAATCGCCACGCTATCCAATCATACCTATACGGATCCATCTTCATCTTCTTCTCCTTGAATTTTCTAAAAAGCAACTACGTAGTCGTCCACGCAAAAACTAACAGCCAATATCTATCAACCAACTTAAAACCTCCAAACATTATCTCCTCATAATCCCCTCAATTCATCCACCGAACCATCCTCCTTGATAAGGTTTTTGAACTCCTCCAATTTATCCAACGTAGGTATTGCATGAACTATATTCATTAAACTCAAGCTCCACACTACTGAAGCATATAGCCTTCCTAATTGTCAAGACAATAAATTACACCCAAGTTCCGATATAGGAATTTACACCTACCACCATAAAGGGTTTTTGAGAGCATTATTTGTCATGCTATTATCAACCCATTATTATATGTCATAAACAACTGAATGCTTATCTTAAATATCTAATATTACATAATTATTACTATTTTAAACGCACCTCTCCCTATTTGGGGACGGCTATTGGGGACACATCCCCAATTATTATCAACTTTATTGGGATGTGTCCCTAATACCATCCCAATTTATTTTAGTGGCTCCATTTAAGTCATCACTATGCCGCCAAAGTTGTGCCATCTATCTTTTCATGCAAGACTTCGATATTCCTAATGACTTCTTCTGTAAAGGCATACCCCTTAACTCTTTTAAATCTCTTTTCGCAATGAATAAGCACAGATGCAAGCCATCTCTGCATCATCTTACTGTTACAATAACGCTTTATGTTACCCTCGGCATCTCTCACCATGGAAAACATACTCTCAATGGGGGACGGGATAGGGACAATAGGGGACAGCGACCGTTATTGCTTTTTAAGAAGTTAAAATGGTCGCTGTTACTATTATCCATATTATCGCGTCCTAATCTGTCCCCTCATTGGTTGTTAATCATCTTGAAGAACTTTCTCTTAATCGAAAAGGTCTGCGTGTGTACCACTGCGCTCAAAAATAATGCAATCGCCATCTATCTTGTAAATCAGAAGCCAGTCTGATTTGATGTGACATTCCCGCCGTCCTATGTAATTACCGGCAAGTTTATGGTCTCTATGTTTTGACTCAAGTTTTTCTCCGTTGGTGAGTTTCGTCATAATTTCAGATAATTCTTTAACGTCAGCACCACGCAGCAACATCTGCTTGATGTCCTTTTTAAACTGCCCTGTACGAGCAGGTTTGTACTTCACTTATGGATGTCCAAGTCTTTCAATAAATCATCAACGCTCTCAAAGCTGGTTATATCTTCTCCTCTGTCTGTTTTTCTAAAGGTTTCAATGGTGGTTTTGTTGGGGATTTTTACTTCAAACGGTAAGCCCTTACGAAGGGCAACCTGACGGTAAAAGAGGTTTATTGCCTCTGTGTTGGAAATTCCCAGTTCTTTAAAGATACCTTCTGCCTCTTTCTTTAGGGCGGGTTCTGTACGCGCTCTAATCATTGCAGTTTTTGACATAATGTTCTCCTTTATTTGTATTGTATCACATATGGGATACAATATGCTAACACCGGGCATACATGAGGGACACATCCTATTTGTCTATTCTTCCCCCTTTTTGGAATTAAGGACGTCAGATATAATCAGATATAAAATGTCCAGCCGTCAAACCACCTCAGCGCCGCTTTGACATATGCCTTGCTCACAGGGATGCCGGTTAATATGGGGTAAAATGCTGTAAACAGCAAGACAGTCACTGTGATATACCCATACGTCAACCATCTCATGCCGTTTTTCCGCTCTTCCAGCCATTTTATTACATAGGTTATACAAAAAATAACAAACGGCACAGAGGCGTAGAAATGATATATAAACGTCAGACGCGGCACCGCTGCCCACGGTAAATACTGCGCGCACAAGCCCGTTATGATGACAAGGACTCCGGCATCTGCCCTCTTGCCCGCCAGTGCTGCCCCTAACACAACCGCCACAGCCGCTATCCCCAACCACCACACGGCAGGATTCCCCATAGATACTATACTCTGTACCTGGTCATCTGGCACAGTCCCGTTATAAAGCCACAGCGGTTTTTTTATTATAGGCCACTCGTACCACTTAGACGAAAACGGATGTTCGGCTACGAGATTTTTGTGGTAATTGTACATATCTGTCTGACTTTGTTTTACCGTGCTTAACAGCTCGGCAACACCGTGATATTTTACTGTTGGAACATAGGACAGGACATAGATTACGGCGGGAATCAGTATGAAAAACAGCGCGGCGTATTGTATGGCCTTGACCGCAGCCACGTGTAAGCGCTTAATGTTTATCTGAGCAGTTTGCTTAATTCGGGGCTGGCGTTGTTTCTTGCCCGCTTTATGGGGTGCGGCTGTTTTGCTTAAGTTACCAAACTCAATGTATCTCCTGATAATAGATGCAAAAAATATCACTGCAAGGCCGCCGCCCGCATAAATAGAAATCCACTTTACGGCCACACCTAATCCAAAAAATAACCCGCTCAGGCCAAGATATAATCTGGCGTCTCTGGCAAGGCCGTCTGTTTGAAGCGGACTGGTGGTCATAGAGCCCCAGTACCTGTACATATAGTAATACATCAGTATGATGAAAAACACCGCATACGTATCCACCGTAGCCATACGCCCCTGTGCTACCCGCATAAAATCAAATGTCATTAATACCGACGCTATCATGGCATATCTCATCCGCCCGAACAGTCTATACCCAAATATATAGGCAATGCCGGGGATAAATGCAGCAAATAACGCCCCCGCAAACCTCCAGCCAAACGGGTTCATTCCAAATATAATTATGCCAGCTTCGATAAAGACCTTGCCAAGTGGTGGATGCGTTGTTTCATACGGCGTCAGGCCGTGCAGGTACTCATATGCCGTGCGCGCATGATAGATTTCATCGAAGTATGTGCTGTTTGTGTATGAAGGCAGGGCTGGAGCGGTGTCCTGTTCGTCAATCAGATTGTTTGGCAGATTATTAGCAGGGTTGGACAGGGCATCGCTGGTAATCGGCTCATATGGCATTGCTGATTTTACCGGCAGCGGGGTCAGCCTGTCCACCTCGAAAAATGCTATTTCGTTAAGCATTGCCCCGGATGTTACGGCTGTCAATAAGACATAACGTCCTTTAAACTTCATGTCTGTACACTGCCATTCAAAGACAGCCTTTTGTTTGAGCGTAACAGGGGCTTGCCAGTCCTGAAAATCCTGAGAAAAACGCATCTCGTAGTGCCCATCGCCTATGCCGCCAAAAAAACAGACCCGGCCTACTGAGCGCTGCCCGCCAAAATCTATATAGACGCTTTTACCCTTGTCTTCAGCGCTCCAGAAGGTCTCAGGCGCCTTCAACGAACCGAGGCCGTAGAACATAATGACAAGATTGAAAATAGTTATCACAGTTATGGCGGCGTAATCCTTCCCTGTGAGATTCAACTGGGGAGAAGTTTGGGCAGAGGCAGGATTTTCATTAACCGGTATTGCCACAGTCGTCATAGGCTTATTTAAGTCTGCACCCAGCTTTACAATATATACAAGACACCCAACGTGTGCTATTGAGATAATCTGAAGCACGCCGCCATACGGGTTTAAGTGATAGAGTTCCTTCATGCCGTAGTAGAGTACATAGGACTCATTAATAAAGAATGTCACACTGACAAATGCGTAAAGATACAACAACCTCTTGTCTCGTATCCTGATATAACTGACCAGTAAAAGTACAAGACCGGGAAACAGATACCGCTCGTGCATCTTTGCCGATGTGACGAACACAGCGGTTATCAGTATAGCAGCGATAAAATAATAAATCCCCCTATTATCTATATCTCTATCTCTTTTCTTATAGAATATATATGAGCAGAATGCAACGCTCAGGACAATAAACACATAGCCCCATGCCTCATATGTAATGCCAAGGACTCTGTTCGTAACCGGCACAAAATTCCCTCCCAGAAGGGCAAAGAGGTTAAACGCATTTAACGAGGCATACGGGTATGACGACAGTGTCCCGTGGTAGTGTTTGACTATCCAGAGGAGTTCCTTGTTAATCGTAAACGGTACTATCGCCGCAATAAATACGCAGACGGCTAAACCAACCGCTATGGCTGCCTTTTTCAGCGGCACACGGCTCAAGGCGAAAATCAGCACAGGCGTAAATATCAGCCCCTGGGGTTTGATTAGCACTGAGAGTGCAAACACCATAGCTGCCGCATTGTGCCGCCCCCCCGTAATGAGCATGATAAACAAGAGTACGCAAAGGCTGAATACTGAGTCCACCTGCCCCCATACGGCTGAATTAACTATAACCGCCGGGTTAAGGGCATAGGCAAGGGCAAGCCATACGGCCACGGCTATGGGAAAATATCTGCGAGCCATTAGAAACACAAGATGTGCTGCCACTATATCTGTTATCATCGAAGGGAGTTTTATAAGATATAAAAAAGACTTCGACATATCTGGCAGCGAAAGGGCATCTTTTATCTTTCCTATCAGATAAAACACATAGACATAGCCTGGTGGATAGTCAGCAAATACATCCACTGAGTAAAACCCAGAAAGTCCCACAGCGGCGGCGCGCACTGCCCATGCCTTAAATGTACCGATGTCTATCGGATGACCTTCTGTTGAAACCGCTAAGACAGAGCGCAGCACAAAGGCCACAACGAGGGCTGCTACATAGTAGACCGGGATTATGTCCTTGCCAGGGTCCTCACTGGCCGTGCTATTGGAGCTATAGGTTATACTTCCTCCTCATTGACACCATCGTCGGAATATGGTATAGTATAGGTATAAGAAGGCGGGGTGGTAAGCGTTTCGGACGTTTGAGATGAGGTCTCTTCATGAGGCATAGCATCATACCGCTGGCCTTCTTTTATAGTTTTGACCTTCTTGTATAATGTTTTAGCTGCAAGTTCCTTTTGCCCTGTCCGCACTTCTTCATAGTAATAAATTTCACCATTAATACGCTTTGTGTATAAGAGTAAGTCCTGGCCTTTTCTTGTTTTTCCAGCATATTCAACACTGTCAGGGTTGGCTGTTATTTCAGGGATACTTACTATATCATCCTTAGTAATGGCTATTTGACCGCGAGCTTGTTCCGTTGCCGGGTCACCATGTTGGTTTATCATATGCCTGATAGCTTCGCTATCAATAACTTTTCCGAATCCGTTTATATCAAGTTTAATATTATGTTTCCTGGCAGACTTCTTTGCTTCTTCAGCTTGTTTATCAGGTATTTCACCATACTTTACCTTATTAAACGTTACTATTTTTTCATTCGCTGCTTTAAACAATCTATCCAACGCCTCATTGAAATTAACCGTTTCTTTAATAAACCGGCCATTAATACCCCTTGTCGTATATATGACATCTACTGGAAATGGACTTCCTTCATCTTTCAAGCCGATTAGCCTTGTAAACCACTGATCTATTCAATGCCTGTAACCTCTTCATTCTTATGTGACACTGGGATTGTTTGGTATCATCTAGGCACGGCATCTGGCAGGCCGCCGTCAACGGGGATTGTTGCCCCGGTTGTCGGTGTGTGTCTTGCGGCAAAAAACAGCACAGCCTTTGCCACGTGGGAGGCCGTTACGCGGGCCTTCAGGAGGTTGCGCCCCTTGTAGTAGTCCTCAAGTCCTTGTTCGTCAAGCCCACGGGCTCGCATTCTGTCCGGGCCGATTTCTTCCCACAAGCCTGATCTCCTTGCCCCGTCTGAAAACACACCATCCGGGGCTACCATATTAACCCGCACCCCCGCTCCAGCAAGCTCCAGCGAGGCTATGCGCGCCACCTGATGCGCCGCCGCCTTTGTAACGCTGTATGCCCCGAAATTAGCGCTTGGTGAAAACACATTCTTTGTCGAAATCAAAATAATATCACCACCTGTTTTCTGGATAGCAAAGTGCCTTGCCGCCTCGGCAATTATAAGCAGCGTCCCGTCTATGTTTACCTTCTCTAACTTCCTGAACCCCTCTACGGACATATCAGCAAGGGACGACACCATTGCAATCCCTGCGTTGACTACGACGATGTCAATCCCGCCCCATGCCTCAATCACACCTGCACACGCGGCGACAACCGACACCGGGTCTGTAACATCCATCGGGAGCGCCATTACTCTGGGGCCGAACTGACTTGATAATTCTTCATAGAGACTTTCCAGTTTCTGACCGGGCAGGTCTGTGACAGCCACATGACAGCCGTTTAAAAGCAGTTCCCTTGCAATGGCGCTGCCGATTGCACCTGCCGCACCGGTGATGACTGCCGTCTCTCGGGCAAGCGGCAACTCGGCAGAAGGGCCAAGTTTGGCATGCTGGTATGTCCTGTACTCCATTGCGAAGACTGCCTCTTCGGA
The DNA here is from genome assembly GCA_039908505.1 of Nitrospirota bacterium. Classification (GTDB taxonomy): domain Bacteria; phylum Nitrospirota; class Thermodesulfovibrionia; order Thermodesulfovibrionales; family Magnetobacteriaceae; genus Magnetominusculus. Next base: position 40,382 of record JAMOAZ010000008.1, read on the forward strand.
TATTCCCTTGAACTGGCGCCCCATACTGGCAATCGCTGACTTTATCTCTATCGACTGGCGGGTGATGTCTGCCGCTACGGCTACTGATTCAATGTCCCTGCCGGAGCATACAACGCCAATCCCCTCAATATAGATGACCCTCGGTATGGAATCAAATCGCGAAATATCCCCACCCATCGCATGTGAGGCTAAGTAATCTTCATAGCGCCTCTTGTAATCTTCGATTGCGTTAGACATCTGAGTCCTCAGCACTTCAAGGTCGTCGTAGTTCAGGGCATCTATCCAGAGGGGGTAGCTCTTTGTCCTTATCAGATAGTCCGATGTGACAGGGGGTGTTAGGGCAGTCTCTCTGCCAATGCCGGAGTCTATATAATCAAGTGTCTCAGCATCTATCAGCGGTTTTAGAATGACACGGTTAAATGGCCTGTCCTCACAGCCTGAGCCTTCGGCAAGCAGCCCTCTGAGAATTGGGGCTGTCATTATATAGCGCTTTCTTGCCTCATCCGGTGATGTTGTGCGTTTAACTTCAGGGCGTGTCGTTATATGTTTTTTAATATATTCCTCAGCGGCAGTGACAATGTCTATCATGCGGTTATAGGATTCACGGGCAGTGTCTCCCCATGTAACGACCCCGTGATGAAGGAGGCAAATTGCCTTAGTGTCTGGGCTACTGTGGCTGCCGTTAAAGGCATTAAGGACGGCCTTCGCTAATTTAAAGCCCGGCGTATAGTACTCAATGACAAGACAGTCAGCGCCAAGCGCCTCTTTAATCAACTGTTCAGAGCCGGTCTGATTTGCCAGTGTTAAGATCGCATCTGCATGTGTGTGGTCTATGTACTTAAAGGGTAGAAACACGTGCAGCAGTGTCTCAACCGACGGCGTAGGGGCTGCTGCTGAGAACATGTGTGTACGAAATTCGTTTATCATTACCTCATCAGACATGTCCTCAATGGCGGCAAGCCCACGAAGATAATTCAAATCAAGACCGACATGACCTTCCGGACTGATTTTAGACATATCAACGCCCGACGCCTTTACATATACCGCATCGAGTAATTCACCAATGATGTTTCTGTGTTTATCTTTTACAGAGGTATTGCCGCCTCCGTGCAGAACAAGATGTCTGTCGCTGCCCAGCAATCTGGCAGAGTAAGTTCTAAGGGCAAGCGCCCTGCCCCATTTATCTTCGTGCCTGGCAGCGAAGTCCTCAGCGTCGGCGTCAGACCATCTGTTTATCATTTTGACCTTTTTGACTTTTTCTTATCTATCTTGTTTTTCAGTGTCTGGTAGAGTTCATAGGCGTGCTGGGGTTTCATGTTTTCGTGGACAACCTTACGAACGGCCTGAATCATTGCCACAGGGGAGTCGGACTGGAAGATGTTCCTCCCCATATCAACGCCAAGTGCGCCTTCATGAATGGCATTATATGACATAGTCAGCGCGTCAAGCTCCGGGAGTTTCTTGCCTCCGGCCATCACAACAGGCACGGGGCATGAGGAGGTGACAGTATCAAACCCCTCGGCGATGTAATATGTCTTTACGTAAGTGGCGCCAAGTTCGGCACAAATCCGGCAGGCAAGACGAAAATACCGGGCGTCGCGCACCATCTCCTTGCCTACTGCCGTTACTGCAAGAACGGGAATACCATAGCGGTTGGCCTTGTCTATCAGGCGGGTCATGTTGTGAATTGACTTGGTTTCATACTCGCCGCCAATAAAGACCTGAACGGCGAGGGCTGCGGCGTTTAGGCGGATAGCGTCTTCGATGTTCATGGCAAGCTCTTCGTTGGAGAGTTCTTTTAATATGCTTGGGCCGCCGCTTGCCCTTAAGACTATGCCGCCCGTATATGAAGGCGGGATGTTCGCCCGCAGAATGCCGCGTGTAAGCATAAGCGTATCTGTAAAGGGTACCAGCGGGACAATATTAATGTCCACACGCTCAAGGCCGGTCGTAGGGCCTTGAAAATATCCATGGTCTATGGCAAGCATAACGGTCTTGCCGGTTGATGGGTTAAATATATTGGACAGCCTGTTTTTCATCCCCCAATCAAGTGAGTTCGAGCCTTTTAAGAAAAACGGGGTATTTTTTGCCGGTACATCGGTATAAAACATCTTTGCGTCTTTAACATTATCCAAATCGGCCACTTTTGTCCTCCCTGTAACTAAATTTGTGGGCAGTGTAACGTATTATAGTCGATATGCGCTTAAATATTCCAGACCTGTCGTAACGTTTATGTCAAAACGCTGTCCCCCAACACTTTATCTCATTATCCCTGGTATTAATACCAGGCGTTCTTTACTTAAATAAAAAAAACTGTTATATTACCAGCGCGGTCAAGCATCTGTGAATATCTTTAACCTTAACGGAGGATTGAGCATGAAAAATACTGATTATTGGAAACGATATAAGAAATACCTATATGTCAGCGAAACACTTGGCTTGATTATAGACATTAGCAGAATGAAGTTTACCGATGCCTATATGAAGAAAATGGAGCCTCTCGTCCAAAAGGCCTTTGACGATATGCAAAAACTCGAATCCGGCACAATCGCAAACCCTGACGAGGGACGCATGGTTGGGCACTACTGGCTCAGAAATGCAGCCCTTGCCCCGGACAAAGCGATAACTGTTGAAATAGAGGATACCCTGTCGGCAATAAAGGAATTCTCTCACGCCGTACACACGGGCAAGATTGTGTCAGAAAATGGGGCAACATTTAAGAATGTCCTCGTCATAGGAATTGGCGGCTCTGCCCTCGGTCCGCAATTTGCTGCCTCAGCAATCGGCACACCGAACGACCCAATGACAGTATACTTCTTCGACAACACAGACCCCGACGGCATGGACTTCGTGCTTGGCCAAGTTAATCAATCAGGCCATACACTTGGGCAGACACTCTCTCTGGTAATATCAAAGAGCGGCTCGACCCTTGAGACAAGAAATGGAATGCTTGAGGCAAAACGTGCATATGAGTCAATGGGATTGAACTTTGCCAAACACGCCGTCGCTGTTACCGGCAAAGACAGCAAGCTTGATAAAATAGCCACAACTGAGGGATGGCTCAAGCGCTTCCCAATGTGGGATTGGGTAGGTGGGAGGACATCTGAGACATCTGCCGTTGGGCTCTTGCCTGCCGCGCTGCAGGGGCTTGACATAGATTCAATCCTCAAGGGGGCAAGGCAGTGTGACGAGGCAACCCGCACAAGGAACCCCATGGAAAACCCATCGGCAATCCTCGCCCTGATGTGGCACTATGCTACTAAGGGAAAGGGCACTAAGGACATGGTTATCCTGCCATATAAAGACCGCCTTTCTCTGTTTACAAAGTACTTGCAGCAACTTATTATGGAGTCCCTCGGCAAGGAAAAAGACCTCGACGGCAATATCGTCCACCAGGGTATCTCCGTCTATGGAAATAAAGGCTCTACAGACCAGCACGCCTACATTCAGCAGCTCAGAGACGGCGTCAATAATTTCTTTGTAACCTTTGTTGAAGTCCTCAAAGACAGAGAAGGCGAATCGATGTTTGTTGAGGGGGATTTCACCACAGGGGACTATCTCAGCGCATTTGCCCTGGGCACACGCTCTGCCCTTACCGGCAGCGACAGGGAATCGATGACCATCACAATCGAAAAGATAGATGCGTTTTCTCTAGGGATACTCATAGCCCTGTATGAAAGGGCGGTTGGGTTTTATGCCTCTTTGATAAATATAAACGCATATCATCAGCCGGGTGTAGAGGCAGGGAAAAAGGCTGCCGGCTCTGTGGTTACGCTTCAACATGCCGTACTAAACCATCTGAGAAATAATAAGGGCAAGGCATTCAACGCCGATGAGACCGCTGCCGCCATCGGGGCTGTGGATGACGCCGAGCTGGTATTTAAGATACTCCTGCGTGCCAGCCATAATGCAGAGCGCAAGGTCATAATAAAAAATGGTAAACACATCACCAGCTCAAGGTTTCAGTATACGGGTTAAGCACTATGACCTGCGGCCAGTGATAATACCGGGATATGGGCGTCGATGAGGATGACTTATCGCGCCCTGTGGCTTCCCGAGGTCCTGGCGCTGCTTGCAGTTGTCTCTGTTACCACGATTGTACTTATTAAGACCCCTATAGATATTGGGATTGAGAGGTATTTCTATGGGGCATCCTCTTCAAAGATGACATGGTTTTTGACAAACCGTTTTCCGTGGAAGCAGCTCTACTACTATGCCTCAGTGCCTGCCGCGCTGACGGCAGCAGCCTCCGCTGCCGCGCTGATATTGGGGTACATAAACTACAAGTACAAGAAATACAGGCTGTATGCTATTTATTTAATCCTTGCGCTGGTCATAGGCCCAGGCCTTTTGGTAAACCTGGCGCTGAAAAACTACTGGGGAAGGCCGCGTCCCGTAGAGATAAAAACATTCGGCGGCATGTGGGACTACCAGCATGTGCTGCAAAAAGGCGAGGGCGGCAGGGGTAAGTCCTTTCCCTCTGGGCATGCCTCGATTGGATATTACTTTTTTGCATTTTATTTCATCTTTCGCCGTAAGAAGAGGGCAATTGCGTTTTGGTCGTTGGCAGCCGCCTTTGTCTATGGCTCACTGCTTGGGGTCACGAGGATGTCTATGGGCGGGCATTTCCTCTCTGATGTCTTGTGGTCGGGCTATATAGTGTTTTTCAGCTCATTGGCACTTTACTATTTTATTCTCAGGATACCGCAAAGAGAAGACACTGCCATTGGCGCACAAGACATACAGTTAAGTTTTCGTAAGAAGGTGTTTGCAGTATTAGCCTACTGCATTATCGCCGCAGGTATTTTGATGGGGATACTGCTGACAACACCGGTTTACAAGGACATACATCATTCGTCCGATGAGGCATATGTAAAGCCGTACAACATATCTGTCCGGTGTTCAGAGTGTAACGTCACTATATCCTTTGTAAATAACGGGGTGTTGACAATAACTGGGACGGTACAGGGGGCCGGTTTGCCGGGCAACTACATACAGGAATCATTCGATGTGGGGAAGCGGTTTATACTGGCAGAATATAAATATAACCTCAGACCTCATGGCGTATACTCGGAATTAACGGCAAACTTAAATGTTATAGTAGGGGCAGCAACAAACAGCGTCTTAGCGTTGAGTGTCGATGTAGAAGATGGGGATATTACGTTCCAAACCCCTCCACAGGGCGTCATCGTACCACAATACATCTTTATAAACCTAAAGGACGGGCAACTGTCACTCCCTGAATCGCTCAGAGATAAATCAATTAATCTCTCCGGCACAGCGGCAGTTAAATAGGGCCTGCCAGGTGAGCAGCAGAATTGTTTAGGGGCATTTTACGCAGTCTATTTCTTAGGCGCAGCCTCTTTCATCTTTTCTTGCAGCAGTTTCATTTCTTCAGGGGTATATCTTATAGTTTCGTTTTCGCTTAATCGTTTGTCCTGAGTGTCGTTATTTCCCGGGTCTTCCTTGTTTACTGGATTTACCGTGTTTACCGGGCTGTCTGCCATAGCCACCCTCCTTATTACTTTATCATGGCCTGAATTAGATAAACTATACCATAACACTGCCCCGCCCTGCAACCCTGTGTCACGTGCGGCCTGTAGTAAGCGTGAATCAGTTTGATTTGTTATTATTTTTTGATATTTATAAAAATAATTATATTTTAGGGGTAGAAAAATTCAGTAGTAGTTTGCTAATATTACATGCTGTAATTGCTGTGTAATAAAATTGGAGGTGTATTTCAGTGGATGCAGATATACCAGCCAGTAGAACAATGAGTGGAACAATGAGCAGAACAATGACGGGGCAGACGGCATTGGTAACCGGCTCTGCACGTGGGATTGGAAAAGGAATAGCCCTCGTGCTTGCCAAAAAGGGTGTAAACGTGGTCATCTCTGACGTAAACTTCGATGAGGCAAAGGTTGCAGCCGCCGAAATGGAGGCCTTTGGGGTTAAGGCAATGCCTTTAAAATTTGATGTATCGAACTCTTCGGAGGTCATCTCTGCATTTGCTCAAATCAGCGAGGCCTTCGGCAGGCTTGATATTCTGGTAAACAACGCTGGCATTACCCGCGATGCGCTTATAATGAGAATGAAGGACGAGGACTGGGACGCCGTTATAAATATAAATCTCAAGAGCGTGTTTTTATGTTCAAAAGAGGCCGTAAAGCTAATGTCTAAACAGAGGTACGGGCGAATTGTCAACATAGCCTCTGTGGTCGCCTTTATGGGCAACTCAGGACAGGCAAATTACTCCGCCTCCAAAGCAGGCATTATAGGTCTTACAAAGACCACAGCAAAGGAATACGCCAAGCGCGGCATAACTGCAAACGCCGTAGCGCCGGGCTTTATCAAAACGGCGATGACAGATGCCCTGCCGGAAAAAGTGAAGGAAGATATGCTTTCGGCAATACCCATAGGGCAGTTCGGGGAAATTGACGATGTTGCTAACGCCGTAGCCTTTCTGGTCTCACCGGAGGCTCGTTACATCACAGGGAATGTGATACACGTAAATGGCGGTATGTATATGTGATATAAGTGCCGCGCTGATAGATGTGGCATATAATTCAGTAGGTTCTGAATAATGAATATATTCACGATGGAGGTCAGTCAAATGGCAGAAATAGAAGGAAAGGTTAAGGAAATAATCTCTAAACAGCTCGGCATAGATGTCGGGCAGATAAAGCTGGAATCGTCATTCATAGAAGACCTGGGGGCGGATTCTCTCGATAATGTAGAACTGGTAATGGCCTTCGAGGAGGCATTCGGTATTCAAATACCCGACGAGGCTGCTGAGAAAATAACAAAGGTGCAGGATGCAGTAGATTACATAAAGGGCAAACTTGGTTAATATCAGAAAGATAGCGGCCTGAATGGAGAACTGAATGGAGAAAAAAAGGGTAGTCATAACAGGACTTGGTATGATAACGCCGTTGGGGATTGGTGTAGAGAAATCATGGAATGCAGCCATTGCAGGTGTCTCCGGCATAGGCAGGATTACACGCTATAACGACCCGAATCTCCCAGTGCAAATAGCCGGCGAGGTGAAAGACTTTGTCCCGGAAGACTATATTCATCCAAAAGAAGTAAAAAAGATGGACAGGTTCATTCATTTTGCGATGGCCGCCTCTGAGATGGCCTTAAATGATTCGGGACTAAAGATAACAGAGGAAAATGCAGAAAGGGTGGGTGTGCTGATAGGCTCAGGTATCGGCGGGCTCCCTGCTATTGAGCATTACCACAAGGCATATTTAGAAGGTGGTCACAGGAAGGTCTCGCCTTTTTTCATCCCTATGTTGATAATCAATCTGGCTGCCGGTAATGTATCGCTGAGATATGGCGCCAAAGGCCCAAACTCTGCCGTTGCTACAGCTTGTGCCTCCGGCAACCACGCCATAGGAGATGCATACAAGATAATCAAGCGCGGCGAGGCAGACGCCATGATAGCAGGCGGCACTGAGTCCGTAATATCCCCGCTTGCCGTTGCAGGCTTTACTATTATGAAGGCCCTGTCAAGGCGAAATGATGCCCCAGAAAAGGCAAGCCGCCCGTTCGACATTGACCGTGATGGTTTTGTTATGGGTGAAGGGGCAGGTATAGTAATACTTGAAAGCCTTGAGAGCGCCCAGGAAAGAGGGGCAAGGATATACGCAGAACTCTGTGGTTACGGAATGAGCAGCGACGCATATCATATTACAACTCCTTCTATCGACGGCGACGGCGCTTACAGGTGCATGAGAGCAGCCCTAAAGGACGCCCAAATTCAACCGGAGCAAATCAACTATATAAATGCCCACGGCACATCGACAAAGTTTAATGATGAACTTGAGACAATGGCGATAAAAAAATTGTTCAAAGGCCATGCCTATAAACTTGCCATAAGCTCGACTAAATCCATGACAGGGCATCTGTTAGGCGCAGCAGGTGGCGTGGAGGCAGTTTTTTCAGTTTTGAGCATCTGTGACAACATCATTGCCCCAACGATAAATCTTGACAACCCGGACCCGCTCTGCGACCTTGACTATACCCCTCATAAGGCACGTAAGGCCGACATTGAATACGCACTGTCAAACTCCTTCGGTTTCGGAGGCACAAACGCCTGTATAGTGTTTAAGAGAACGATATTTTAACTCATGGTACTCCCAGCATTGCTAACAGCGCTTGAGCAGTCGCTAAACTACTATTTTAACGACAAGGAACTGCTGGTTGAGGCCGTTACACACCGCTCATACTATCACGAGTGTCTTGACAAGTCGCAGCAATACAATGAAAGGGTAGAGTTCCTGGGTGATTCCGTCCTGGGGCTTGCCATCTCAGAGACCCTGTACATTGAAAAGGTCTTCTGCAAAAAAAACAATAAGCTAGTCCATACCATCTTCTCTGAGTCCGAGATGTCAAGATTGAAATCCTACCTCGTATCGAAGAAGATTCTCTCCCAACTGGCGCTTGCTATGAATCTTGGACAATATCTAAAACTTGGTAAGGGCGAGGAGATGACCGGCGGCAGGGAAAAACACTCTCTGCTTGCAAATACCCTTGAGGCAATCTTTGGCGCTGTGTTCCTTGACGGCGGCTACGATACGGCAAAGGCGGTTATCATCAGACTCTACCAGCCTGTATTAACTCAGGTTTTGAGCAGCCACACATCTTTTGACTACAAGACCGAACTACAAGAGATCAGCCAAAAACTATTTTCCTCGCTGCCCGAATATAAGCTCGCCTTAGAGTCCGGCAACGACCATGATAAAGAGTTTGTTTACGAGGTTTACTTAGGCGGTAAATGTATGGGGTCAGGCAGCGGCAAGAACAAAAAATCAGCCCAATCTGAGGCAGCACGCGTAGCGCTTGAGGCAATTGCCTGCTCTAAAACAATAGATGAACCGCAACTGCATAATAATCAGGCTGTGCAATGAGACAGTGCAATGACTGACACCGGCAAATATAGTTCCCCAGCCTCATTAACATACAAAGACTCAGGGGTTGATATAGACAAGGCCGACACATTCATTAAAGACATTGCTCCATTAATAAAAAAGACATTCAGAAAAGAGGTACTCACAGATATAGGGTCATTTAGTGCCTTGTTCAGACTTGATATTACCAAATTTACAGAACCCGTGCTTGTGAGCGGTACGGATGGTGTGGGCACAAAATTAAAAATAGCATTCATGGCCGGAAAGCACGATACGATTGGCATAGACCTCGTTGCGATGTGTGTAAACGATGTGCTTACCTCAGGGGCAGAGCCGCTGTTTTTTCTGGATTATCTGGCAGTATCTTCCCTTGAGCCGCACACGGCTGGGGAGATAATCAAGGGGATTGCCGAGGGTTGTAAAGATGCTGGCTGCGCGCTGATTGGTGGGGAGACAGCCGAGATGCCCGGCTTTTATTCAAACGGTGAATACGATGTGGCGGGTTTTTGCGTCGGCGCTGTAAACAAACCTGAAATCATAGACGGCTCATCCATAGTGGAAGGCGATGCGGTTATTGGCCTGGTGTCGTCGGGGCTTCACAGTAACGGCTACTCGCTGGCAAGAAAATTATTCTTTGAGACGGAAGGCCATGATGTTAATGCCTTCATCCCTGAACTCGGCAAGACAATAGGCGAGGAGCTGTTGACGCCGACTAAGATATATGTAAAGGCAGTGTTCTCACTAAAGAGAGAGCTGAAAATAAAGGGCATGGCACATATAACCGGAGGCGGGATAACCGGCAACCTGCCGCGCATATTACCTGCCGGGCTTGGCGCATCGATTGATAAGTCTTCGTGGGAAGCGCCAAAGATATTCGGCCTGATAAGAAACAAAGGCATCATCGCAGAAGATGAAATGTTTAAGACATTTAACATGGGCATAGGCTATACGATAGTAACGCCAAAGAAAGCCGCTGCTCGTGCCGTTGAAATCCTCAACACCATGGGCCAGAGGGCATTTATAATAGGAAACATAGTAAAAGGCAGCGGGGTAATCTACAATTAGGGCAGGCAGCATATTCATTGACAGCATACCATTAGACGAGGCGCTGAGAAAGTGGTTTTCCTTTCTTGCTGAACAGGGCATCTTAGCAGTATTCCCGGGTGAGGCCGTTGACGCAGCTACTTCTATGGACAGGATTACGGCTGAGCCGGTAACTGCCCTTGTGTCCTCACCGTTTTTTCATTCCTCGGCTATGGACGGCTATGCCGTCAGGTTTGATGCGACATTTGGGGCGTCTGAGACTACACCCGTGCGGCTTAGGATTCCATGCGATGCGGTATATATAAATACTGGTGAGCCGATTCCCGATGGTTTTAACGCAGTCATCATGATAGAAGACGTAAATGTGGTGACGAGCTCTCTCGAAGATAAAGCTATTGAAATCATAAAGGCCGCAGCGCCGTATCAGCATATCAGGGTCATAGGCGAGGATATTGTTGCAACAGAGCTTATTCTGCCTGAAAATCACAAAATCAGGGCAATAGACATAGGGGCGGCGCTGGCAGGCGGGCATACTCAGATTAAGGTCAGGAAAAGACCGTCTGTGGCGATTATCCCAACGGGCAGCGAGATTGTCCCCCCGGGTGTGCCGCTTACAAAGGGTAAGATAATTGACTCCAACTCTGCGATGCTGAAAGGGTTGATAAACGCTTCCGGTGCCTTGGCCGTATGCTATCCAATAGTGAAAGACGACCCCTCAGAAATAAAAGTCGCAGTAAGTGAGGCAGTAAGGGTGCATGACCTCGTATTAATTATCGCTGGTTCGTCAGCCGGTTCGCGCGACTATACCTCAACGGTGATAAAAGACCTTGGGCAGTGTATCCTGCACGGTGTAAATATCAAACCCGGCAGGCCGCTCATTCTGGGCACAATAGGCAGATGTGCCGTTGCCGGAGTTCCCGGCTACCCGGTCAGCGCTTACATAACCGTAGATTTATTTATAAAACCATTGATACAAAAATGGCTTGGACTAAGCGCTCAGGCGGTTGAGACCATCCCGGCAGTAATCGGCAGGACGATAAGTTCGGCGATAGGGCAGGAGGAGTTTGTCCGCGTAAAGGTCGGCAAGGTAGGCGACAGGTTTGTAGCCACACCGCTTGGACGTGGGGCGGGAATAATGATGTCCCTGGTCAGGGCAGATGCAATGCTGGTAATCCCGGCTATGTCAGAAGGGGTTGGGGCGGCCTCAGAGGTCAATGTGTCACTGATGCGACCAAAAAGTGATATCCTCAACACCATTGTCTGCATAGGCAGTCACGACAATACACTGGATGTCTTATATAATTTCCTTAAGAGAAAATACCCGCAGTACTCTCTGTCTTCCGCCCATGTGGGTTCGATGGGAGGCATAATCGCAATAAAAAAACACGAGGCCCACATTGCAGGGACACACCTGCTTGATGAGCAGACAGGTCTTTACAACATCCCATTTATCGAAAAATACCTGCCTGATGAAAAAGTCATCCTTGTCAACCTCGTCTACAGGGAGCAGGGGTTTATTGTAAGGCCGGGAAACCCTAAGCATATTGCAACAATAGACGACCTGACAAGAGAAGATATTGTGTTTATTAACAGGCAGCCTGGAACCGGCACGAGGCTACTCACGGACAAGTGTCTGAGAGAGCGCGGGATTCCGGGGCAAAAGATCAGAGGTTATGACACAATAGAATATACGCACATGGCCGTTGCCTCAGCCGTTGCCAGCGGGCGTGCTGACACAGGGATGGGGATATTAACGGCTGCCATAGCGCTTGGTCTTGACTTTATTCCGGTTGCGAAGGAGCGCTATGATTTCGTTTTAACGCAGGACTCCTATGCACTTCCTATGGTTGAGGCACTGTTTGATATAATTCGCACTGATACTGCGTTCAGGCAGACTACCCTTCAAATGGGAGGGTACGACATCTCAGACATGGGAAAGGTGATGTACTCAAATTAGCCATGAATCCACTAGTGTGGAAATTCTCAGCTTTACTAAACACGCCGTCTCTGACAGACAACGCCTCAGACGCGGCCAGAGTTAGCGCTGCACTGGGACAGCCGCACCTGCATATCCCGCTTAGTATTCTCAGGGCGCTGCCCTCAATATTACGCAATAATGATTATAGTTTAACCGGCCTGCTTGCCCCTGCCAGTGGTGGTTATAACAGGATAGTCGTCTCCCCGCACCAGCGGGCGTATGGCGTGGCGCTTGATATTGGAAGCACCAACATCTGGGGGGAGTTAATTGACCTTGATACCGGCCTGGTTTTATCTAAGCACGTTATGACAAACCCACAGACGCGCTATGGGGCGGACATCCTTACACGAATGTTCTATTCGATGCAGGGCGGGGCTGTGGAGCTTCATGACTGTCTGATTGGCGCAGTTAATACCGTTATCAACTCCCTTCGGGCAGATGCCGCAATAGCAGCCGTCCACGCCCTTGTAGTTGCCGCTAATACCACGATGACGCATTTTTTACTGAACCTGCCAGTCAATAACATCCCCACAAGCCCGTACATCCCTGTGGTGAACGCGCCGGGGTTTCAGTCTCCGGCAAGTCTGGCAATAGATATCCATCCCGAAGGGGTAATATACCTGTTTCCAAACTCTGGCAGCTACGTTGGCGGTGATATTGTCTCAGGTATAATGGCATCGGGCATATATAGGGCTGAAGCGCCCTGCATACTGCTTGACATCGGCACAAACGTAGAGATAGCAGTAGGGACAAAGGACTGGATACTGGTTGGGGCGGGGGCCGGAGGGCCTGCATTTGACGAAGGAATCTCCAGGATAGGCGGGCGAGCGGCTGATGGGGCAATATGCGATGTGTCTATAGATTCAACTCATACCGTAAAGCTACAGACAATCGCTGGAGCTACCCCAGAGCATATCTGCGGCACAGGGATGGTAAGCCTTATTGCAGCCCTGTACGAGGCAGGCATAATCGGGCAAAACGGGGCATTAATAGCTGGGAAGAAAAACGTAGTCACAGACGCACAAGGAGCCGGGTTTCGTTTATACGAATACGACAACGGCAGGCAGTTAGTTGTCTATCAAACCGAGATAAACAATTTTCTCTTGTCAAAGGCGGCGATGTTTACCCTGCTCTGTGTTATGACAAGCACAGTAGGGTTGAGCTTTTCAGAGATAGACAAGTTTATCCTGACAGGCGCACTTGGTACGCATATTAAGGCAAAAGATGTAAAAACACTGGGGCTGCTGCCCGATGTATCAGAAGACCGGATTGTGCACATAGAAAATGCCTCGCTTACCGGGGCAGGACTGCTCCTTCGTGACCGCCGCCTCCTTGATGATATATCAGTGATAACAGACCTGATAACATATAAGGAGATGAACGAAGACATAGGGTTTATGAATGAGCTGCAGGGGGCAATGTTTATTCCCCACACAGATATGGCAAGGCTCAAGGGATGATACCAAGGTATAGAATTCAGATAACTGTCCCTACGTGTCAAAGACCTCATTACAGTACGGACAAGACCTCCATGTGCTGTTTCTTTGCTTGTAGCATTTAGGGCATTTGTGTTTCAACGGTATGGTGCAAAACGGGCAAAAGGTATATTCAGCATTCAACGGTGCCATACAACTGTGACACAATATTGTCTCCGTATTTGCTATGTTAGACGTTACCCTTAGAACCTCATCCAGCGATGTTGTCCCCATCATCACCTTTTTAATTCCATCCTCTATAATTGAAGTCATCCCAGCCTCTGTTGCAGCACGGTATATATCTGTTTCACCTGCATCCTCATATATCAGCTTTCGTACTTTGGCTGAGGCAGGCAGGATTTCATAAATCCCCACGCGGCCCCTATACCCTCGCCCTCCACACTCATCACACCCTTTCGGCTGATAGAACTTGACATCGCTGCTTATAAACTCCCCTGTCAGCCCCAGCACAATAAGCTCTTCCATTGTCGGCTTATATGCCTGTTTACATCTTGAACAGAGTTTTCTGACAAGGCGTTGAGCAACTACTCCATTCAGTGACGATGCTATGAAGTGGGTTTTAATTCCCATACCCCTGAGCCTCGTTACTGCCGAAACTGCCGTGGTCGTGTGCAGTGTGCTTATTACAAGATGGCCTGTTATGGATGCTTGTATAGCTATTTCAGCGGTCTCCGGGTCGCGCATCTCCCCTAACATTATTATGTCAGGATCCTGCCTTAGTACCGAACGCAGTGCAGCCGCAAATGTCAGACCGGCCTTCTCATTTATATTCACCTGATTAGCGCCCTTCATATTATACTCTACTGGATTCTCAAGAGTGATTATGTTATTTTTGTCAGTCATCAGGTGATATAATGAGGAATAGAGCGTCGTACTCTTTCCACTTCCAGTCGGCCCTGTAACAACCACAAGCCCCTGCGGTTTTTCTATCATTTCCAGCAGCAACTGGTAATCTTTATCGCTCAATCCTATGTCCATTAATGATAAATTTGCCGCCGATTGATCTAGTACCCTGATAACTATCTTTTCGCCAAACTGTGTAGGCAGTGTAGAGACTCTAAGGTCTACCCCCTTACCATCCACCTTTATCTTTATGCCGCCGTCTTGCGGAATGCGCCTTTCAGATATGTCCATCTTGGCCATAACCTTTATCCTGGAAGTTACTGAGGGCGCAAGTGACTTTGCAATCTGTGTAAACCCTGCCATTATTCCGTCTACACGTAATCTTACGCGAAACCCTGTTTCACTGGGCTCCATGTGGATGTCGCTTGCCTTGCTTTTAATAGCACCGAAAATCATTTTATTTACAAATGAAACAACCGGAGTGGACTCACTATCTTTTATTAGTTTATTTGCCTCCGGGCTAGAAACATCGATACGTTCGGTGCTGACCTCAACGCTGCCCTCAATATCGCTTCCATCTTCCAGAAGGATGTCCTTCATATCGCTAAAGTCAACCGTTGCTGATTTGCTGCTATCTTCAGCAGCGTAATATTTATTAATGGCTTTTTCTACGTCGGTTGGAGTGGATATTACAATGTCTATATCCCTGTTAACCATGTACTTAACTTCTCTTATGGAATCAATATCCATAGGATTGGCCATCGCAATTTGCATCAACCGGTTTGTAGCACTAACCGGCATAAGAGTATGCTTTAATGTAAATTCCTTGTTTAATAAACTAATAGCAATAGGTTTTATAGATGCAGTGTTAAGGTCAATGTATGGCAGATTGAGCTGTGATGACAACGCACGCGCAATCTCAGTCTCTGTTGAAAATCCCATATGCACTATTACGTCGCCTAACTTTTTCTTGCTTGTCTTTTGGTTTATAAGGCAGACATCAAGCTGCTCTTTTGTAAGAGTTTTTGCATCAATTAATATCTCTCCCAGCCTTTTAGGTTTTTTCTTGTAATAATAATTCTGCGTGGCCCTCCGGATTTCAGCTAATGTTGAAACTACAGGACGTACCTTTTTTCCCGTAACAAACTCAAGGTCGCTGATTGCCCCAAGGTCAAGCGGGTCAGACATAGCAATGACGATTTGTGTCCCGGCAAACTTAATAGGCATCACAAGGTGTTTTTCTACTAGCTTTAGGGGTACTGATTTAACAACATCCTCAGGGATGGTCAGACTTTGAATATCTGTATACTCAAGCCCCATATTGTCAGCAAGGGCATTTACAATCTCCATTTCCGAGGCATACCCATTGTCCATGAGTATTTTGCCAAGCTTATGCCCTGTTTTCTTTTGTTCTGCAAGGGCTGCATCCAGTTCAGCCTCAGTAATAGAGCCTGATTTCACCAGTGCCTCGCCTAACTTTGCAAGGACTGCCGCCTGCCTCTCAAATTTTGCCTTTGTTATAGTTTCCACAACCTGCCTCTCACCACTTATAACTTATACCTATGTCTGCAAAATCAATCATGTAACATTACTAATGAGCCTGTAATGGCCTCACCAGTAAATTAGCACAATTCAACAAATAAAATCAAAAAATGAACTGGCAAAGCCACAAATTCCCAGTAATCGACAAGTAATCGGCAGATATATGATACGATATTTGACATGAAAAGCAGCTGAGTTTAACTAATATTTTTCATTCCTGCTAAAACAGTAATCAAACATGTCAGATAATGCCTTAAGAATTGACTTACAGACTGAAGGGTAGCGCCTATATGTTCAGAAGGTATATCCCAGTAACAGGGTCAAGACAGCGTGTGGCATCAATACCGTTTAGTTCGGTAACTATTGCCTCAAGAACGATGAAGGTCTCAGAAAACTCCCTCAGACAGCCTACCTTCACCGTATCACGCTTTCCAAACGCACCGTGAAAGTGTACCGACGGCTGCCCGTCCTTATAAAATATTGTGCCCATGCCGGTGACTTCGTGGCTCTCGCTTATTTCCCTGTATACAGGGTTAGGCGGCATAGCCTCTGTCTCAGGACCTACTACAATTTTCCCGCCCTTTATGCCTCCAACAACATGAAACACAGCGGCCTTCACACCTTCTTGTTTTACAAGGTCAGACAGACACTTCAACAGGTCATCCCCGTCATTAAGTCTGCAAACAAATACCCTTCCCACACTTGCTGTTTGATATCTCATCTATCCCTCCGCTGCAAAGCTCTCAGTAAATACCTCTGTTAAATCCACTGTAAGACCAGCCAATACACTTGATACCACTTTTCCCTTACCATCAGCCATCAGGCAGCCGTCAGAGAAAAGAGCATAGCACCCCTCTGCACTGAGCAGCAACACTTCAATTGACTTCATGAATGGATTGACAATCCAGAACTCTGCCACACCGAACCGCTCATACAATGACGTTTTCACATGAACATCCCTGTAGTGAGACGAAGGTGATATTATCTCGACAACAAGGTCGGGCGGACCGAATACACCACGCTCTTTTATTATGCCCCTCCTAATTCTTTGCAACGAACAGTAAATCTGGCTGTACAACATTGTCATCGCTTAGGATAACATCCGTTGGGGCTGTGACAATGTAGCCCACCCCTGTTTTTTCTATGTAATGACCTAAGATAAGAAGAAGTCCTGCCGTTACATGCTGGTGGCTGAAGCTAGGTGTCGGTGTCATAGACAGGTCTCCTTCTATTATCTCACTTCGAGTCTCATCCCCAAGGGTGAGGTACTTTTCATAAGTCCACGTCACTGTATCTGTAGTCATCCGTCCTCCCTTTTGTCCTAATAAGTTGCTTATATAATAACATTATTCCTACGATTTTCATAACTGGCTCTGAGAGTGCCTAAAACACTTTATTATTAACTTGACCAGCCTGCGGGAAATTAATTATTATTCAATATGCTTGTGCAATTGAACAGGAGGTAAATCATATGGAAATAGATATTAGCATTGACGGCAAGTCCCTCTCGATTGATGTAGAGAATCCATTTAAGGCAGATTTGCCCCAGATGACGAAGGAAATTACCGATTTCGGCACTAACATGGGCATAGAACTATCAAGTCTTGATATCAAAGGTCTGCTTGGCAGGATGATAAAGGGCGTTGCAGGCTGCGAACACGGCTGTCCGGCTGATGCCAAGAGCCTTGTATATCATGGATACGGTAAGTTTAAGTTGAACTATGTCGATGGGGGGATACTGTCGGCCTCTTGTGAGCTTCAGGACAAGAAGTCTTTAGAGCTGAAGGTATTTCCAGAGTTCTAAGCTTGCCTGATTCTAAAAAACACGGGGATGACGGCAACTGGATATATGGCATTAATCCGGTTATGGAGGCATTGCTCTCAGAGAAAACCTGTGTCAGCCTGGTGTGCATTGGGAAGACTTGTAAAATCATGGAAAAACTCACCACCGAAGCTGCTGTAAAATCTGTACCAGTAAAGATTGTAGATAAAAACTATTTTGGCAGGTTTGGAAATGTTACACATCAAGGTGTATGTGCGTTAATAGAGAGGAGAAATCTTCTGACATTCGGCGAGCTGATAGACAATGCCCCTTCCGAGCCGGTGTTTGTAATACTGGATGAGATAGAGGACCCAGGGAATTTTGGCGCCATACTAAGGACGGCAGAGTGTGCTGGTGTGGATGGCGTAATATTTCAGTCACGGCGTAACGCTGGGATAACCGGCGTAGTTGAGAAGGCCTCGTGCGGGGCAGCGGGGTATGTGCCGCTGTGTGTTGTGTCAAACATAAAAAATGCAATCAGGTCTCTAAAAGAACAGGGCATTCTGATTTGCGGTGCGGACTCAGACACGGGCGTGCAGCTTTGGGATGCTGATATTACCGGCTCTGCAGCATTTGTCCTTGGGTCGGAGGGACGGGGACTGAGAAGGACCGTCAGGGAGCTTTGCGATACTGCTGTCAAAATCCCGCTATATGGCAGGATAAAATCATTAAATGTCTCTGTTGCTGCCGGTATTTTATTGTTCGAACATAAAAGACAAGTAAATAAATATCATGTTACGGCTTAAAAAAACATGTACAATTTTTTTCACAATGTTGTATAATAAGCATAGATTGGGGTAGTATAGTTTACTAACGGGGGCAGTATTTTTAAAGGATGGTGAAAAAATATGATTGAAAATAATGAAATGCCAAATGAAATACCAGAGAAGGCAACACACAATGTACTTATAGTGGAAGACGATACCACACTGCGCAAGCAGGTATGCTTTGCTGTCGAAAGGTATTATACCGTTTTTGAGGCGCAAAATCGAAGAGAGGCAGTTCGTGTACTCAAAAATACGGACATATCTGTGGCAATACTTGATCTGGGACTGCCACCGGCATCGAACACACCCGATGAGGGTCTAAAAATTATCGACTATATCATGGAGAACACAGAAACCAAGATACTTGTACTCACCGGACAAGACAGCGAGGATGTAACGGCAGCTACGATTAGGCGCGGCGTCTTTGACTATATAGCCAAGCCAGTCAACATGGAAAAGGTTATTTATGCCATTGAAAGGGCAATTCTTTTCAGGAACTCTGAACAGAAAATCAGCGAAGACGGCGTAAAGCAAATACATGTCAGCGCAAAACTTGGCGACGGCTTGCAGTCAATCAGAGAGGAGGCAGAGAGGAAGTTAATCCGCAAGGTACTCCTTGAGAACAACTACAATATATACAAGTCTGCCAAGATAATTGGCATAAGACGCGAGAATCTCTACTATTTCATTAAAAAATTCGGCTGGAAAATAATGAGGAATGTCGTTTAAAGAAAACCCGGCTGCATTCATGGCCTCTGCAACGCTTGTTGTGGGTGCAGTCGCTGCAGTTTCTATATGTTATATCAAGGCGCTGACAGCAAACAGATTTGCTGAAGTCATGCGTGAGCTGTCAGTGTTTAACGAGCAGGTGCATTACGACACGGCTGCGTTTCTTTCAGGGATCCCCGTCTATCTAAAAAAAATAAGGGTGGTGGACTTTGCCTACAGCATATCTCACGGGGGTACAAATATTAAGAAAGAGCTGTCATGTGCAAATCCCTTTATCACTAAGTCCTGTGATGATGGGGACTTAATGGTATCCTTTTCGATGGTGCCATCTTTTCGCAGCGGCGGATTAAAGGCATTCTATGAGTTAATGCTTGAGCATATATTCTTAATTATCAGGCAAGACGTGTTAATGAAAATCAGAACGGTCAACGATACCTTAACGAATGTCCTAAAGGTTCAGGTATTTGTCCAGCATGACATAAAGAATATCGCCCAGTTTATCCAGACGTCTTATTACAATCTTCAAAACCTGAAGGACGAAGCCGATGAACTACGCTATGTGAGATATTTAAAGGAGTCCTACTCACCACTGATGTTAAAGGCGAATAAGATAATAAACACGCTGAATCTGAAACCTTCAGATAAACCACCCGCAATGATGAATATAAAAATAGAAGCAGTGCTTGAACAGTTGATCAACCTCTATCACTTAAAATGTGAAGTCAAGGGGACGGGGTCGGTTTATGCAAACGAGGGAACGATTTTTTTGATCTTCGACAATTTAGTAAAGAACCTGTACGATAAATACCTTGAAGAGGAGTTGGAATTATCAATAGAGATAATTGAAGCTGACGGCATGATAAGGGTCTGCGCCTTTGACTCGGGAAGTCATATCGTGGATATAAATAAGATATTCGAGCCGTTTTATTCTACAAAAAACGGGGGCAGCGGCATAGGGCTTTTTCAGATCAGGGCACATGTCGTCAAACTCGGAGGCACTGTGACCGCCCGCAATGTTGAAAATGGCGTCATATTTGAAATAACCATACCGAAATCCAATGTCCACGCTGTATAATTAAATGGTGAGATGAAGCACACACTTACCGGACGTATTGCATTTCTGGTTGAGTTAAACACTCTGAAAAACGCCATAATTGCAGAAAAAGATTTCAACGAACAGGTAAAAATCCTCTGTACCGGCATCCTCGACACACTTGGTCTGGACAGGGTATTGTACTATTTTCCCCTCGGGGGTAACCGCCTCCATGCAGCTTATGAGTTCATACGACAAGATAAAACAATAAAATTTGTCGAGGGCAAGGCAGTCCGTTCGTCGTTTAATCCACCCAGGGCTATAACCGAGAGCGAACGTATGTACGTGGCAAGCCAAAACGGTTACTATATCAAGCTTAAGGACAAAATATCTGACCAGGAAAACATCTTTGTCCTCGTCTGTATTAAAGACAACGAAGGTACTCCAGCAGGTTATCTGAAAGTTGAAATAGACACAGACAATGACCGCTTTACGCAGGAGTGCCTGATGGCTCAGCCGCAAACCGCTGAAATTGAAAACGTCATTATGAAGAGAAATGAACTCTTCATAATCTGGCAGCGGGAACTGCTCTCTGAGCTGCGCGAGATAATCGGGGCAATTGTGGAACTGTCGAATTTTATCACCCTTAGTGCGGTAAAAGACCCGTATTGTGAACTCAACAGGGACATTTTTGACGCCACTAAGCTGCGCTCTTTCGAGCTGCTTGTCAAGGAGTTTAAGTCCGGCAGTCTTACCGGGCGCTTTAACCTCATCCCTGAACTTATCAGGCTTCTGGAGGCCGAGTCCATCAGGTTGTACTCAAAAAGCTCAAGCGAGATAGTGAAGACTGTTGGTGTGTGGAGCAAGGAATCCTCTATTGTTGCCCCTGTGTATAAGTCCTCGTTTCTGGAGGGCAGGAAGATTATAACCAGCGGAGACTCTATCTATCAGGCAGACCTCAAGGGCTATGACGTTGTGCTTGATATTGCCAGCAATCCCAAGTGTGCAGGGATGAAGGAACTGTCAAACCTTACATCATACATAGTTGTAGCGCTCTACGATACAATGAAAAAAACCATTGGTTTTATGCAGGTAAATTACATATTTAAAGGTGACATGGGGCGCTTTAAGTTTCACCGGAAGCTGAAAAAAGACCTCGCAATACTGCAAAGCATCGCCCTGTATTTGACGGCAATCCCAGAGAGTGAGGAGTTTACACATAATCCTGCACTGGTGCTTGCCGGGCTGAGGAAATTTATCGATTTCCCTGACTTCACTTTCCACAATGGGGGGGCGCCTGACAATAATCAGATTTTCAGCTATATCTCGGACACTATCTCTGCCTCACCTGAAAACCTTGACACTGAAACCCTACCGGAGCTTATAGATAATCTAAAAAAGTTCTCCTACTTCGTCAGAGATAAAAGAGATGTAATAAACTTCTTCAGAGGTCTCTACGGCATGGTTGAAGAGCGTTTCAGGCCGCTTGTAGTCTCTGCTGTCACAATCATGTTTGAACACTTTACTATTGAACAAGGAAAAGAACTCACAGTATTTAAAGGCGCCTGCTATGACACACTTGCTGAGTGGATGAAGGCTGAGATAAAATCAATAATCAGCAACAAACACAATTTAACCCATTCCACAGACATACTGGAGCAGCTCCTTCAGCTCAACTGTATCTTCATTGCCAAGTACCGCAGCGACAACAACGCAAAGTGCAACGAATTCCTTGAGGCCATGAACATTAATGACTTTGACAACACAGAATTCCTGTTCTACCTGTTTACGTTGAACCCTGCGATGCCCGGTACATATAAGAAAGAAATATTTAAGAGTTTTCACTATCTTATTGGCAGCAGTCTCTTAAGCGCCGAAAAAACTGACGATTGCCTTAGACTTGCCCTGTCAACAGCCGGTGATGACTACCATCTGTTGGGCCAAATACTCTCAACGGCCATAATAGCCTTTAATAAGGATATGGGAGGACAAGGGCTTGGCGGGCATGTTGAGTTTAAGGATAAGTTCGTTGACCTATGCCGTCAGGTCTTAGGCGGAACTGACAACTGGCTTGCTGGCTACACGGCTGCCCTGTTGCTGCTGACAATTGGCCGGCACAATAATCATAATTCGATAAACCTCATGGAGTTCAAGGCATTTCTCGTCAGGGAAATGCCCTGCAATAAGGCTGCCGTACTCTCGGCAGTGTGTGATTTCCTGCAGTCACACGCCGATACTATTGAATTAGCAGAGCTTGACGCCTCAGTGCGCCTGCTTCTTCCGATGTTACAGCAGGGCGACTCAGAAATAATTAGTCTGGCAAAAGAGATACTCATGTCCCTGGGAGGCCATATAATCAAATACCGAAGTCCTGCCAAGAGCGGCAACTTTATCAATATACTAATTAACGAGTTGTCAAACACGGAGGCACTCTCAGACATCAACTATAAACTCACCCTGCACGACATCCTCTACACACTTAAGACCGGACGAATAGAGCACCAGTCAATTCACCATAAAGACGGGGCACACCCGGCAAGCCCCCATGACTCCTACATAGCGGCTGTATCCTCCACCCTGGGCTTTAATCCATTCGATGTCGGAGACAAGGGCTGCCACCTGCTTGAGGTAATAGGACAGTGTTCGATACCGGTGTTCCTGTTATTAAAAACCGTTGCCTACGACGATTTCATTAATAACAATGAACTGAAAAAGCAAATACTCTCAACCATTGAAGCAATTGATTTTGACAGAAAAGAGGGTCTGGAGAAACGCATAATTGACGCGGGTGCGCGCATTGAGGAACTCATAATAAACGGTCAATTTCCAGAGCATATGCAGCTTGAGCTTATTGATAAATTTATTAAGTTCAAAGACCACATAAGCACATATGAGCATTTTGCCACTATCGGGGCAAGGTCAACCGCCAAGGGTGAAGACGGCAGGCTCTACTCCTTTGCCGGGCAGTTTCTGACCATACTGGATATAAAGACGCCGGAGGAGTTCCTCAGTGCTATAAAGCGCATATGGGCGTCTCTCTGGTCTCCAAAGGCACTGTCCTACAGGCATGACATCATGGAGTTTGACGCGCAGGCGAAGGAGCGCTTCAGGTATGAGAACCTTGGCATGGGCGTGTTGATTCAGGGCGTTGTGAACGCGGCGGTCTCAGGTGTCATAATGACCTCTGAAAACGGCGGCATAGTAGTATCAGGTTCATATGGGATAGAAGGCGGGACGCGCTCTGAAATAGCGGCAGACAAATACAGCATTGACCTGCATGCCGTGATAACCGACGCGATAATTGCCTCTCAGGAAAAGGCCGTGTACTGGGACAAAACGCGGCAAAAATTCCTGCTTACTGCAATTGATGACAAGGCAAAACGGCAGTCGCAGAAAGTCCCGGCCAATCAGTTGAGGATACTCTTTGAGATAGTAGATAAACTTAAGCGTCTGCCACTGTTCATAGGCTGCCCGCTGGATATTGAGTATGCCATTACGTTTGATGAAAAGATATTCATCACACAGATAAGGCCAAAAACGGCAGTGTTTAAAGACCCTGGGGCAGAGGTCCGGAGCTGCGACTTTACCGGGCTTGCCTGTGCTGCTGAGATACACTTGCAAACCTATACATTCGGCACTGCCAGGGCAAAAACAGCAGTGCTTGATATAGCAGTAGACGCATCGCTTGAGAAAATAGTCCCAGGTGAGATACTTGTCGCAAGACATCTGGACTTGCCAAACCTTGAGGTTTATCTTAAGCGCCGCCCCCCGGGGGCTATAATCCTTGAGACCTGTACGCCATTTGCCCATCCGGTACTAGTAGTGTCTGAGATGGAGAAAATGGGTAAACACATACCGATTGTGCAGATACCTGGAGCACTTGAGGTATTTAAAAATGGTATGGACACAGGCATAAGCGTACTAAGAGAAAATGTTGTATCTGTTTATTCAAACGACGCGACACTGCTTAATTTCATATCAAATCTTGCAAGCCCGACAGTTTATAAAAAGAAATCAGAAAAGGCTTCCGATTCGCAGCAGCATGGCAGCCCTATAATCTCATATCAACAGATGGAGCAGCAGGTTGAGGCAATCGGCCTTGATGCGCTTGTCAGGGAAGCCGGTGATCTTGAGGTGTTTAAGCAACTCTACACGCTGTCACTTTACAGGCGTGTTGAGATAGAGAACCTGATGGGGGGGCTGCAAACCATTGGTGATGAGGATGTCTATGAATGGTACACCTATATACTTCAGCAGTTTTATGGGCGGAGGTTATCACAGTACGATATTTTTAGGTCCACAAGGATTGCACCTTTTATCAGCAAGGACACGCTTACATCAATTGAGGAGAAAATCGAAAAGAACACTGCACTGATTAAGCTGCTTGACGATAATTTTCATAGTATTAGGGTTGAGAACCTGTGGCATCCACGGGAGCTGCTGTTTCAGTTGAACAGCCCTGTCTTTATAGTTGACCCAAAGGCAGACAGCCCCGCCCCCCTGCATGACCCAGGGGCTGAGGAATTTAATCCGTGGGAATTTAATTTCTATGCAGGGGCGCAGGACATAATATTTCACGACCAGCTTGGCAGCCTTATCCCACACAAGGACAAGGCCAAGTACATGCGTGGCAGGATAGCGGGATCAGGTGTAGACAGGGTGGACTCTGCTATAGACCTCGGCTTTCTTGACAACACGGGGAGTTTCTACGACACATTTGAAAAACGAATCGGTGCGCTTGCGCGCCTTGCAGCAATACTGCTGCGGCTAAACCTTCATCCCTCAGTCTGGGTTGAAATCCTCCCCCGCATGACCGAAGATTTCAAACAGCACGGTATCCCCCAAAGGCTCACCCTAACTCAGTTGTCTGAGATGAGGTAATACACAGGCTGCGTTCATGAACTAAGGAGATTCCTACTTACCCTAAACCCAGGTTAAGGCAATACGCTATTGAACGTGATATTTTTTAACTAATCATGTATACTATCTGTGTGTCAGCATTGACGTACCACCGGAGGAGGAAGACAGATGTTGAGGTCTTTGTTTTTAGCCCTGTTGTTGTGTGTTGCTGTAATAAGTTCAGTCAGTGTTTGCACGGCTGAGGAGGCTGCAGCCCCTGAGGTAAAACAGTTCGGCCCCGATGACATCCATACCATCGTCGAATTCGACAGTGGCAGTGCCATGGTAATGTCTTTTTCAGAGCTGGGCATTGTTGATCTGATTACTGTATCATATTCATATACCAGCGGCGAGGACAACACTACTGTCGAACATGTTCTGGTAAACGGTGCCCCATCGATAATTCCTGTTGAGAAGACTGCCATTGCTAAAATCAATATCAAAGATGACCCGAAATACTCTAAGTTTATTACGATGACCCCTAATATCATATTTTCTCCGGTTGGGGCAAAGTTTGAAAAAGTTCAGACTGTTGAGGCTGGTGGACGGCGTTATTACTTCCTCTTTGTCCTTAGGGATGGCTGCGATGACTGTAATGCTGCCGGATACGCCCGAATTGCCTTTGATTTCGACAAAGACGGTAATTTTATAAAGGTCGTTTTGGTCAAATTGATGAAGACACGCCAACCCCTCTGACCAGTTTAAGTGCCAGGTACAAGTGTTTAGAATAATCACCATAACAATCACCACACTTCTCTTTGTGGCAGCCCTTACTGTCAGTGCAGGTGTTAGTCCAGCCGCCGCAGCTACACCCAGGACTTATACCGTTGGGTTCATCTCCGAACCCTGCTATATCAGTAATACACCAGAGGGATACGTCGAGGGGCTTATCGCCGAGATATGGATAGAGGTTGCTAAACGGGCTGGCATGAACTACACCTTTCGGGAATTCAAAGACGCTGCTGGGCTTAGAGAGAAATTAATCTCCGGAGACGTTGATTTCTTTTTAAACGGTATCAAAAGGACATCAAAAAACGCTGACATTGCCGTGTTCTCACACGTCTTTCATGTATCGAATCTTTCAATTCTCCTGATAAAGGTATGGAACTTGCGGCTTATTGAAAATTTTAAGGCCGTATCAGTCGTATGGTCTGGGGTTGTGATGCAGATATTTGTTATGTTTATACTGGTTGCATTTATTTACGCCAACATTCTGTGGTTTTTGGAAAAAACTCCTGGTGCGGTAAAAAGCTATAAGAACGGCATCTTTGATGCAATGTGGTGCGTTGTTGCTATGGAGACCACTATAGGGTTTGGAGACATCGTACCGAGAAAGTTGTTGGCGCGCATGTTTTCCGTTGTAGTGTGGTTTACAGGTCTTTTGCTCATTACACTTATATCTGCTGAGATAATCTCCGAGTTTTCTACAAATAAGATACTCTACACTATCAGGACTTTCTCTGACTTAAAAAACAACACGGTAGCAGTCCCCGACGACCTCAGTATTATCAATGACATGAAAGCCATTGGGGCTAAACCTGTGGTTGTTTCAAATTATAAGGACATCTACGATATATTAAAGAAAGGAAAGGCCGACGCCGCAGTTCTTAATTCCCTGCCTGCAATTGATCTTGCTAAACAAGCATTAAAAAACGGGCTTGCCCCAAACACTATCGATAGTACAACACATGAAGTCCAGTGGCAGGCCGGTATGTCCACAAAGACATTCGAGAAGAGGCTTTTTGATGAGATCAACAATATTATATTAGATATGCGCTACGACGGCTCCATTAGCGCCATGCACGACAAATGGCTGCCCTGAGAATCCTCATACTAATTCTATCCATCTATGCCCCCGCTGACGCTGAACAAGAGAGCTACAGGGTTGGTGTGCCTTTAGTCCAGGGTATCTGTCAACGGCACCCGGATAATGGATTGAGTGGCTTTGCCGTTGATATGTGGCGGGAGGCTGCCCTGCGCTCATCGCTTAAATATGAGTTAGGCTCGTGCGGCAGCATCCCTGAGTGCATGGCAAAGTTTTTTTCTGGCAGCCTTGATATTGTTATTATTGGTATCCAGCCCTCCAGAGAAAACTCGGCAATAGCCGTGTTCAGCCGGCCAGTTTATGTCTCAGGCATTCGGATTCTGACGAGGGATAAGCAGCAAAACCCAATATTCACTGACATCGATGCGCTGACGACCTTGTACTCACCAATGGTGATACAGTCGATGCTTGTCTTTTTAATATTTGTTTTAATATTTGGCAACGTACTTTGGCTTTTTGAAAGAAAAGACGATGCCTTGATTTCCCGCAGCTACAAAAGCGGTATCTCCGACGCAATGTGGTGTGTCCTGGCAATTAAGACAACTATAGGATTTGGTGATGTGGTTCCGAAGAATTCTCATGCCCGCCTGTTGTCCATACTGATATGGCTTGTCGGGCTTTTGCTGATTAACCTGATCACGGCGGATATCGTATCTGAATTTGCGGCAACCAAAATGAAAAGCAGCATCATCGGCCTTGAAGACCTCAAGGGTAAGAAAATTGCCGCGGTTAATGACAATATAACAATTTCAGAGCTTAATAAAATTGGCGCTGTAGTTGTCGTCAAACCTACCCTTGAGGCAGTATATGAAGAAATGAAAACAGGGAAAGCTTTCGGAGCAGCCCTCTATGCCGGAGTAGTCACTGTTTATGCGAAAAGGGCAGCGGCTGACGGCCTGTCTGTTAAGATTATTCCCGGCAGGTACAACAACCGCTATACATCAATAGCAATACGAAGGACTGCCATGCTGAAAGACCCCAATCTGCTCAATAAAACAAACCGTGCTATTGACGATATGTACGAAGACTCTTATATGCTTTTTCTTAAATCGAAATGGCTTGATGAGGGCAGTCGGTAATACAGTAATTGGAGCCAGTTGCAAAATGAATAAATATGCCCTGTTTATGTTCGACCTTAAAGAATGGATTCCTGCTTTCACAGGAATGACACCCCGCCCGGAGGCCAGAATTACAGCAGAATGTCGTTTTTCCTTGTCTGTCATTCCCGTGAAAACGGGAATCCAGGATGTTGCAGGTACAAAGAGCTACAGCATTTTGCAGTTGGCTCATTGGTATTACTCTTCTATTTTTACTGTATTGCCTATGACCTTGAGTTTCCCTTCGGCATATAGCCTAATCGCAAGGGGATAGATGCGGTGTTCACAGGTCAATATCCTCTCAGAAAGGGAATCCTCTGTGTCGTTTGACAGCACCGGTACGGCCTCCTGAAGTATTATAGGGCCGGTGTCAACGCCCTCGTCAACAAAATGCACCGTACAGCCTGCTATCTTAACCCCATACTCAAGCGCCTGACGCTGCGCGTGCAGCCCCTTAAACGACGGCAGCAAGGCCGGATGTATGTTCATGATGCGCATTGGAAAGGCATCTATCAGCGGCTTTTTAACCACTCGCATAAACCCGGCAAGCACTACCAGTTCCACACCGCTGGCTCTTAACTCATCGGCTATGCGTCTGTAAAACATGTCTTTTCCTGTGAAGTCTGCCGGATTCACATACACATGCGGGATATTGTGGCTCTTTGCCCGTTCAATGGCATACGCCTCCGGGTTGTCCGTAATCAGACAGGCAACCCTGGCATTGAGAGCGCCGCTTTTGATTGAATCTATAATAGACTGAAAATTTGAGCCTCTGCCAGAGGCAAGCACGCCTATGTTAATCATTCGCTCCCCCCTTAGATATGTCCTGTCCTTCTATGCTTTCCTTATACAGTATCTTTTTGCTTATGCCGGTTGCCGAGGCTATCTGCTCAACGGCCTCTTTGCGCCTCATGCCGCCTTCAATTAATTGCCCTATTTCACTTAAGGCATCCTCGATGCTCAGCCCGGTCTCCTTAAACCCCTCAACAATGACTACATACTCGCCTGCTATCTTTGAGTTTTGCAACTGGTCTATCACATCTGAGACAGTTCCCCTTTTTGTATCTTCGTGGAGCTTTGTCAGCTCATGGCAAAGGGCAATCTTCCTGTCTCCAAATACCTCTAACAAATCGTCGAGAAAATTCAGTATCCTGTGCGGGGATTCGTAAAACACAAGCGTGTGTCTTTCTACCCTGAGCAGTTGTAAGTCCTTTTTTCTCTGAAGTGTCTTTGGTGAGAGAAACCCTATGAACGTAAACCGGCGCGTGGACAGCCCTGAAACAGAAAGTGCCGCTATTGAAGAGGTCGGCCCGGGGATTGGAAATATCTCTATCCCCTCGTCTATCGCATCACGAATCAACACCTCGCCGGGGTCTGATATGCCAGGCGTCCCTGCGTCCGTTATCAGCGCTACTGTATAGCCAGCGTTTAACTTGTCTATTATTACCTTTGACTTTACCTTTTCCTTTTCCCTCCAGTAGCTTATCATCGGACGGGCAATCTCATAGTAGTTGAGGAGTTTTACGGAGTGTCTGGTGTCCTCAACGGCTATGAAGTCCGCCTCCTTGAGGATTCTCAGCGCCCGAAGCGTTATGTCCTCGAGATTCCCTATTGGTGTGGAAACTATATACAGGCAGCCTTTCATCTAGTGCTGGGCGCTGTGGTCTGCCTTATACTTACTCAGCCACACGATATGGTGTTTCTCCTCCTGGATGATCTCATCTACAATGTGTTTTTCTTTTACGGCATCCCTTATCGTGTAAAAATAGAGCAGGGTCTCTTTTTCAAACCCTATGGCAAGGCCCACTGCATTTAACGGGTCTGCAACATTTTGCATGTGAAGCATGGCCTTGTCCTTACCAAGGAAAAAGGCGCTCTCAACAAATGCCCTCATGTACTCAGACACCTCCTGCCAGTTCTCCGGCTCTGCCTCGCTGACTTTCTCTTTTAGCGCTGTGAAGGCTATTATGTGGTTTTTTTCCGCATCGGCAAGCTTTGTAAAAAGCTCATAGACCTCCCTGTTTCCTCCCTTAAACTTTGTCGCTAACTCATTATAATATGAATTACCAAGCACCTCTGTCCTTACGGCCATCTCTATTACTTCTCTTATCGAAAATGTCGTCATATGACCTCCCTACTGGTTAATTTGGGAATTCCTTCTGTAATTCCCTGTTTATCTTAATTATCTCCTTCACGTCAGTACCCACGATGTCCCAACTGTGCTCTCCTTTAAAACTCCTTTTCAGCTTTACGTTAATCGCTTTTTTCGCTGGTTTTGCTGCTGTGATATTGTCTTTAGTAATCTCGATTTCGTCATGTCTGGCTGGTGTAGGTGTATTTGAGGGGCTTGGGGTTACTACAAGCGGAGGCGGGGTGTTTACCACCAGCGCTGGCTGCTCTCTGTTACAACCTGCAAAAACTAACATCATAGCCAATGCTAAAATAATCGCATTCACCATTTAAAACCCTCTGTAGCCGTTTGTGATGGGAAAACGCCTGTCTTTACCAAATGCCCTTCCTGTTATCTTAATACCAGGGGGTGACTGTCTCCTCTTGTACTCGCTGCCGTCTATCAAGGACAAGGCCTTTCGCACGGTTAGCTCATCTATTCCAAGTGCGGTTATCTCCTCAAGGCCCATCTCCTTTTCAACATATGACTCGATGATTATATCAAGGATTTCGTATGGCGGAAGGCTGTCGCTGTCTTTCTGATTAGGGCGAAGCTCGGCCGTCGGTGCCTTAGTCAGCACACGCTCAGGGATTACTGCCGTCACAGAGTTGCGCCACCTTGAAAGCTTATAGACCATCATCTTTGGTACGTCCTTTATAACTGCAAAGCCCCCTGCCATATCCCCATATAACGTGGCATATCCGGCTGACATCTCAGACTTATTTCCTGTGGTCAGCACCAGAGGGCCGAATTTGTTTGACATGGCCATCAGGATATTTCCCCTGATTCTTGCCTGAAGGTTTTCCTCTGTAGTATCAGCAGCTTTACCATCGAATGCGGCTGTTAGTTCAGTCAGATAGGTCGAGAAAATCACTGCTATCGGGATTTCTGTTGTCCTGATTTTGAGATTTTCTGAGAGTTCACAGACATCCTCCCGCGAATCCTGAGATGTATAGGGCGACGGCATAAAAATACCTTTGACGTTTTCAGGCCCGATGGCATCAACGGCAATACACGCTACTATTGACGAATCAATCCCGCCGCTCAGTCCAATCACAACCGACTTAAACCCATTCTTTGTTACATAGTCCCTTGTGCCGAGGACAAGGGCATTATATATCTCCTCATAGCGGTCCATCTGTCGAACCGGCATTCGTTTAATTAGTTTAAGCGGGGATTTTTCTCCCGGGACCCTGTCGCAGACAAAGACCCTTTTTATTTCGTTGTGACATAGGGCCTTGACCTTTTGACGCCTTCGTGGATCATGCAAGCGGGAGACGAACACGCCCTCCATATCGAGGTCAACGACGATGAGCTCTTCGGTGAAACTCCCAGCGCGCGCTAATACCTCCCCCGTAGAGTCGTACACTGTTGAGCCACCGTCAAATACGAGTTCATCCTGCCCTCCAACTGTGTTCAGATACGCCAGTATGACGCGGTTGTCAAAGGCGCGGGCAGATAACATCGTGTCTTTGGCCTTGGACTTATTAAATCCATAGGGAGAGGCATTGATATTAATAATCAGCTCTGCACCGGCAAGCGACTGCTTATAGGCAGGCCCGTCGGGGTACCAGATGTCTTCGCATATGTTAAGCCCCACGAGGCAGCCAGCTATCTCATATACCGGTGACAGAACCCCGCTCTGAAAATACCTCAGCTCGTCAAATACGCCGTAATTGGGTAAGAATATCTTGTGGTATATGTCTATTATCTGATGGTTATAGAGCAGCGCTGCGGCATTATATATATCGTCCTGCTTATCGGCAAACCCTACGACAGCCGCAATGTCGTTAGTGTGTCTTTTTATTTCATCAAGCGCCTTTATGTTGTCTTTGAGAAAGGATGGTTTAAGGAGCAGGTCCTCTGGTGGATAGCCAGTGATGCAGAGTTCGGGGAATGCCACAATGTCGGCAGAGTGCCTTCTGGCGTCTTCTATGAACGAGATAATCTTTTCACTGTTTTTTTTAATACTGCCGACAGTTGGATTAATTTGAGCAAGGGCCAGCCTCAATGTCTTCACCATCTATCAATTATAACAAAAAACGCTCTCAGGTGATAGTAAAATATTTAAGTATAAGTTAGAATATACAGATATAATACTGACAGACCGACAACCCAGTGAAGGAGGACAGACATGAAATTAAAGGGCTTAAGATATACAACCGTTGCAATAATAATCTCGTATGCATTAACTGCCTGCGCGACGCTTCCACCTGCGGGGACGCCGCTTACGCATGAACAAAGGCAGGAGGCACAGGTATCCTGCATTGCCCAGCATACGGCGGCAGGGGCAGTCATCGGAGGGCTTGGCACATTGGCACTGGATGCCATCCTGCTTGGTCGCACGCGTGGTGACAGGGTAGCGGCTGGGGCAATTATTGGAGGTTCAATCGGCTTTGCCCTTGCATGGGGCAGATGTCTGTACTTATTTGCCGACATCAGGAGTTATCCTGTTGCAGGCACTACCGAGACGATGAATCGTACCGGCTATATGTCATCTTATGGAAGTTATGTAAGGTTTGCAAGCATGACCATAAGCCCTGATTACGCCGCACCGGGCGGCAAGGTACGCTTAAACGCCGTTTATTACCTGATGGACTCAGATATGTCCAGACAAGTTTACGTAACAGAGCTTACCACCTTGTACTACTACGATGAAGGCAAGAAAAACTGGGTAGACCTCGGCACAGCTAGCGAAAACAAGACCGTCGAGCTTGGAACAAGAAGGGGTGAGATAAACTTTGACATACCAAAAGACGCCCCCGAGGGGTATTACAGAATCATGCTGAAGGTAACGGCAATGGGCAAAGAAGACTACATAACAAGAGACCTCGCAGTGCGAAAGGGGTAGGGTAGAAGGTGATAAAATTATCTTATTGACATATGTGTGCATATATTATATAATACAATTATAATAATTGAATGGAGACTTACAAATATAAATGGTGAGCGACGGGGTATAGGTATAAATAAAGAGGCAGCTGATGATAATAGATAGATATAACAAGACAATATATGATGTTCTACATGAGGGATTGGGGAAAATTGAAAAAATATTTGAAGCGGATGCGTTGTTTTATTATGGAGAATTTGACCATAGATGGGGAATTGTGAAAAGATTTACAGATGCCATAGAACAATTGAAAGATGACAAAGAAAATAAGGATAGATTAGTCATATTACTTAACACCCCTGGTGGAAGCGTTGAAGTAGTAGAAAAACTGGTGGATATTATTAGATTCCATTATAAAGAAGTTTATTATATAGTTCCTGATGTTGCATTTTCTGCCGGTACGGTATTCTGTTTGTCAGGCGACAAAATTTTTATGGACTACTCATCTGCCCTTGGTCCTATCGACCCACAAGTGTTTAGCATTAAAGAAAATAGGTATGTACCTGCACTTGGGTATTTAGACAAAGTGAATGAGTTGATAGAAAAATCAAAGCTTGGAACTATAACAAATGTTGAATACACATATTTTCAAGGACTTGACCTAGCCTTTCTGAAAAGCTGTGAGCAAGCGCGAGATTTGACCACTACATTGCTTGAAAAGTGGTTAGCCGAATATAAATTTAAAGACTGGTATGTTTATGAAACAAATCCTGATAAAAAAGGCAAGCCGGTTAAGGAAGAAGAAAAAAAAGAAAGAGCTGTAGAAATTGCAAAGCTGCTTGGGGATAATAAAAAGTGGCTTTCGCATGGAAGGCATATCGGAATTAAGACATTGCAAACAGAACTTAAACTCAAAATAGATGATTATTCATCCAATGATGAACTTAGGCTTTCAATCAGAAGTTATAACGACATCATGATAGGATATATAATTAGAAATATAAATTTAAACCCAACTTTTATTCACACAAGGCATTTTTTATAATCGTTTTAGAGGAGGTTATGCCATGTCGATAGTCGATGAAGTCGAGAAGATGTGTAGCGAAAAGAAGCCTCAGCTCTTTAATGATCCTGGGTTTGTTAAAATGCACGAACACTATCTGAAAATGAAAGAGCTTGGGCTCGTAAAGCAACAAGGGTATGATATTGCTCCGATAGATACCCTCGGCAGAAAATACTATGAGTATTACCTTGGTTTGAGAAATTCACGCTGAAGGTTCAGAGTACTTTGTTAAAAGTGTTTAATCAGCTCTTTTAAGAACTGAAGTGTTCAGTTTTGCGGCAGACGTAAGCTCAATTAGTCCTTTGATGTCATATGGCATCAGGGCTGGAGTTCTGTTTTAATAACCGCGAGGACTTTTTCGCACTCTGCTTCAATCTTGCCGACATGCTTAACAATTGTTTCGATGTCTGATTCAGTTATTGGCTTTGGAATCTTTCTTAAGTCCAGTTCAAGTTTAAACGCGCGGTTTTTTAACTGTACTGCGCCCATGTTTGCAGACATACCCTTTATTGTGTGTGCCTGTTTTTTCAGCCCATCAATGTCTTTAGCGGCGCTTAGTTCTTTTAATTTGGTTACTTGTTCGGGTGCATCCACTAAAAATGCCTTTATCATTATGTTCAATATGTCTTTGTCACCACCTATGCGCCCCAGCACCTCGTCTTTGTCCAGAACAGGGAGGATTTTCAGGACTTTTACAGGCTCTGGCACATTTTCTGCCCCAGCTTCAGGCTCAATCACTGTCCTGCTCTCTGTGTATTGCTCTACTATTTCATAGAGCGTTGAGGCCTTTAACGGCTTCGTTATATAGTCCGTCATTCCTTTTTCTAAACAAATCTCCTTGTATCCAACCATAGCATGGGCTGTCATGGCGACGATTGGTATATTGGTGTCAATTTTGCTGTCCACAGCGCTCCTGATATATTTTGTAGCCTCAAAACCATCCATTTCAGGCATTTGCACATCCATGAGTATGATGTCAAACGGCTGCTTTCTTAACGCCTCAACTGCCTCTTTGCCGTTTGATGCTACGTCCACTCTGTAACCTTTTTTCTCAAGAATCCCAAGCGCTACCTTTTGATTCACTATATTGTCCTCTGCAATCAGTATATGTACCGGCCTCCTTAATTCACTTAATGTGTGCCGTGTTATAACTACGGGTTCGTCCCTGGCCCCGCCGCGAAACGTGAGTCTTATAGTCTCTGCCAAACTGTCCTCATCGACTGGCCTGACTACATAGCCGTCTATGCCGAGGGTCTTACAGCGAGAGACATCCCCTTTTAATCCCGCCGACACGATGAGTATGACCTTGACAGCGTGTGTCGCTGGGTCAGATTTTATCTGCCCTGCTAAGTCGAATCCATCCATGTCGTGTATTTGCAAATCAATCAGGGCGGCTGTGTAGTCGCCAGTTTTGAGTTTTCTCAGCGCCTCATACCCGCTTGCCGCGCTCCCTACCTTGTGCCCCTTGTTCTCCAGCACCCTGATATATGAATTCAGAGACAGAATATTACCATCCACAACAAGGATGCTCAGGCTTGACGTGTCTTCAGCTGCCTGCCGTACAGTCTTTCTCATCCCAATAGTGCCGGACTTAAATCTGGCTGTAAAGTGAAACGTTGTGCCCTCACCAAGCACACTCTCCACCCAGAGCCGCCCGCCCATAAGCTCCACTATCTTTTTAGATATTGCCAGCCCAAGCCCTGTGCCTCCATATCTTCTCGTCATCGAATCGTCAACCTGTGAGAAACTGTCGAATATCATGCCTAACTTATCCTCCGGTATTCCTATGCCCGTGTCCGAGACACTGAAGAGTAAATAATGTGGCGCCTGAGCAGTTAGTCTTTCGCTGTCGTCCCTGCTTACGGCATATGGGGCTGGACTGACGCTTACGAGTATTTGTCCTTCGTGGGTAAATTTCACAGAGTTATTCAGCAGATTCACTATCACCTGTCTTAACCTGCCCGGGTCTCCTTTTATCTCTACCGGCACATCATCGTCTATTTCGGTTAACAATTTAACGCCCTTTGTCTGCGCCTCATATGCCAGCGGTTTTATCGTCGTATCAAGAAGCCCTCTTAAGTCGAAGTTTATTGCCTCAAGCTCCATTTTACCAGCTTCAACTTTTGAGAAATCAAGGATACTGTTTACCAGAGACAGCAAATGGGCTGAGGATACCTTAACCAGCTCAAGGAATTCCCGTTGTTCAGAGTCGAGATTCGTATCAAGGGCAAGCTCTGTCATACCTATAATGCCGTTCATCGGGGTACGAAGTTCGTGGCTCATGTTGGTAAGGAATGTAGTCTTTGTGCGGTTGGCCGCCTCGGCTGCCTCTTTTGCCTGTATCAGGGCCTGCTCTGCCCGCAGCCGCTCTGCTATCTCTAAAGTCAGCTTCTCATTGGATTCGGACAACTGTACAGTGCGGGCATTGACTAGTTCCTCAAGGTGGTTGCGGTAGTTTATCAACTCTTCCTCGGCACGCTTTCTGTCTGTTATATCTGTTGATATTCCGCATATGGCATACACAGTCGAATCATGCCTGTAAAGAAGAAATTTTATAGACACATATGTCCGAAGAGCCTCCTGCTCTTGCCCATGTCTTATCGTTTCCTCAAGCTCTAGCGGCCTTCCGCTTTGAATTACCATCATATCGTGTTCGTGGAATGGCCCTGTGTCAAATATCTCATAATCCGTCCTGCCTGTTACCTCTTCTTTTGTCTTATGAAACAAGTCCTCGAAATGCCGGTTTACCATTAAATACCGCCCGGTGGTGTCCTTTAGGTATATCACCGCCTGTGCGTTATCCATTATCGACTGCAAGCGCATCCAGCTTTCGTGATTGGCGTCATCCACGCGTTTTCTCTGCAGTGCGTTGATAAATGTCTCGCCCCCTATCTTCAGCAGGGACAATACATCTGGGGCGTATTCTTTGTGTACCGTCATCGAGTCAAAGCCCAGAAAGCCGTTGAGCTTACCGCCGCGGCTTATGGGTATGGCAATCAATGATATTACGTCGTCTGCCAAAATGAATTCTCTCTCAGCGGTGGCCTCCTCCGGTATGTCCTCTGCCGAGGTTATATATATGTTGTCTAAGGCGTTCAGCTTGCCCATCCACCAGATCAGTGAATCCACCGGAAGCTCCTGCAGCCTTTCTGTCTTTGGAGGCACACCATCCACGTGCCACTCATATACCTCTGTGGTCGTCTTCATATCAGTTGAGAATATAACCACATAACCCCTGTCAACACCGAGGAAATTTCCTATTGACGAAAGGGCGTGGACTATCCAGTCCTCTACCTCCTCAGAAGGAATTGTAATAAAGGTTGACGATATGTTGGTTATCAACTTTATAAGCTCGACCAGGTATTGGAGTTTCTTTTCTGTTTTGCGCCTTTGCACAATCTCGTTCAACATTCGCTGATTTACTTCAACGACCTCTGCCGCCCCTTCCTCCGTCTTGCGCTTGTATTCGTTGAAATTCTCTATGAGATGGTTAAATACAATGGACAGATTTGTCATGTTTTTATCTGGCTGCAGGTTGAATTGCTCTTCGGATATCTTTCTGACTGCTAACATCAGCTCATTTATAGGTTTTTTTATTCTCCTGATTATCAAAAGAGATATTGCCGAATTCACCAGCAAAAGCAGAACGACAAAAAGTGCCAGTGCCAAACCCTCATGTGCCATAAACGGCAGCAACAACCCTATGCCAATAAGGGCTGCCCCGGAACTGGCTAATATAAGCAGGTCATGTCTAAATGCGGTTGCCGATTGTTGTTTCATCTTTGGCATTAGTTGTCATTACAAGCTTGATTTGCCAAGCACGGTTATAAATTCCTTTAGTATGTCTGCGTCGAATAAGTTCTTATTGTCGCGCAGATAGGTAAGAGCCTCATATGGAGTTATTGCCTTAAAGCCTGGGCGTGATGTCGTCAGTGTATCATAGGTATTCGTTATGGAGATAATCTTTCCAGACAGATGGAGTTTATCTCCTTTCAGGCCAAGAGGATAGCCCGTTCCCATGAGATTCTCATGGTGTTCAGCAAGCGGCAGCAATGTCTCAGGCGTGATACCCTTATACAGTTTGACTATGTCAAGCCCTTCTACCACATGCCCCTTGAGTAAGCTTAACTCAAACTCCGAAAGGCGCGGCATTGGTTTGTGCAGCACCTCAGGAGGGATTGTACTCATCCCTATATCATGTAATAGACTCCCCATGCCTATGGCAAACAACTCGCCCTCGGACTGTATTCCCATCGCTATGGCCGTTGCCACGCAAAACACAGAGACATTCACCGAATGAGTGTAGACATAGTAGTCGTGTTTGTTTACCGTAAACAGGTTGGTTATTAATCCCTTTGTGTCAATTATTGATGAGATAACATTTCCTACTGTCTCTTTACACGCCTCCATCTTCCTGGGGCTTCCAGGGTCGTTGAACAGTTCATTGACGAGTATCTTGGCGTTTTCTTTTATCAGCATGTTTTTAGTGGCCTGAGATTTGGCGGCGCCAGTATTCTTTACCGCCATCCTGAGATAGTCCCGGTACTTTTGTACATCAGAACGGTTTATCAGTAGTTCGCCGTGTGAGGTCAACATATCTTTTGTGATTAAT
The DNA here is from genome assembly GCA_039908505.1 of Nitrospirota bacterium. GTDB lineage: Bacteria > Nitrospirota > Thermodesulfovibrionia > Thermodesulfovibrionales > Magnetobacteriaceae > Magnetominusculus. Next base: position 79,047 of record JAMOAZ010000008.1, read on the forward strand.
ACCTCACCCCTATCGTTGTGATTTACAGATAAGGGGACAATCTCCATGCCTGTCTTAACATAAAGGTCGAAATTAATCGCAGTTGCTTCTATTAGACTGAGCTTGTCTATTTGGATGAGGTCTGTTTTTGCACTGATATAGTCCGTGAATGCCTTATCCTCCGGTTTAGGGACCTCCTTTTTAGGAGCTGCGGGTATATCTGGGGCTTTTTTCTTTTCAACTGTGTGGTGAGTGTTCTCGCACACTTTTTCATCACATGCAACATCTAGTCCCTTTTCTGTATCGATATAGACATAGTCAACACCGGATTCCATGATTTTATCTAACTGGCTCTGTGACTTTATCTCGAAATGATGTCTGAGAAACGGCGTCTGAAACCACGACGCATCAAACCCGTCTATGTACATCCCTATGCGTACTGTGCCTGTGGGAATTCTTTTTCTCATCGCCTTATCTTATGCCAGATTTACATTTCGCCGACATCCATCAATTGCGGCTCAACCGCACATTGCAGCCTTTAGTATGATAACATAAATTATTACAGATATGTTAGCAGTTTATAAAATAATTATACACTGTATTAATAGAGCAGGTAATTGGAGCGTATATCCATGAAACGCTTAAGCGGCTCCTTCAGCTCCATTTTAATTTGATTTGGGTCTATGTTTTTCTTTATGGACAGCAAGACATCATCGCTGATAAGCCCTACCGTCTTGTCCACACCAAACTCCACTGGGTAGAGGTTATATAGGGCAGAGGCCAGTTCTATTCCCATTGCCGGAGAGTTAAGTGCATCGCGGTCTGTTACAATAATCCGCACTCCATAGCACTGCTTCCCGGCGTAGTTATCGTTTGTTGGCTTAAACTCTACGGGCATGAAGCGCACGCCGGTTATCTTCCGGCTATTCAAATATGCTGAGAGCCTTTTCGCGTCTATCCACGGCGCCCCAACCACTTCAAACGGCATGTCTGTGCCCCTACCGACGCTTATATTAGCGCTTTCTATGATGCCGGAGGCTGGATAGAGTGTTGCCTGTAGTACACTTCTAATATTTGGTGACGGGTTTACCCACATCAGGCCGGTCTCGTCATACCAGTCTGAGCGTCCATAGCCCTGCATCTTGATAACCTTTAATTTAACCCCTATATTATACTCTGCATTAAACATCTCAGCCAGCTCGCCAACTGTCATCCCGTACCTGACTGGCAGCGGATAGTAGTTGGTAAACGACTTTAGACCCTTTTCCCGTATCGGCCCCTGAACAAATGCAGCCGTAATAGGGTCAGGCCGGTCAAGTACGTAAAACGTGATTCCATTTTTTGCAGCGGCCTCCATTGCATAACCCATCGTTGTTATATATGTATAATACCGGACGCCAACATCCTGAATGTCATATACAAGGGCGTCAAGCCCTTCAAGCATTTCAGAGGTCGGACGATAGGTCTTGCCGTAGAGGTTGTAAACGGTCAGGCCAGTCATGGAATCTGTGATTGAGTCTGTTTTTATTACCTCATCGACATTGCCCAAAAATCCGTGCTCAGGGCTGAAGACGGCCTTAAGTTTTACGTTAGGGGCATTATGCAGGATATCGACTGTGCGGCTGCCCTTTGAGTCTACCCCTGTGTGATTGGTAATAAGTCCGATTTTTAGTCCGGCAAGGGAGGCGAATTTCTCTTCCCTAAGCACATCAATTCCTGTTTTGACGTTTCCGCCACGCGTCCCTTTGGTGTGGTAGCTGTTTAACAGTTCATAATAGCCTGTTGTGGTGCGGCCGCTTGTCAGGACACTCTCAGCCTGGGCAGGTCCCATGGCTGAGGCAGCAATGGTTGATATCTCAGCCCTCAGAGACAGAGAATCCCCCTTTCCGTCGGGGTGTACATGGTTAGTCAGGACAATGACATAGGTCTTTGAGACTGGGTCAATCCACATAGACGTCCCGGTAAACCCCGTGTGACCATACGAACCGACTGGAAACAGTATGCCGCGGTTTGAGGAATACGGAGAGTCAATATCCCAGCCCAGCCCGCGCAAGACCGTCTTATTCACCGGCGACTGAGAGCTGGTCATCTTTGCAACCATCAGTGGGCTCAGAATATGTACATTCTTGTGTGCCCCCATGTTAAGCATTGTCTGAGCGAATGTTGAAAGGTCATCGGCGGTAGAGAAAAGCCCTGCGTGCCCTGTTATGCCGCCCATGTTATACGCCATCGGGTCATGGACTTCTCCCTGCATCAGCTTTCCCTTTCTAAACTGCGTGGGCGCAATACGGTCATGTGCCGAGGGCGGTGTTTTAAAAGCGGTGTCTTTCATCCCCAGTGGTCTGAATATATTTTCATAGCAATACACGTCAAGCGGTTTGCTGGAGATTCTGCGGACGAGTTCACCAAGCACCGCAAAATTTATATCGCTGTAAACAAAGGCCGTACCGGGTGTGCTTCCAGGCTTTTCTTTTAGAATCAAATTAAGGCCGGTGTTATAGCCGTGCCACTCAGGAAAGACGTCAAGACCAGCCCTAAGCCCTGAATAGTGAGTAAGGAGCTGACGTATGGTAATAGCATCCTTGCCGTTGGTCTTAAACTCAGGCCAGTACTTGCTGACTGGGTCCTCGAGGCGCAGCCTGCCCTGTTGTGCTAGCTGAAGCACTGCTGGGGCAGTGGCCACTACCTTTGTCAGTGAAGAGATGTCAAAGATAGTATCAATGGTCATTGCCTCCTTCTCAGGCAGGAGCGTTCGATAGCCGAATGCCTTCCTGTATATGACGCCGTCCTGGTCTCCGATTATGACTACGGCGCCCGGGATTTTTCCCTCCTGGATTGCCTGGTCAACTATAATTTTTATATTTTCCAACTGGTCCTCGCGCGATAATTCTGCTGTCACCGGGGTCTCTGCCGTACATGCCTGTACAGTGATTGCCCAAAACACGGCGAACGTTAATATTATAAATAAATTTTTTCGGGGCAGGAACAGCGTTTGAATCATTGTTTCTCCTTAATTAATTACTATAATAATTTCGGACGGCTCAGGATATTCTTTCAGGATGAGTATATACATTGAACCTCGTCCCGCGCAGGAATCCTACCATAGTAACGCCTGCCTTTTCTGCTATTTCAACAGAGAGCGATGTGGGGGCAGTCCGGCTTGCCACTATTGGAATTGACCAGCGGGCACACTTTGATGCTATCTCAGATGAGAGCCTGCCGCTTAACAGCATAACTGAGTTGGATAAATCGAAATCCTCTAAAATCGACGCCCCGATTACCTTATCAACGGCATTGTGCCTGCCAATGTCCTCGGCAAAGGCTATTATTGAGCTGGCGTCTGAGATGGCGGCGCTGTGAATGCAGCCTGTGTTCTGGTATGATAGGCTTTGGTGCTGAAAATCTCCGAAAAGGCGGCGAAGGGACTCCGGCGAGATATTCACTGTTGAGGTAACCGAGTTGGCGATAATTTCTTTAGGTATGGTAATTCCGCCAATACATCCTGATGTGATGGCCTTCCCAGCCAACGAGACCTCGCCTGTGGCGTCTATATCGACAACAATGTCATCCCCCATACTGACCGACATCTTTTCAGTACACCATGAGCCCTTAATTATCCCCTCGCCCATTATAAACCCCACAACTAGCTCCTTAATCATCACAGGGGAGCAGTAAAGCGACAAGATTTCATTAGAATTAACGCGCAGCCGCAGTTTTTTCTCGATGGCTATAGGATCAGGGGCACTTGTCTTATTTGAGCCGACTACCCGCAGTATTGTTCTTTCAATTATCACAGCGATGTATTATAAACGAACAGGGGCTGTTATGTCATCTGGTAATTTGGGGTGAGATCACACGAACATCCGTTATTTTGTCATCTTTGTTTTTACAAGCTACTATGTATTAATAAGTACATAAATAAGTAGACATAAAATTAAGCAAAATGTTAAGATAAAAGATGAGAGAATTAGACGGTAG
>JAMOAZ010000080.1:0-6625 GCA_039908505.1 Nitrospirota bacterium
GGCGATACACACTCATACCACACCGCCTCTCCTCCCTTCGCTTTTTTAGGATTGACACAGTTCGTTAAACAGTCTCTTAATAGCATCGGAGTTGCCACTATCCGTTCCCGCCATGCAAGCGATGTCCGATGATATATATCTACTATATTAAGTTTATATTGTCCTTTGAAATGCTCCTCGCATAATCCCGTTATATTGTCTATTGCCCTCATAGAAAGAAGGGTATTACCTGTCACATACAGCTTCAGAAGATATTTTTCTTTTTCATCTTCAGTCTCTTTATCAGGTCTGTTGATATCATATTTCATTGTGTTCTCTCATCATTATCTTAATATCAAGCCCTGATAGTACCTTCTCTGCCTCAGAATAAAGCCGGAGCTTCCATGTCAGTTTTTCATCATTCAATTCGCCCTTTCTCAGCGATGACTTCTTAACAGATTTATTATCCAAAGCTTCCTCCTCTGCTGCCATGAACATGTTACTCAGGCTGTCTCTTCTTCAAAATTTCGGCGGTTACCTTTTCTCTGATATCTATCCTTGCACTTTCCTGGGATAATATCATATCAATTTCAGCCTGATCATTGGCAATAGCAGACATCAACGCCTCTACCCGTGCCTCTGCCTCTTTTCGTTTTGATTCTAATTCACGCAGCCTGCGATCCATCTTCTGCTTTACTATAAAATCATCCGCCCTGTCTTTTGCCTCCTGAACTATCCGTGCAGTTCCTGTAAGCACCATCCCTGAACCTGTGTAAGCGTCAAGAAGTTCAATGCCTTTGTCGGTAATAATAAACTCCCTTATCTGATTTGAATGGGACATTCCCCTTGATTTTATAACATAAAGCCCTCTTGTACGCTCTCCGTTATATTCTAATGTCTTCAGGACTATCCATGTATCCATTAGTGATGATATACCTATATCTGTATTATCAATGAATTCCCCTTGTGCAGTGAGGGTAGTGTAAATGGAAGTGATGCTACGAGATTTCATCAAGTCAACAAGCCTCATCATGAGTATCTTTACCTCATCATTGCTGCCTATATCACTATAATTGGAGATAGGGTCCATGACACACACTGATGGGTTGAATTCGTCAATCAGTTTATGGATTGTCACCAGGTGGTTCTCCATTCCGAAGGACGTTGGCCTGCTTGCATTGAACCTGAGAATGCCGCTCTCAATAAAAGGTTCAAGGTCAATGCCTATTGATCTGCTGTTTCTGATTATCTGGTACATTGATTCCTCTGATGCAATATATAGGCAGCGTTCACCTCGTTCGCATGTTGATTTAACAAGATGAATTGCTAAACTCGTCTTCCCTGTGCCTGCAGTGCCAGAGACTAGTATAGAACTTCCACAGAAATAGCCTCTGCCGTCCAACATTGTATCAAGGCGGGGAATACCGGTAGAAAGATGCTCAGTAGACGCTTTATGCTCAAGCCCAAGTGATGTGATGGGGAACACCGATATGCCCGCTGTGTCTATTAGAAAAGGATACTCATTCGCACCATGGGTTGAACCACGATACTTGACAACACGCAGACGCCGGGTTGATCTCTGACCTTCTACCCTGTGGTCAAGGAGTATTACACAATCTGCAACATATTCTTCAATCCCGTGTCGTGTAAGTACTCCATCACCTCTCTCAGCCGTGATGATTGCGGTTAGTCCTTTTTCCTTTAGCCATCTAAATAGCCTTTTTAATTCCGCTCTCAGGATATGATGAGACTGTAGCCCTGCAAACAGTGACTCTATGGTGTCTAGGACTACCCTCTTTGCTCCAATTGTGTTTATAGCATACTCAAGCCTGATAAAAAGACCTTCAAGGTCATATTCTCCAGTAACTTCAAAATCTTTCCGGTCTATATAAACATGATCAAGTATGATTTTCTTCCTAATTCATCAAATCATTAATATTAAAAGCGAGAGATTCAACATTAACGATAATATCTTCCGCTGTCTCATCAAAAGACATGAAAATGCCTGGTTCATCGTATTCCTTAATTCCATGAACAAGAAACTCCATTGCCAGAAGCGTCTTCCCGCATCCAACGTTGCCGCATACCAGCGTAGGGCGCCCTTTTGGAAGTCCCCCTGTAATCTCGTCAAGCCCATGGATTCCTGTCAATGACTTCTTCAAATTATATTTATGTACATCAGTCGTGTGGATTTTCTTACTCATCGATATACTCCCCCTTTAGCATGTGTCAAAATATGTTCTTTGACATCAGATACATGTTCTACGGCTCCTTAATGAGCAGTGGTGTCAAGTTAAGACACCCCGCACTATTTTATGATTTCCGGTGATATTCAGCACTATATATTATAAAGAAGGAATAAAAGAAATAATTGGCATCACAAGGCGGCAAAGGTTCATCTTGAATACGATGTAATTAAACAGGCGCCGGTATGGACAGAAGTAACAGATGGCAACGCGAAACCATGAATCTCATGTATTCAATGGCGAATTCACCGAAATATCAATGTAAAACGCGGCTCGCCTGCATCAGGCTTCCCACCAGAAAAGACCTGAGAAACACAATTGCCAGTACAACAATCAACGGAGAGATGTCTATGCCGCCAAGGTTGCCGATTTTTCTCCTGATTGGCCGCAGCACCGGCTCAGTTGCCAGATATAAAAATCTTACAATAGGGTTATACGGGTCAGGGTTTACCCAGCTTATCAGGGCGGAGACAATGACAATCCACATATACGCCCCCAGTATCAGGTCGGCTATCTGAGCAATTGCGCCTACGAGATTTCCAACGATAAACATATCTGCCCTCCTAACGTTATTATTACTGGCCCTTTGGTTTAATATTCAGTTCAGCGCTGCGTAAGGCCGCCGCCCTCAGCACATTGGCAATAAGCCCTGCTGCGTCTCTGTCTTGCATTACCTTCAGCCCCGCAACAGTAGTTCCACCCGGGGATGATACCATTTTTATTATGGCCTCTGGGCTGTGTGAGGCAAGCAGCTCTGACGTGCCTGCAAGCGTTTGTATGGCTAATGCTGAGGCCGTTTGCCCATCAAGACCAAGCGCTATGCCGCCCTCAATCATACCCTGCACAAAGAACGAGATAAAGGCAGGCCCGCTTCCCGAGACAGCCGTCACTGCGTCCATGTGAGGTTCGGGCAGGTGGAGTATCTTCCCGATAGAGGAAAATATAGCGTCAATTTTATCTATCGTCTCAGGTGAAATCCCCTCAGGCGCAGATATTACGGACATCCCCTTGAGCACTAACGCCGGTGTATTGGGCATCACCCTGATGACTGTCTCTGTCCTGAATGTCTGCCTTAGATTAGAAATCGAGACCCCGGCGGCTATGGATACAATAGTCTTTTTCGACAGGTCTGTGCCGCTAAACTCCTCGGCCAGGGCGCTTATGACCTGCGGCTTTACTGCGATGATGATAATATCTGACGACGCGGCCAGCTCCATGTTATCACCGGTGGTGTTAACGCCATATGTAGTTTTAAGATATAGCCGTCTTTGTTCATTTGGCTCTGAGACATATATGTCTTTTGAGGCTGTGTCTCTAATGCCTTTAATAAGGGCCTCGGCCATGTTACCGCCGCCAATAAAACCTATCACGCACAGCTCCTCCTTCGGCAGCCTAATGCGCTGCCTAAGAAAATTGTAAACGCATTGCCGATATTATGTCAATTGCTTTCCTGAGCGCGCGCCCTATAGTCATATTATTGCCATATAAGTACACAGGCATGATGGTCAAAGCAACAGTGCAAAGAGCACTGAAACAAATAAAATAATTTTAATTATTTATAAAAATTTATGTTGACATATAATTCTTTTTGTGTTATCATGAAAATGAACTGCTATATTTATAGCAGAATCCAGACGTAACCCCCAAAGGAGGACACTGTATGAAAGAAGTATGTTATCTGAAAGACCCAGAGACAGGTAAATTTGTGGGAAGCAAGCCTGGGTGTTCACATGGCGGTGGTGGTGAGGTGTCAGAGGAGGTATTACAAAGGTTGGAAAGAGAAAAAGGTATTACAAAACAAAGAGTTGGTGCTGCGGCAGCCCTTGGGAATTTAAAGCCGAAAGACAGTGAATTGAAGGACAAGGCAGAGCGCATAGCCCGCGAAGTGAATAAGGGTGAGTTGACATTTAAGGAAGGTCTTTATCAGTTGTCAAAGGGCAGCTCACCACTGAATCGTTACGCAAAGGCAGTCGATCTTTTAGAGAGTGACCTCAGCCATTGGAAAGACATTTACTCAAAGGGTGGCTCAGACGAGGTAGATACGCTGCTTGGCAGTTATATCGGAGTACCAGTACCCGGCGTTTCCAATTATGTAATGAAACTTGCCGACCCTACATCGACTGCGCAAAAAGAGGTTGATGGGGAAGTACATTTGCCATCGGGAAAGAGTAGAGAAGAGGTTGAGCGCGAGCTTGATAAAAGGCTTGATGACATCAAGAGGCGATCCGTTGATTTTAACAAGCTCAATAAAAAAGGTAGGTATAACAAGAGCGAGTTTACAAAATACAACGGTAATAACACGATGGAGACAAAAGCAACCTACTACAATCTACACGGTCATCAAACAACAAACGGTGAAATATATGATAAGTATAAATTTACCGGGGCGATGCAGCCAATCGATGTTGGTGATCTTCATAACGGTAAGTATGAATATGCCAAGGTTACAAACAAAGTCAACGGTGAGAGTGTTATAATTAAAATCAACGATAAGGGTCCTATGACACGGATCAAAGTTAAAGGGCAAGACGAAAAGGTAAAACTGCTGGATCCGACAAAAGCCCTCGACCTATCGGTAGCAGCGTATGCCAAAATTACGCATGAGGATGGCGCTGGTAAATTGAACGTCAAGATTGAGTTTTTGTCTAAGTCGGCAGGCAAAGCTCAATATGAAGAACAGGAGAGGACCACTGACATGAATAAAATCAGGAAAGATGTAGATAGAATAGAGCCGCCTACAGGGAATAAACAATAGGCTGAACGCTTTACCTTCAATAATGAGAGGAGTATTTCCATACTCCTCTCATTATTTGAAAAAAAACTTGACATCTAAACATACATATGTTTATTATTATCTAATAAAGTCAACACAGGAGCTTAATGCATGTCATTGTGTATGAGATTGGTAGTTTTATTGGTGTTTTCGACAGTGGTATTCCCGATAGAGGCTCGTTCTTCAGAGAAATGTAAGAACCAGTTTTATACAATTTCTTTGAAAGACAAATACATTAAGAAAAAATATAAAGTTAGGGCATTCTTTTTAAGTCAAAACAACTATATATATGGTATACCAAAAATGCCCAACGGATGGCTTTATGACTTTCCTGATGAACATGGAATGGATTCATTATTAATTGGCACGGCAAGAACAGACAAAGACGCCATAGATATTGGTTTTTTTAAAGATTTTCTCACCTATGTGATTACAGAATATGAACCTGCAATAAAACCTGGTTTTAGCATGACACTAACTTGTAACAAACCTGATGGAACGCCTGAGCTATTGGTGCTGGGGACAAAAGATTTTAAAATCAAAATAATACATAAATGTCTTAAGTTATATATCCCAAGATGATAGAATGAATAAACGGTAACTGTATGAAGTTGAATATTAAAAATATACTTATGATTTTATTGATACAAGCTTCGGTATTGTGTGTCAACATAACCGATACATGCATTGCGCAGGAATGTGAATATAGGTATTATTATGTTTCATTAGATTATTACAAGGGAGACGCTGATATAGGAATTAGGGTAATGGAGATGTGGGTTTCCGATGCTTATATATATGACCTTCCAAAGTTGCCATCCTCATGGGTATATAACATCACTACTAATGCTGGCGATCCTGAGAGGATAGTTTCCTATATGTCTGCTGCTGCAAAGTCAGATAATCATACCATCAAATATAAGGATTTAGAAAATTTCCTTATTATCAGGCAGCATAAAAGCAGAGCTGAAAAAGAGAAAATAACTATGAGTTTGATAATATTATATATAAATGAGAAAGGCACTACATCCAGAGAGACTGTCGAACCTTATGATAATGGATTTACTGTAAAAAGGATAGATAAATGTTTACCAGAAAAACCACAAAGACATTAATATTGCTGATTCTCATATTGTTCACATTATCCAACGCAGATGGAGATGAGCTATACTGCATCTCGTTGAAAAGAGAATTCAAGATAAGCAGCAATATTCATTATGGTATAATGGATGCCGATTTTGAAGTGAAAAATGCAGAACTATACAATGTTCTTCACAAACCGCGTGGATGGGTAATGGTTGTCTATAAAGAAAAGGATGGGAGCGGTGTCGTAAGCGGTGGTGCACTTGTGTTTGCTGGCAGTGTTAGGTTGAAATTTTTCTACGATGATTTCGTAGTTATAAAGAAAAAATCAGGGGTTAAATTAGACGATATAAAATTAACGTTGCAATTAAAGACTGATGAGGAAAAAACTGGCGAAAATACATATGATTTTACAAACAAAGATTTAAACATACGCAAGTGCAAAAACAGGCCATACTGAGACACAACGGGTCTGTTAACTAAACTGTGTCAGGCCCGGTTTTAGCCCTTAACATCAATGTCCAATAGTAACCTCCCCTCGAAG
>JAMOAZ010000081.1:0-5591 GCA_039908505.1 Nitrospirota bacterium
CGGGAATCCAGGAAACCATCGGTCAGAGCCAAATGATAGGCAATTCCTGCCTGATTTTTCAAATGCGTTTGCCCTGGAACGATACACTGGGACAACCCGGAGAGAATTTTTTCTGGAGATTGTGAACTTATAAAATAATCGGGTATAATAGCTGACTGGTGTTGCGCAGATGTCCAGGCTGACGGCAGACCATTATGGAGAGCTATGAAACTTAAAGGTAAAAAGATCGCCGTATTTAATGCTCTGCCCCATCACGGCAGGTTCCTGTTTCCCATCGCAGGGGAAGCCCGTAAACAAGGGGCTGAGATTCTGTTTTTTACCACCCTCGTTGACTATCCTTACGAAGGCGATGTATTACGAAACGGTTTTAAATGCAAATTCCTTATCGAGTACGCTAACCATGAGACCAATGCAAATATCAAGGCTGCAACTAATAAACTGCTTGAGCAGTGGACAGGCGTGAACTTCTCATGGCACGGCTTCAGGCATTGGTCGCTGTTTCAGCAACACAGGTCTCTGATCAGAAATGTCGAGGACTACTTTTGCCTTGAAGCCCTGATAGCACAGGAAAAGCCGGATATGTTTCTAACCCTCCACGAGATGAACCCATGGGGTAAACAAATCGGCCACTTAGCTAAAAAACATGACATACCCTATATCACCCTTCAGGAAGGGGACTACTATAACCCTATGCTTAATTTTTCAACCCATGCCGAATACTCAATGGTCAATCTCATCTGGGGCGCTCAGACCAGAGATACCCTTCTGGAACATAAATGCTCATTCCACAAACTGATGATAGTCGGAAATACCCATATCGACGACGCTATCAAAAAATACACGCTTCCCTCAATGATAAAAAGTATCAAAAAAGAACTATCCATTTCAAACGACAAAAAAATTGTTGCCTTCATGCCCAACACACACTGGGGCGCTGTAACAGAGCGTTCGATGTGGGTCGAGCTGCTTAAGGCGCTTAAACGCCCCGACTTAGTATGCGTATTTAAGTGGCACCCTCAGGTAATGTATCCAACATTTCTTGAAATCAAAAAGAATATTGAAGAGCTGCTCCCAGGCGCAGTTGTCGTGTTCAGCTATGACCCTTACAAGATACTTGCCATCGCGGACTACTGCGTCGTAATGGGTAAGACAACGCTGGGCGTTGAGGCCCTTGCATTCGGAAAGCCGCTCTTTGATCTCTACAATATATTAAACGGCGAGGAGTACTATAAAGATATCGGCGTGGCACAGCCCGTCTCCCCCGCCGGTAACTGGGAAGCGCTGTTTCAGACAATGGAAAAGGGCATCCCCGATGCAATAAAAGAAGCGGCAGATAAATTTGTGGACAGGGTCTTCTACCGCCTCGACGGTAAATCAATAGACAGGGCATTAGACATTATATCGTTTATCTTTGAAACAAAAGAAGCCGGAATAAACGGACGCACCACCTCTGTAACATTACACAACTCCGCAATAAAAAACAGGTTAAGCATCATAATCCCATCAGGCAAAGACGCGCTGCCATTAATGGCAACATTAAACTCTATATCATGGAACTGCCACTGCGAGGACATTGAGATAATTATCGTAGCAAACGACGACAGCATAAAAGAGGTCGTACTTAACTCCACAAGCGGCATAACAATAGTTGACTGCAAAGACGACAGCATTGCCGTTTTGTACAATCGCGGAATAGAGGTCTCAACCGGTGAGCATATAGTGTTTATGCTTCCCGGCATCTACTATTACAAGGACGAAGGCTTAACAGAGGCATTGAGTGGCGGGATTGCCGGAATTGAGTTGAGAAACCCAGACCTAACACCCTATAATCTTGGCGTTGGAACAGACTTCAACTGCACACCATATAATATCACCACACCGGGTAAGCCCCCTAAGTATGTAAGCAGCGCCTTCTGTGCAATTACACGCACTGTCATAGAGTCCATAGGCGGATTTGACGAAAACGTAGAGTATTTTATTGTGGATGCGTGCCTTGCCGCACAAAGCAAGGGACATAAGGTGTCATTTGCAAAAGATGGAATGATGCTGGTCTTTAAGTATCCCAACTTTATGCCAATTCCTGACTTAAGATACCACACAGGACAGTGGAAGAAATCAGCCCGCTTTTTCGCCAGATGGTATAACAAGCTGGAAAAAGACGACGATTACCTGACCTATGCAAAGGACATGCTGAAGTAATGCTGCCGTAATTTACATTCAAGCCTGAATAATCAGCTAAATTACTAGTAAATCGCTGCATATCTGCTATACCATTATCTGTTATCATATTAAAGTGGTATAGTATCATATATATCATGTATTATCACGCTGTTATAATATATTATATTACTATTTATTATGTAATATAGTACATAGTTAATAAATGACCATAATATCAGCATTATATTAGCATATTTATTTATATCGATTTATCAGCTACTTATAGCCTCTGACATTTATCCCTATACTACAATATTGTAGCTTATATACAATATTGTAGATTTTTTTGCCCTTTTTTACTCTTTTCAAGCACCATGCGAATAGGAGAATGGCGTGTTTATTGGCTTTATAAGGCATTTATGCGAATTTATATATTACATATAGCGTTAGCATATAACTAACAGTAAAACTTAAAGGAGGCATATGGGAAAGAACGCTACACCATCAGATGTCAATGAGGCACTGAAACCGACTCAGCAGGAGGCAGCTGCCCCTGCACTTTATTGCAGGTCAGTTGACGCTCGCCGTGTTTTAGAGGGAATGGCCGTTGACCCGTTAATCGGAATGGCTGAACTTGCGCGTGACCCGGATGTGGATTCAAAGACCCGTGCCAAGATTTATATGGAGCTGGCCCAGTACATTTACGAAAAAAAGAAAGCCGCCGCTCCAGAAGAGACCATTCAGATGGAAACCTACGAGGAACGCCTTCGCAGAATCAGGGGCGAGGACAACTTTATAACCTGCACTGATACTACTGACACTGAGGCACAAGACGAGGAAGACCAGGATGAATAGCTCAACACAGGAGACGACACCATGTTAATACCAACAGAGGAGTTCTTAACGGCCGTCATCACATTAAGCCGTCAACCAGAGTGGAATGCCGTAAGGCAGTGGCTGCAAAGGCAGCACACACTGCAGTCATCCAGAAACGATACCCAGCGCGAGGACGTACTTTTAAGAATGGGGCAAGGCATGGCCCAGTGCCTCTGTGAACTTACCAAACTCCTTACGCCAGAGGTCGCAGCAAGGAGATTGGATACACTTAAGGCACAAAACAGCTCCCCGTGCGACGAAACACTTCGATGCACAGCATTTTACTAAAACCAGCATGGAGGAAAAAGGCATGGAAAGACAGATACCAAGCGCCACAGGGCAAACAGCGAAGGCATCACAAAATATATCTTCAGAGTACTTTAATGTGGAGGAGTTCATCTGTCGCTGCGGGTGTGGGTTAAACAACATATCAGCAGCACTTGTCGCAATCCTTGACAAGATAATGGAATCAGCAGGTATCGCACTTAAGATAACCTCCGGCTGCCGCTGCGAGAGGCACAACAAGGCCATAGGGGGTAAGTCAGACTCTGCACACTTAAAGGGACTTGCTGCCGACATCTCCATAGCAAGCAGCCATGAGCGGTATCTGGTGTCAAAGGCCGCCATCGACGCAGGGGTCGAAAGACTTGGCATTGGCACGACTTTGGTTCATCTGGATATCGACAAGGATAAACCGCAAAAGGTTGTATGGCTTTATGCCTGAGACATACCACGATGGAGGTACTATGACTGAAACACACGTATCTATGGAGGCATGCAGGGAGTGCCAGAAGCGCCAGGATGAAAGACATGTGCATTTCGACAACTCCCTCGACGAACTCAACGGCGACCTGAAGGATTTCTGGAATGAACTGAAGGAGTTTCAGAGAGAGATAAAGCAGTTTAAGGAATCTATAAATAGCATGTTTGGAAAACTCTACATGCTGATTGGCTCGGTGTTGATTACCCTTATAGCAAATCTGTTCTTAGAGTATCTGAAAAAGTGGGGGCGCTAAAACGGGCATATCAGCCCGCACATATAACTGAATCTTAAAATCCAGGGAGGCCAGGACAATGAAAAAGTTACTACTGACACTGCTAACTGCCGTTTCGATGATGATATGCTTACAGGCTGCCAACGCAGACATGTACGTCTTATACAATGACAACAAAACAGGCGATGGGGAAGTACTAGATGTATCACATACTGAGTTCAGGACATGGTCATGCGATATAGATGTATCCCAAAACACGACAACTGCCGTAAGCGTGGTCATCAATGGAAATCAATGTACTCCGGCACAGTGCAGCCCTTCAAGGTTGAACAAGTTTAGCCCAACGGCAATTGCACTATACCACTTGTCTCCTTCTGAGCTTGCCGCCGGATTTGCGTCATTTTCAATTGTCGACACACCTGTTCAGAGGATACGCGCCAGTGTGGTTACGCTTACGGGCGGGACAAATCCATATGTGACTGTTAGATGCACGGGGGTGAAATAATGAATATGACAAGGGGTATAGCTGTCTCACTGATTACCGCCTTGGTGTTAATCCATGGTGTACCGGTTTATGGCTGGCCTGGCTTCAGTCGGACAATAAACGGTGGCGGTGGTGGTAGTACGAGTTATAACGGCGACCTCAGCACTATCACAACTGACAACATAACTGAAGGGACGTTTAATAAGTATTACATGGATGTAAGGGCAAGGGCAGCGCTGTCTGCTTCACTTCCTCTTTCATATAACACATCAACGGGTGTGTTTTCCCTGACTACAGTGCCTGTAACATCCGGCGGCACTGGCCTGACAACAACACCAGTCAAAGGCCAGATATTCATCGGCAACGACAACGGGACATTCAAGCTGAATACGCTTAACGCAGGATCAAACGTTACTATCACGAATGATAACGGCTCCGTAACTATAGCTGCAAGCACTGGCGGTTCCCCCCTGTGGGGAAACATAACAGGCACGCTGTCTGCCCAAAGCGATTTACAAAGTGCGCTCAATGCAAAAGAGCCGTCTATTGCCGCCGGCACAAGCGGCAACTGGTACAACGGGACTAAAAACTGGTACTCGCTTTATAGCGACAACGTAACGGAAGGTTTGAATCAATACTTTACAGCGGCGCGGGCAGTTTCGGCCATAGGTACAAGCATATCGGGGAACTGGTATAACGGGACGAACAATTGGTTCACTTTATACACAGACAATATAACGCAGGGGACAAACCTGTGGTATACAGATGCAGCAGCACGGGCGGCTTTGTCGGCTGGTACGGGTATAAGCTATGACAATACCACAGGCGTTATATCGGCAACCGGCGGGGGTGGGGGTGGCGGAAGTATAGGCGGTATAGACAACATCACACTTACATCAAACCAGAATGGATTGGCGCAAGTAGCAAACTGGGTAATAAATGATATTATCCTTGCTTACTTTAAGCTGGCTGTCCATGCTGCACTAACAATTTTTAACATGGACGATGGCATTTTCGACAAATTTGAGAATCAGGCTGGGATAGATAACCGGACAGTGGCGTGGAGTGATAATGTT
>JAMOAZ010000082.1:0-4522 GCA_039908505.1 Nitrospirota bacterium
GGAATAGTCTTATAAAGATTATGCAATCAGCGTGTGACTTAAACTCATGTCTCTGTACCTGATATGAGGCTGTTCAACAATATGGGGAGGTCTCCCTTCATAATTTCTTCATATTTTAACGCTATAATTAACCCAGACACGTAAAGATAGACCGGCATTACGCTGGTTATTACTTTGTAGCTAATGATAGAATATTGGGCGGTCTCCGTTGGGAGGCTGAAATCTCTAACTCGGAGGCTGTATAATGAGAAAAATTGCAGGTCTTGTACTGGTGTTGGTCGTGATGCTGTTGACGGCTGGGGTGGTGTGTGCAAAGGAACTGAAGATGGCGAAGAAGGCCGGGGAATATTCTGTTCAGGTTAAATTCGATAAGAAATCCCCTGTCATAGGAGATAACGCTGTAGATATCGAAATTAATGATGTTAATGGCAGACTTGTTACCGATGCCAAGGTTAAGCTCGATTACTCCATGCCCGCGATGCCGGGGATGCCTGCTATGAACTACACGGCTGACATTACTCAAACCGGCGAGGTCTATCACGCGGTATTAAACCTCTCGATGGCCGGTTCGTGGAATATCGACGTTAAGGTTGCTCACAATAAAAAGACCGTATCGGCGAAGTTTACTATCGATGCGAAATAAAGCCGCGTATATTTTGTTTATGGGATTACTGATGGGGCTTGTCTCAGCCGTTGGGATAAAAAATGCCTCGGCTGATGACCTTGACCTTGATAAATTAATCATGGAGGCCGTCACGGGAAATCACGAAGTCATTGCTGCCGAATCGAAGGCCGCTACCTCGGAGTTTAGAATCCAGCAGGCCGCAAGCCCCCCAGACCCCATGTTTACTATTGGATATCAAAATGAGGGATTCCAGCGCTATACGTTTGGTCAGGAGCAGGGGGCGCAGTGGATTGTTGGCCTAACGCAGACATTCCCATTCCCCGGCAAACTTGCCCTCAAAGAACAGGCTGCGGCTAAAGAGACAGATTCCCTTAGGGCAATAGTTGAGGATGTGCGCCTAAAGACCGTTGCCCGCGTGAAGGAACTGTACTTCGACCTCCTCTTTTCACACAAGACGATTGAAATAATCAAAGAACGGGCGGCATTGTTTGAGGCATTTACCGACGCTGCCCTTGCCCGCTACTCCTCCGGCATGGCCCAGCAGGAAGATGTCCTCATGGCCCAAAAAGAAAAATACATGCTCATCGAAAAAGAAGAGATAGAAAAACAAAAGATTCAGACACTCTCCGGCGATTTGAACACCACACTTGGGCGCGACGTCAACTCACCGCTGGGCAGGCCGTCACTCCGCCCAAAGACGCCATATACTATGACTCTCGAAGGGACTATCAGACGGGCTTATGAGGCATCCCCTGCGATTAGGGCAAAAGAGGAACTGCTTGCACAGGCAAAGATAAAAATCGATTCGGCCAAAAAGGATTTTTATCCAGATATATCAATTAATGCGGGATATTACCAAAGGAGCGGGGATTTTAAGGACATGTGGAGCCTGACTGCCTCATTCCCAATCCCTATATTCTATAAGAGTAAGCAAAATATGGCGGTCAGTGAGGCCGCCTCGATGGCTACTGAGGCAATTCACGAGCTTGACAGCGCAAAGGCGATGCGTGCTGCATCAGTACGGGAAAACTACACGCTGATTCAATCGTCCGAAAAGCTGATGGGCTTGTACAAGGATGCCCTGATTCCGCGCACGTGGCAGGACTATGAGCTTGCCGTCTCAGGCTATATAAACGGCAAGGTCGATGCCCTTACCGTTGTGACCAGACTAAAATCGCTCCTTGACTATGAACTTGAGTACTGGGGCCAGTACACGGCAAGAGAAAAGGCCGCAGCGCGTCTTGAGGCATTAACAGCGCCAAGCGTGAAGGGGGAATGATGGCGAGAGGTTGTTATATCACAGCATTTATAATTCTATTATTTGGCACTGTACTTTTTGCCGAAGAGCCAAAGACCGTAGAAATCCCTGTTGAAAAGCAACGGCAAATCGGTCTCAAGACAGTTGTCGTAGAATTGAAACCCATAGTAAAGACAATAAGAACTGTGGGGCGGATAGAACTTGACGAAAAACGCCAGGCCACAGTCAACACAAAAATCGACGGCTGGATAGAACGCCTGTACGTCGATTACACCGGTAGATATGTCAAAAAAGGCGAGGCGATTGCTGAAATCTACAGCCCTGAACTCATGGCAACTCAGCAGGAATACCTAAATCTGATTAAATGGACAAAACGCTATAACGCTGTCAAAACACCATCAGTCAACGACACGCCGGACGACATTAGCAGTTCACTTAACGCCGCACTCACAGATGATGCCCTTGCAATTGTCGAGGCCGCCCGCACACGCCTCAAGCGCTGGGACATCACAGACAAAGAGATACAACGCATTGAACAGACTGGTAAACCAATCAGAACCCTTACGCTCTACAGCCCGGCAAGCGGTTATGTGACAGAGAAAAAGGCAGTTGCGGGGGCGCGCGTGGTGGCTGGTGAGAAACTCTTTGATGTTGCCGATTTGTCAACTCTGTGGGTCATCGCCGACATATATGAAAATGAGCTGCCTATGATTAAACTGGGGCAGTCTGCCGCCATCACATTGAGTTACTATCCAGATATGAAATTATCTGCTAAGATTGACTATATCTATCCAGGCATTGCAGCCGATACGAGGACAGTGAAGGTGCGCTTTAGTGTGCCAAATCAAAACGGCCGCTTGCTTCCTCAGATGTTTACAAACGTTGAGCTCCAGGTAAATCTGGGAAACAGACTCGTTGTCCCGCGCGATGCGATAATTGATACAGGGAAGACTCAGGTCGTATATGTAGATGCAGGAGAGGGGCTTTTTGAGCCGCGGGTAATCACAGTTGGCCTTAACACGGGCGATATGGTGGAGGTTACGCGCGGCCTAAAGGATAAGGAAAAAGTTGTGGCGGCAGCCTCGTTTCTCATAGACTCAGAGGCCAAACTCAAGGGCATTGCCCCTGGGCCTCAGAAGTAAATCATATGATAGCTAAACTGATAGCCTATAGCGCTCGAAACAGGTTTATTGTTGTATTGCTTGTTGCGTTTTTATTTCTCTGGGGGCTGTGGGCGCTAAAGAAGACACCGCTAGACGCCATCCCTGACCTAAGCGACACACAGGTAATTATCTACACACAGTGGAATGGTCGTGCCCCAGATTTAATAGAAGACCAGATAACTTATCCAATAACGGCAACTCTGCTTGCCGCCCCGAAGGTAAAGGCCGTCAGGGGGTTTTCATTTTTCGGCACATCGTTTATCTATGTGATATTTGAAGAGGGGACGGACATATATTGGGCTAGGAGCCGCGTTCTGGAATACCTTCAGGGCGTAAAAGCCAAGATTCCGGCAGATGTCAATCCAGTATTAGGCCCTGATGCAACCGGTCTTGGCTGGGGTTTTGAATACGCAGTTGTTGATGAGACCGGCGGGCATGATTTGTCTGAGACGAGGACGCTTCAGGATTATAATCTGAAACTTGCATTAGAGAGCGTCCCCGGCGTGTCAGAAGTCGCAAGCATAGGAGGCTTTGTAAAGCAATACCAGATTAGCATTGATCCCAACCGCCTTGCGGCATATAACATACCAATAACAACGGTGCTTGAGGCGGTCAAAAAGAGTAACCGTGATGTAGAGGGGCGCGTACTGGAGTTCTCCGGCACTGAGTACATGGTGAGGGGCAGGGGGTATATCAAAAATGTTGGCGATATTGAGGCAATCCCGGTTGGGACAAACGGCGCGGGTACGCCCATATTCATAAAGGACATAGCACAGGTTCGGCTTGGTCCTGAGATAAGGCGCGGTGTCGCTGACCTTGATGGAAGAGGCGAGGTGGCAGGTGGTATTGTTGTGGTGCGCTTTGGTGAAAATGTCCTTGATGTTATCGAACGGGTCAAGGATAAGATAAAAAACGACATAGAGCCAAGCCTCCCAAAAGGTGTGAAGATAGTGACCACATACGACAGGTCTGACCTGATAGGCAAGGCAATCGATACGTTAAAAGACGAGATAATAAAACTCTCCATTGCCGTGAGCGTCGTGTGTGTAGTGTTTTTATTTCACCTGCCAAGCGCGCTGGTGGTAATATTGACGCTGCCGATAGCCATAGTAATGTCTTTTATATGTATGTATTATCTGGGCGTTACGTCCAACATAATGAGCCTGAGCGGGATTGCGATAGCGATTGGGGCGATGGTCGATGCGTCGATAATCATGGTAGAACAGGCACACACTAAACTTGAACAGTGGGAGCATGACGGGCGCCCTGGAAGCAGAGTTGATGTAGTAATAGAAGCCGCTCAGGAGGTAGGGCCATCTCTGTTCTTTTCGCTGCTTGTGATAACCGTTGGATTCCTGCCCGTGTTTACGCTGCAGGAGCAGGCAGGCAGATTATTCAAGCCGCTTACCCATCCATAGAGCGCCAGCCTTTTAATCTCTCCATCCACCACGTTTAACCCTGACAGGGCCTCTGCTA
>JAMOAZ010000083.1:0-4287 GCA_039908505.1 Nitrospirota bacterium
CTTCGAGGGGAGGTTACTATTGGACATTGATGTTAAGGGCTAAAACCGGGCCTGACACAGTTTAGTTAACAGACCCGCACTGTCAGACCTTATCGTGGTCATTACATTTAAAATATAGGTTTAACCGCGTCCTCTTAATCCGTTGGTTGAAGGTTCAAATCCTTCGTGGCGCACTTATAAACCCGCATGGTAAGTCAGTCCTGATAGTATCATATGGTATCAGTATCAAAATTGTGTGTGTGTTTTGCACCCATTTTAGTGTAATACATCATGTAAAGCCAAACTGTAAATGAATATTTTCTCTGGATTTCAACAAGTCTGCTTCAAAAGATACCAACTGCATACTCACGCTAACTCCCATAAGGTAATTATCGCTTGAAATTGCATGATTATCTGTGTTAGCATATAAACATAACCTATTATGGAATTTGGAATGATTTTTTTTGAAAGCCTCAACACCGTTAGAAAGAATATTGTAATAATAACGCCTACCGTTATCGCCTCAATTGTTGTACTTATAGCAACAAGTATCATAATTGGCAACGATCTTGCCACTATTGATGAGACTAACCTCGAAAAGACCATTTTAGTCGTTGCACCACGTTTGTTTATTATAAGCGCCTTAAATTATTTTTTGCAGGTATTCTCTCACTGTGTGACCATTGCAATGGCAATAGAGATAGAGAACAACAGGATGTGTAACGTGTATGACAGCAGCCTGACTGTACTAAAAAAAATCGGCAGCATTTTACCGGCATCAATACTAATCCTTATTTTCCTGACCGCTGGCCTCATGCTCCTCATCCTTCCCGCACTGTTCGTTTGCTTTGCCTTTATGTTGACATTCATCATTATCATGAACGAAGACATAACCCCTGCTATGGCAATGATGAAAAGTTACCGTGCTATGAAAGATAATTACATCAGATCTATCGTGCTGTTTTTTTTCCTCTCGTCCCTTTGGATAACTGTAAGCATAATAAATCTCCTACTGGGTCAGTTGCACTACTTCGGGATTATATCGTCTTTATTTTTGTCCGGGTTATTTATGGCCTTTGCTACAATCACTCTCCTGAAATTCTACAGGATACTTGAACCAAACCACATCCCGTTGAGTTCCAATGATTGACACACACTGCCACCTCGAGATGTCACCGTTTGACGGCGACACTGATAATGTCATAGAAAGGGCACACGGGGCCGGTGTGCAGGCAATGATTACTATTGGCTCATCTCCGGAGAGTATCGAAAAGGCCGCCGCCCTGACAGAGCGATATCCCTCAGTATATGCAGCCATTGGCATTCACCCCCATGATGCTATACTCTTTACACCGGTAATATCCCAGCAGATAAGAGAACTCTCATCAAACAAAAAAGTGGTCGCCATTGGCGAGACAGGTCTCGATTACCACTATAAACACAGCCCCGCAGATATTCAGCAGGAAGTTTTTATTAAACACATCGACGTAGCAAAGGATTTGAACCTGCCGGTAATTATACACAGCCGCGACGCTTCAGACGATGTAATATCTACAATCAAGAGTGAAAACGTATCATGCGGCGTCCTACACTGTTTCTCAGGGGATGAGAAAATGGCCGAGGCCGTCATATCATCAGGGCTTTATATCTCTATATCAGGCACGGTAACATTTAAAAATGCAGCAGCCCTTAGATCAGTTATCAGCACAATACCGGACGATTACCTGCTCGTAGAGACAGATGCCCCATACCTGGCTCCCACCCCATATCGCGGCAAACGAAACGAACCGGCATACATCACCCACACGGCAAGAACAATAGCAGAAATAAGAGGTGTCTCCTATGAGGACATTGACAGAATCACTACATTAAACGCTAACAGGCTCTTCGGCTTTGACAGAGCACAGCCAACTGGACAAATCACATATAAAATCAGAAATTCCCTGTATCTGAATATCACAAATCGCTGCACCAACGTGTGTACATTTTGCGTCCGCTATCAGACTGATTACGTAAAAGGACATAACCTCAGATTAAGCCGCGAGCCGTCAGACGCAGAAATTATTGAATCCATAGGCGCCAATTCAGCCGTTTATGACGAGGTAGTATTTTGCGGTTACGGCGAGCCGCTGATGAGGCTTGACACAGTGATAAACGTCTCACGCCATGTTAAAACTCATGGCGGCAGGGTCAGGGTTAACACTAACGGACTTGCCTCTGTCATTCACAAAAGAGATATACTGCCCGAACTCTCAGGCCTTGTCGATACCATATCCATAAGCCTCAACGCCCAGGACGCAGCTACATACCAAAGGCTCTCCCGTCCCCCATTTGAGGGTGCATACGAGGCAGTGTTGAAGTTCATTGCCGCAGCAAAGGACAGCATCCCTGAGGTTACGGCAACGGCAGTCGATGCCCCAGGGGTAGACATAGAAAAGTGTCGTGAGATTGCCATGTCACTTGGGGCAGCGTTTCGGCTCAGGCATTTAGACGTTGTCGGGTAAGAATAACCAGTGACAGTATAGTCGTATAAGGGGTATCCAAAGGAACCGTCCCCCCGCTGATTATATAAGTTCATTGTAAATCCTCTAAGGCTTTCGAGTAAAATGTATATCCGTTTTTGCCGTTTCTTTTGGACTGGTACATGGCAATATCGCTTCTTTTTATTAGAATATCTTCCTTGTCACCATCGGCTGGGAATATGCTTATCCCTATGCTGATACCTATATTAAAGGTACCTTTATCGGTTACGATTGGCCGCCGGGCTGCCTCAACGACCCTTTTACAAACGGTTTCAACAAAAGCCGTATCTGCTGCCTCCACAAGGACTATTCCAAACTCATCACCGCCAAGTCGCGCCACAACGTCCTTGTCACGAATGCTCCTTGTTAATCTCATTGCCACACGCTGCAAGACCAAATCCCCTGCGTCATGCCCGTATGTGTCGTTGATCTCTTTAAAATAATCCAGGTCCATATACATCACTGCCGCTTTCTGGTTATTTTCACTTGCCCGATATATAATACTGGTCAGACTACTTACAAAAGCCGCCCTGTTTAAAATAGATGTCAGGGCGTCATATGAGGCCATAACCTCAAGCTGACTTTCCCTCATTTTACTTTCCGTAATATCCTGATTTACCATAACTACTGCCTCGCATTCATTATTTATGTTTTTCAGCGGCGTTGCATGGATTTCAAGGATTCGCAACTGCCCGTCGTGTCTGTAGTGTTTGTGGACAACGCAAAATGGGCTTTGTGACTTGCACATTTGTTCTATTGTGCAGTCTTCGTAGTAATCGTTATTGCATTTTTCACTATTTCTATGAAAAAGGTCAAAGCATGTCAGCCCGTCCGTAGAGTCGTTAATACTGCCAAAGTAGAACTCTTTGACCGCCTTGTTCATTAACAAAATCCTGTAGTCCATGCCGACTACCAGCACGGGGGCAGAGATGGTATCGACTATAATTTTCAGGTGTTCAAATGCAAGTTTCGTCTCATTGCGGGCGGTTTCTATCTCACTGGTGCGTATCTGTATCAGTTCTTCCAGATTATTGCGGTGTATCTCCAGCTCATTAAATAATGCCCTCTCTTTATCTTCGCCTTCCTTTCTCAGGATTATACCCGCCAAGGTGTTGGCAACATATGATAAAAAATCATCTTCAAGGGCATTTCGTACATGGCCTTCCTTAACATAGAGATTAATTACACCAAGTACGCGGTCCGTCGATTTAATTGGTACACAGTAGTGCCCGTGGTTTTTCATTCCATCGAATCTTACATCGTGGTGTTCATCCAGGTTTGATTTGAATATTGTATTGCCTGTGACCGCAACCCGCCCGCATAAACATTTACCAAATGGCAGCCGCCCGCAGGTCTCAAGCAATTTTGGAGATACCCCCCTGTAAGCCCTCATCACAAGGATTTCAGAACTGTGTTCTGCTACAAAGATACACCCCGTTTCCTTAATTGAAAGCCACGGCACTGTGCTTATTATCTCAAGTGACAAATGGAGGTGATCAGAAAGGGAAATGGGTTTGAGCGACAACTCCAGGATTGTGTTTATAACCTGCTGTATCAAGTTGTTATATCTTATCTTATCATCGGTCTCTTTACGGATTAGAATCCCCGCTACGGTGGCAGCGATATTCTTTAAAAATAGCTCCTCCTCATCTTTTCTTACGTGTCCATAGTTTACATAGACATTAATGAGACCAAGTAGTCTGTCATTCGGGGTCTGTTAACTAAACTGTGTCAGGCCCGGTTTTAGCCCTTAACATCAATGTCCAATAGTAACCTTCCCTCGAAG
>JAMOAZ010000084.1:0-3851 GCA_039908505.1 Nitrospirota bacterium
TCGAGGGAAGGTTACTATTGGACATTGATGTTAAGGGCTAAAACCGGGCCTGACACAGTTTAGTTAACAGACCCCTTTAGCGTTAATCTCCAGCAGTCTCCAACACATGGTTGCGCGAGGCGTTCTTTACATAAACGCCCTTGACTGTATGCCCTCGATGTAGCCCTGCATCCCTACAGTGTGCTGCACGGCATTTCCCTCATCCGTGTCGATGTGCATGTCAAGCCTGTATTCAGGGTTTACCCTTACCAGTACGTCCCCAAATGTCAGCTCCCTACTGCTCTTTATCTTAACTAGCACAACATCCCTGTCTCGCAGACCAAAGCGCAGGGCATCCTCAGTTGACATGTGTACGTGTCTTCTGGCGCATATCACACCTTTTTCTATCTTTAATAACCTGCCCTCTGTACCCTCAAGCGTTATGCCCGGCGTACCTTCTATATCCCCTGAGTCTCTTACAGGGGCATCTATGCCAAGTTTGAACTCCTCTGTCCTTGATATTTCCACCTGACATTCCTTTCTAAACGGGCCAAGGATTCTGACCTTATCTACCCTGCCCTTTGGACCTATGAGATTTACCGTTTCCTCGGCTGCAAACTGTCCGGGCTGACTAAGCGGCGCCTTCTCTCTTAGTGTCTTGCCTGGGCCAAACAACTTCTCAAATGCCGCAGGGTTCAGATGCACATGGTGCGCTGAGACATTAACCGGTATGG
The DNA here is from genome assembly GCA_039908505.1 of Nitrospirota bacterium. Taxonomy (GTDB): domain Bacteria; phylum Nitrospirota; class Thermodesulfovibrionia; order Thermodesulfovibrionales; family Magnetobacteriaceae; genus Magnetominusculus. The sequence goes on from JAMOAZ010000084.1 coordinate 714, forward strand.
GCATGTTCTTGTAGTCTTCGATTCTGTGCTTCGACGAATGAAACCTGCCCATCGCGTGCAGGGTCTCTCTGGCTATCATCTTCTTTTCATCGGGTTGGATTACAAGGATTTTTACTTTGGACTTTTCGTCTGAGACATCTTCTACCTGCATAGTGAGAGGTTTATTCATCTTGTTTAAATCGCTGTCAATGATGGTTCCAAATCCCTCAAATCCCTGGCATACCCTTGCCCTGATTTCATAAGAACCGGCCCCAATGCCCCCTGTGAATATTAAGACGTCAAGGCCACCTAATGCCGCCGTGTATGCACCGATGTATTTTTTTACCCTGTAACAGAACATCCTGATGGCAGTCTCAGCCATCACGTTTCCTTCTTCTGCAGCTTTGAGTACATCCGTCATGTAGCCGCTCACTCCGGTCAGACCCTTTAAGCCGCTTTCGGCGTTCAATATCCTGTTAAGCTCTTCAGTGGTATAACCTATCTGCGTCAGATAGAGCAGCAAACCCGGGTCAACATCCCCGCTTCTGGTTCCCATTATCAGCCCCTCAAGCGGTGTCATCCCCATACTGACATCGATGCTTCTGCCGTGGTCTATGGCACATACTGATGAGCCGTGCCCAAGATGGCAGGAGATTATCTTTAGCTCCTTAACACGCCGCTTTAAAAACTCGGCAGCCTTCAACATGACGAAATTGTGATTTGTCCCGTGAAACCCATACCGCCGTATGGTTTCGTCCTCGTTGAGACTTTTTGACAGGGCATAACGGTAGGCGTGTTCTGGCATATTTCTGTGAAATGCGGTATCAAAAACCGCTACATGGACTGCCGATGGAATGAGTTTCTCCAGCACCTCTATTCCCATCAGGTTATATGGATTGTGCATTGGGGCCATTTTATTGCAACTGCGAATGCCCGCTATTACCTCGTCATTGACAACAATTGAGTTGAAAAATCTATCTCCGCCGTGAACAACCCTATGACCTATGGCCTTGATCTCTTCGATATTCTTTAAATAACCCTTTTTTGGGTCGGCAATTGCAGTTATCATAGACTTTAAGGCCGAAGCTATATCCTGAAGAGATTCATGCTGCTCCATGCCACCAAGCGGAGAGTGAATCATGTGTGAGGAGTCCGGGCTGCCAATCTTTTCGATAATACCGTCCACAAGCGGCACACTGTACGCGGTATTAAACAGCGTGTATTTCAAAGAGGTGTTGCGGCAGTTTACTACCAGGATTTTAATCGGGTCAACGGCAGAGGAAAACTCAAGGTCATACGGGTCATTGTTTACCTTTATTGCCGTCTCTCTCGAGGCCGACCATGTGGTCTCTGTCTGTCTTTTGACCAGACGCTTTGTGAGCATCTGAACAAACCTTGAAAGGCTCTTTGGATTTTTTGCGAATATCTCAGAGACGGTTTCTCTTGGGACACGAACCAATAGAGAATTGTCCGCCGCCACAATATCGACGCCCGAAGGCTCTCCGGTAATAATTGACATCTCGCCGAATATCTCACCGCGTGCTAAAGAGGCGATTGATTCCTTGTTTCCATCGTCGTCACTTATTGAGATATCAACTTTTCCATCGTAAACAATCCACAGAAACCTGCCGATTTCCCCGTGTCTCTTTATTTCGGCGCCTTTTTTGTATTCGACAGTCTCGGCGTTTTGCAAGAGATAATCGACTTCTTCTTTGGTTAAGTCTTCAAACTGCCTGACTGACGATAAAAACTTGACTAATTCCATCTGCTGCCTCCTTAAATTGCTTCAATCGTGACGCTATTATATAATACCCTTGAGCTTATTAACAACTGCGCCCAAAATATCGCATGCAGTATAGTAAAAAAAGTATTGTATCACCTTGAAATATTCAAAGCCATTATGCTCTACTACCGTTTAGTATGTATTATAAGGAGGCCGCATGGACACGACTCATTATGTAAATAGGGCATATGATATGGTCATTCTCTACGCACCGAAATTGCTCCTCGCAGCCGCTGTCCTGGTTGCCGGACTGTGGGTTATTAAATTTATACATAAGGCACTGGTTAAGGCAATGAGTTTGGGCAAGTTGGAGCCGTCGCTGCAATCATTTCTGGGAAGCATATCAAATATTATACTGAAAGTGCTACTGTTTATCAGCGTTGCTTCAATGGTTGGAATAGCGACAACATCTTTTGTAGCTATTTTGGGAGCCGCAGGGTTGGCAGTAGGCCTTGCGTTGCAGAATAATCTGGCTAACTTTGCCGGTGGTGTTCTTATTTTATTGTTTAAGCCTTTCAAGGTGGGCGATGTAATTTCAGCCCAGGGATTTACAGGTAAAGTCAGCGAAATCGGGATATTTCATACCGTTATCAAGACTTCAGACAACAAGACCATTATTATTCCAAACGGCCCACTCTCCGGTGGAAGCATCACAAACGTCTCTACCGAGCCCCAGCGAAGACTAGACCTGACGTTTGGCATTGTAGAAAACGGAGATATTCAATATATTAAAACAATCTTTCTCTCAATGTTTAATGAAGACAGCCGTATCTTAAAATCCCCGGCGCCTGCAATAAAAGTAATTGAAATAGCTGAGGCCGCTATAAAAATGTCTGTCTTTCTCTGGTGTAATGCGGCAGACTATGCAGCTTTAAGCGATGAAATGCCTGAGACAGCCAGAAATGTGTTTACCTCTAAAGGGATTAAAATAACGTATCCATAGATTCTATATTACAGATAGTGCGCGGCAACTCTACTGTGACGTTATCCCAATCCATGACCATTTCAGCCTCATCAGAATCATAGGCAACACAGGCTTCGATCTCTGCCTGTGTCATACTGGCGGCCTTATCCCAATCGGAAAGCATCCCCTCACGCTCGACTAGCTTGCACAATTCATTATCAGTGTATTTGACGATATGCTCTTTCATCGCCATCGCACAACCTCCTGAAAGATATTGTCCGGTGGCGATCTCCCCGAAAGTCAAGGCGATGTTTATCAAGGTTCTTTTGCCGTTTTGCTTCATCCCACTCAAACATATTACATTGTAGACAATTTGTCTATACATGTCAAGAGCTCGAATTGCCTCATGAAAAAACTATAGGAAAGGTAAACGTTGCCTCAACTAAAAAACTATATGAAAAGTAACGATAAA
>JAMOAZ010000085.1:0-3774 GCA_039908505.1 Nitrospirota bacterium
AAGAGAAAAAGCAAATGCGGTGGAAGTCCAGGAGGATGGCAATCCGCTCAATAACGAAACCGGCTCTATCGACATGGGAAAGCGCGGGGCAGGAAGTCGCAAATCTACTTGGAATGGCAATGAATGTTCAGGGAATGACTACGAAGGCAGTAGCATTGGCATTGGAGAAGATAGCGCCGGGGACATTGAATAAAATCTGGGGTTCTACGGCAAAACTCATTGGTCAGGGGGGATTATCTTACGGGGCATATTCGGCGCAGACTCCGGGGGCGGACTACAACCCGCAAAACCCGATAGTACCACAAGCAATAGATTATGTAATAGATCATGTAAAGGCAGGATTAAAGGGGGCGGTATTAGGCAAATTGTTTTCTATAGTCGGGGGTGGGGCAAATGCAGCGATAAAGAAATTGTTACCGTCTGCGCCGCAATGGTTATCCGGCACAATAGGGGCGTCAATATTAGGGGGAGGGATAGGACTAACTCAGCCTGCAGAGGATTTAAGGGAGAGATTAAGGAATGGCTTAGTAGGAATGCCTGTATTTGCGGCGGCCCATGCGTTGAACCCGTATAGTTATCTAGGCGAAGGTGTACCGGTTGAGGGCAAGTCTGAGAAGAAGACACTGGCACCGGAGGCGGTAACTGAGCTTCAATCCGGCCTTGACAGAATGAACGCATTGGACTTTGTCCAAATCAAGGAGGATGCCCAAACTCATGGCGCCGTGGACATGAAGACACCGGCAGGAAAGGCCGAAGCAGAGGCCGCACCTGAATCATACGAGGCGCTCAAAGGGCTTGGCTATTCCGATGATGCGATAGTGGATATGGACGCTGGGCGGGCGTGGGATATTATAGACAAAGAGATTCCGAATAAGCCGGAGGCCGACAGCGCTACAGTGGCAGCGGTACGGAGATTAACCGGCGTGCAGTTCAGAGACTGGAAATCTGAAAACGATATACCAGACGATATGTCAAAGGAAGATATAATTGCACAGATTAAGCAGCAAGAAGCTCAAGACAAAATAAATGTTGAAACTCCAGTACCACAGGCAGAGGATAAGCCGTTACAGGAAAAACCCTTTAAACATATTAAGCCCCCTGAGCTGATAGGCAAATTGGAAGAATTAGGCTATACTGCTGAAGAAATTGATAACATGTGGCTTAGTGCGGCGCAGTGGAACGCAGCAGGCAAAATACCGCCGGTAAGAGAAAAAGCAAATGCGGTGGAAGTCCAGGAGGATGGCAATCCGCTCAATAACGAAACCGGCTCTATCGACATGGAGAAGCTGCTCAAGGCGCTTGAGGACGCAGGCAAAGACGCAAAGGGCCTAACCACCCCTGCCGATGAAGCACGGCTGCAGAAGCAGATAGAGGCTTTGGGTGGGAAGGCACAGCCGAAGGATACGGACTTCGTTAATGCCAGCGATGGGACGTATGATTTCGGGACTATCGGAAAAGATACAGCGTTAAAATTGGATGGGAAGGAAGCGCCTATTAGATTACAAGTTGGCACTGATAAGTACGGGAAAATCCATATTGAAAATCAACATTGGGAAAACGAAGTAAAGGGGTTGGGATTTGATAGTGTAGAACAATATGTAGAATATGTAGCAAGAAATTACAATGAGATAAAGAAAACTGCAAATGGTAGATTGTTGCTTGCTGTAAAAAACGGGCTACCTAAAATTGCTATAATCGAATTAAGACCTAGTGAAAGTGGTGATTTCTACGGGGTAACTACCGCATTTCCAATGAATGTAAAAAGCTATGCAAAATTAGGAGACCCGCTATGGAAGGAACACCGCCCTATTCCTTTAACCGACCAGAGCAGCCAGTTACCTGACATACCTCATTCCCATGACGCTCTGAAGAACGAGGCTTTGCGAGAAGGCCAAAGCGAATCTTCTATATCTACTATACCACATCCTGACGAACCTGTCAATGGAGAGGGAACACAGAAGCTAACCATAGAAGAACAGATACTGAACGTGAGGAAGGGGAATACACACGAAGCCCCTGATTTAAAAGGTAGCAATGAAAACCCGAATGGGATACCAGACAATGAGATAGAAAAGTTAAGGCGAAAATATATACCATCCAGTCGTTTCAGTAACACTCATAGCGTGGTTAGCTATGTGGCAGAGGTAGGGACAGAAGACAATAAGGCTTTAGCAAAGGCGTTGCTTGACAATCCCATTATTGTAGAAAGACTTAAAAATATTCAATTTATTCCTCGATATCTAAAAGAGGATATAGCATTAACAGGTAAATCAAGGGGATATTATCAAGATAACAGAATAAAGACAAACAATAGTTATGACCCGACAATGTTACTACACGAAGTAATTCATGGTCTAACAACAGATTATCTAAATGCGCATGGCTCTAAAGATAGTTCAATAAGCCAATTACGCCAAAAAGTTATTGCCTCATTCCCTGAAAATGAAAGGAATATCTTAAACAATGTTGATGCTCGAAATTTCAGAGAAAAAATGAGAATAGAAGGTTTGTCAATTGAAAAACAACAACTTTATTATGGACTGATAAATGACCACGAATTTTTATCTAGTGCTTTTACAGACAAACCGTTTCAAGATTATCTCAAGGGGATACGCGCCGAAGATAAAATCAAAGGCCAAAAGACAACACTATGGGATAAGTTTGTGGACTTCATTAAAAAGGCATTGGGCTTAAAAGATTCACAGAGAACCATGCTTGACAGTGTACTCGAAGAAGGCACTCGTATTATGCAGCAACAGTCAGAGATGGGTGGCAAAGGAAAAGGGAGATATGAGCTTAATTCGTCGCCAGAATTATCGGATGAGCAGATGCGTGAAGGCATGGCAAAGCAAGGCATATCCGATGATATTATTAAACTGGCAACGGCTGCTGACATCACTAGCCATGAGGCATTTCAAGGCATACAGAAGGTATTGGAGCTGACGGGTAGAGAGAAGGATATGCAAATTCTCAATATGGCCTACAGCGGTAGTCCTGAAGCGATGGCAGAGGCATACAGAGATTATGTTGCTGGCAGCAAACAACCAAAGAGTTTCGTCAGACAAGTCTTTGACAGGATTATAGACTTCCTCGAAAGGTTAAAGAATGATTTAATAAATCCGCTTAAGAACGAAACCGGCGCGGTGGACGTGGAGAAACTTCTGGGCGCGGGAAAGGCTGCAGAGCGATGGAAGGGCAGTCTTGAAGAGATTATAGAAGCTGGCAGGGAGATAAAAAGCATCTTTGCACCGGCAACTATGAGTGAGGAGGCTGGGCGCGTTGCTGGCAGCCTCAGAGAGCGCAATGCCATAATGGACAGGAAAAAGGACATAGCCGTAACAGCAACGATGGAAATAAGCGACTTCTTTGATAAGCAGCCTAAAGAGTTTAATGATCAATTCATCGATGACCTGGAAGCTGGAAAGAAACAGGCAAATCCTGAATTACAGGTGATAGCGGACATATATAGAAAGGCATTAGATGACCGGTATGAACGTGTGGACAAAATAGGCCCTGGCGCTGAGATAAGTTATATGAAAAACTATTTCCCTCATTTATATCAAAATCCTGAACAAGCGGCTAAAATAATAGAGGACTATTTCGCCAAAGGACGCCTGGAAGGTTCTAAATCATTTTTCAAGGTAAGGAACATTCCTACGTTGAAGTTAGCGCGAGAGTTAGGGCTTAAACAATTATCTGTGCTGCTAACGATGTAATCTGACACTGGATAGATAAGGTGGGGTATAATATCTCCTGAAAATAAATCAAAGCGGT
>JAMOAZ010000086.1:0-3115 GCA_039908505.1 Nitrospirota bacterium
CGATACACACTCATACCACACCGCCTCTCCTCCCTTCGCTTTTTTAGGATTGACACAGTTCGTTAAACAGTCTCTAACTATCCAGCCATATCTGCAAATCTTATCAGGCGATTTTGCAAAAACTCATTACTTCGTCAATTTCCTGACACTTTTTAACTTATCCACCCTTCACATCAATAATTCCTGATCAGAAGCTCTACAACCTTTTTCTTTTGGCTCACCTGATACACTGTCTCGACCTCCTCAATTATAAACTCCCTGTAGAGCTGCCTTATCTCATCGACATCGTTTATGGACATGATAAACTTGCCCTTTATCGCCGATAACAGGTCTCTCAGTTTTATGAAATCCTCACGGTAGAAGATGCTCTTGCCGTAATAATCTTCACATCCATAATATGGAGGGTCTATATAGAAAAGCGTATGAGGTCTGTCGTATTTCTCAATGCACCGTTGATAAGACATGTTCTCGATGTAAACTCTTGATAGCCGCAAGTGTATTTCAGATAACTCCTCTTCCAATCTGAGTAGGTTTATGCGGGATTTTTTTACTGTAGATACAGAAAAGTTCTGCTTGTAAACTTTGCTTGCAAATCCGGTCTTCAGCAGATAATAAAACCGCGCTGCGCGCTGAATATCTGTAAGCGATTCTGGATTCTCCGCTAAAAACCTGTCAAACTCATCCCGTGCTATCAGGATATACCTGAAATACCTCGCGAACTCGTCGACATGATATTTTACTACCCTATACAACGTCACAAGGTCCTGGTTGATGTCGTTTATGATTTCCACTTTCGACTCTTCCTTCTTAAACAACATCCATGCCGCACCTGCAAATACCTCGCAATAACACGTATGCTCCGGCATCTTGGGGATAATCTTCTTGGCAAGCAGCGATTTGCCGCCGAGATATGACAAAAAACTTTGCATAGCACCCTCCTTCAGATTGATTATATTGGGTAAACCTGCTACAATCAATCCACCCTGGCTAGGGTGTGGATGGCAGCGGGTTATCCCGTCCGGTGCGCTAACACCGTGTCTTTGGGAGGGTTATCTCCTGCAGATTGCTGTCCGCTCTATCTATTGCTTACGGCGGCTATTCATACTGTCACAGTATTCATCAAATGGAATATGGCCAAGGAATATTAGCCTTGAATAATACCGCATAACATTTTTTAATTCGTTTTCAGTCCACCGATCTCCTACGTATTCGTTCTTTTTGACAGAATATAGCGGTTGGTATCTCATAGGATTAGTTAATGCCCCAGCGCCGCGTACTATTTCCAGGCGGTATATAGCATCCTCAGGCGTATCCTCATGGCCTATCAGGACATACACCCGTAAATCGCGGAATCCCTTTCGTTTGGCCTGAGATAGAGCATTCATTATAATAGTCTCTTTGTCTATGTGATCAAATGCAAATCTCAATGTAGTCACTCTTAGCTCAGATAGTCTATCTAAATGATGTGATGTTAAGTGCCGGGCATCTAATCCCTGATTGAAATCTACGTACGGCATTGCCTTTAACCTGTCGATTACGCTATCAAAATGCTGCCGGCTGGACGCTAACAGATTATTATCACAGACAACCGGCGCCACCACCCATTGCTCCAGCTCGCGAAACTCCCCCTCCGATTTAGGTACAGCACAGAACGAACAATTATTAGGACAACCACGAGTCGTAAATGTGGCCATCGGATTATGATGTGCAAGCACGGGGAATACCGTTTCAGTGTAGCAGGCAGCAACATCTCTGAGGTAATCTGGCATGACAGAAACAGCAGGGCCGCCAGCAATTACCTTACCTTTCCACGACTTTGCAAGTTTTTTAGCCGCAGGGAGCTGCCATGTAAATACCACCGAGAGATACAGTGTTTTACCAATTTTCCAGCTAACCATTCCTTTTTTCCAGTTATACAGCTTATGTATTCCTGTTTTATTCATTTCGTTACCCCATGGCCTCTATCTCTTACATTGCTCAAATTACAATATCCCGATAGCAGCCGCATTAAAGTGATTGAACCCTTTTAACTCATCATTATCATCTTGTTGCTGCCATTCTTTTTTTGACCCATTTGTCATATTGATTATGCCTATAGTCCTGGATGCAAAAAGATTGTTACTCCATGTCGTATATGTATAGGCCATGTATCCCTTGTTTATCTGGCATGAGGCCGTGCGAATGTCACCTCCTGATATATCTGCCTTAATCAGGCCGACGGCCTTTGTTTTATATGCAATATGATATGTTGTAACCGTAGGGTCATTTATGTGCTTCACTACCGGCGTGGGTATCGTCCCGTCATTTACGTTTGGCGTATCGTTTGAGTCCAAATAATTAATGTAACTCTTCTTATATATGATAATGAAGTTATTCGCGCCGTCCCTGTTATCGAAGGCCATGACGTGAATATCCCTGTAGCCTTTTTTGCTGGCTTCGTGCTTTTCTCCGATAGATACCGGCCACCAGCGCACATTTTCACGGCCTGTGGCGGGATTTAAGAAGGTCTCTGCCTTCAGCGTGGCATTGAACTTGTCGTGGCCAGTTACGCTTCCACTTGCTGATATAACCCCGTCTACAAAGCCTCCATGCGCATCCCCTGTGTGACTTACCTGTGTCATCCCCGGAATCGCGCCCGGTATCCAGTCAAGCCGGTTACTGTCGTACCGCAATTCCTCGTATTCGCTATTCTCAATTTCCAGCTCCCCCACCATCAGCTTCTCTACCCGCTTGCATAAGCAATCAAAGACTGCCGTCTGGCCGTTATAAACCCACGTGTCCGTGGTCGTGAAGAATTCCGGCGGCGTCTTGTCCAGATACCACCTGTTTGTCACGACTAAATCCAGAGTAAATGCCCACTGCACATTCCCACCCCTGACCATATAGTTGCTTTCTGTTTTGACCAGCGCATTGTCTTTGTCGAACACGTCTATTACCTGATGGGTCTTCCAGCTGTATCCTGTCTGCCAGGGGGTGCCGGTTATATAATCGCTGCCTGTCAGCTTGCCGGTAATATAGCTGCTGTCTTGCGGGGCTGCCTTATTCCAATTCTAATTCAAATATGACATAATATACTCATCTATAAGGAGGTGAGTATATGGCAAGACCTGCAAGC
>JAMOAZ010000087.1:0-3091 GCA_039908505.1 Nitrospirota bacterium
CGGGTACGGGATGTACAGATTTCTCAGTGGATACTTAAATGCTGAGGGGTGGGTGTCTGTCACAGGCGGGGTGTGCTTTGCCTTAAACATGCAGTTGACAAGCCTGTTTGCCCTGTATACGTTTAGTTATGCCTTCCCACTGTATTTCGCGTGGAGCTTTACTGGTAGTCAGGACAACAGGATATTGAAGCTGCTTGGATTAAACCTGTTTGTGGCGCTGTCATATCCTGTGTTGACGCTACCGTATTTTTTCTTCTTAGAAACACTGATTATAGTGCTTCTGCCGCCCGAGGGACAAAATGCGAGGCTTCGGATGCTGGTGAAGACCTCCCTTGTGTGGTTTGGATATATTCTGATATGCCTGCCCGTGCTTTATGGCCTGTATAAGTACATACCGTATTCACACAGGACGTATATGTATGATGCAGCCTCGTTTACCGTGTTTCTGAAAAATCTGCATAATGGGTTTATAGGGTCATCTCTAACTACGATGACACTGATACCGCTTGCCGGGGCTGTTGCAATAGTGGATAAATCGGCTCGTGTACGGCGCGCATTAATTGTGATTGCCGTAGTGGTATTTTTATCTACCGTGTTCTCCCCAGCGTTGAACATTATATTTAAGGGTACGCTCCTTGAGAAAATGGACCTTGGGCATATAACCACAGTATTTCCCATTGTAACGACAATGGCGGCGTTTATGGCAATCGATGCTGTAATCAAAGACCGTCGGCTTGTGAGGCATTTTCTCACAGGGGCGGCTGTGGGGGCGGCCTATGCAGTGTTTACCGTATTTATCACAAAGACACTCGAGACACAGGGCACTCAGACATTTATACTAAACATTGGAAGCGGGGCCTTCATATCATTTATGATAGCTGAAAATAAGGGGGAAATGGCAGCCCTGAAAATACTAAATAATCCAGCGACGGCCTTTATAATCAGCCTCACGGCAATTGCGGCGGTATTTTATTTCAGCCCTAAGACGCTGACAACTGCTGGTTTAATTTCTATAACCCCTGTGTTGCTGGTGACCGTGTTCACGTTTTTTGGGCTGTCCAAATCCAGTGTTTTAAGAGCCAACGCGATACTTATTCTAGCGGCAGCCATATTTTTTTCAGTCAGATTCACGAGGTTCTTCGGTGAGGAATCAGTGCCGTATATCAGCATTTTCCCTGATATTTCTGTCATGGAAAAACTCAGGGCAGATGATAATCACTCCGGGCCATTCAGAGTAGCATCGCTTGATTTTGTATACATCCCGATGGTTCAAAACAGGGGGTTTGAGACACCTGACGGCAGAGGCCCGCTTTTTAATAAACACTACCGGGAGTTTATTGCCATTCTCAGAGCGCCGCAGCTTGATAATTTCATAGTAAGGCATAATTTCGAAACAAACAGATATAACCTATTTATCTCTGACGGCTTTGCAGGTTTTTATCTCTATCCATATGCATTTTTAAACAACAAGTATTTCGTAATCACCACAGACAAGTCAGGCTCAGGCCCTAATGACAACTTCAAGACAATTTATACGGGCACAACAACCGACGATTACACGGGGATATGGAAGAACATAGTCAGTTTTTACGCGAGGCCAATCAGTGTAGTTAAGTGCAACGCCGCCTTTGACAGATGGTACCTGGTGAAAAAAACCTCTGTGCTGCAATCAGACGAAGACGTATACAGCGCAATTTTGAAATCCGAGGGTGAGAGCCTTATTGACACAGCCTATTATTCAAATTCTTCAGGGGCAGACATGACAATAGGGCCAAAACTGCCAACAGTGCCAAACGGTGTACTCTCCACAGGTGATAAAATCATTGCAAAGCACTACAGCCCTGACGAAATACGGCTTGACGCAGAGGTTACTTCACCGGCGGTATTAGTCGTCTCAAACAACTACGACCCCAACTGGAGGGCATACGTAGATGGTCAGACAACAACGGTACTAAGAACCAACCTTGCCTTTCAATCCATAGCAATCAAAAGCCCAGGCCGCCATACCGTTGTCTTTAAATACGAAGATACAGTTCAGAAGTACATGCTCTTGTTTATACCGCTTGGCATGTTGGTATTCAACTATTTTATAATTATTAGGCAAAGCCCCATAGATGGGGTGCAGGGGACGAGTTCCCTGCCGGGAGTTTGAGGGCAGAGCCCTCATTCTTCTCGTGCATGTGTATTTTATATGTTCAAAAACACATTCAATTCCTCTATCGAGCCGACCTTTCTGATAAGGTTTTTGAATTCCTCCAATCTGTCTAGAGAAGATATAGCCCTGACCTTATCCATTAATTCGACTCCGGATGAACCAAATTTAAGTTCAAGCCCTAATTCTATACCTTCAATCAAACCCTCTTCCCTGCCTCTGAGTAGACCGTCTTCTCTGCCTCTGAGTAGACCATCTTCTCTGCCCTCTTTCCTGCCTCTAAGCAGGCCATCTTCCATGCCTTCCCGATATATATCGCTTTCTTTTATGTCGATTGATATTGGCATTTTGCTTATCTCCATTTTGATTTTTGGATACAATTTGCGTAAATCGGAAAGATACAGCAATTTCCGAATATAGCCTTCTCTTTCTTTTACCGGTAATCCGGACAGCTTGTCGAGGATTGTCCTTATTGTGGCATCCACGTCATTGGTCTTACACAGTATGCTCAACACTATGTCTTCCGGTGAGTCACTCTCAAGAAGTTGCGTACAGTCTATTTCTATTATATCTATTAGTTTATATGAGTATTTTATTCCTTCGCCTTCTATCTGGTTTTGCATGTTAATGGGTTTGTTGCCGACATATAGCACTATTTGAACCGGTAACTTCCTGTGTTGGTTATATATGAAGCCGCAGTACATAAACATCCGACTAATCATATGTTCGTTTTCCGATTGTATCTCTATATGTACCAGGTTCCCGTCTTTTACTTCGATTACAAGGTCGGGTTCTCTCAGTTGAATATCTGGGAACTGGACATCGACAAACTTCCCGGTTTCATATCCAGTGAGGATTTTTAAGAATACCTTGGGGATATCCTTCATAATGTCTTTTAGTGTAACATCGTATTTTTGATGCATACGCCGCGCCTTTCAC
>JAMOAZ010000088.1:0-3053 GCA_039908505.1 Nitrospirota bacterium
GCGATACACACTCATACCACACCGCCTCTCCTCCCTTCGCTTTTTTAGGATTGACACAGTTCGTTAAACAGTCTCCTTAATCGGGGGAACATCACGCTTTGATTTATTTTCAGGAGATATTATACACCACCTTATCTATCCAGTGTCAGATTTCATCGTTAGCAGCACAAATTATCATGGCTTAATGACAGAGCCCTCAAAGAGGGCTCAGATAATCACATTTAAGGGTGGTGTTTTTGATTTACGAAGGAAGTGCAGTATCAGGTAAAGCCTGAATGTGGTGCATCAAGTCATCAACAGTTTCCCATATCTTTGAACAAGGGACATACCAATTGGAATCATTAACAGTTATGTTTAATGTTGAAGCTGCCTCATTCCACTCCCCTCTTAATTTAACTTTATTGTTGTTAGTGTCAACATCCCACGGATTATTGCCTGATATCGAAGCCCCGTTGTCTGTTAACGCTTTAAGTATTGCATCCATTTTGTTTTTTGTTATGTTTCCATAAGAATGTGTACCACAGCTCATTTACTGCCTCCCTAAGACAAAGAATTTATCCCTTTAATGAAGGAGAGTTGACAAAATACATCATATGATAACTATCGAAAACAGTATATACTATAATATATTATATGTCAACCAGTATGTTATTATAATATATATTTCTAATGGTTATGCATTAATGATCGTTTATATTACATATATATAACATTGTTACATCATATGTTTATTATAATTTATATGATACGCTAAATATGTAACTACCGCTGCACCAACATCTATGGAATCTGGATAAATCGTCTGTACATGTCATAACAAAAGAATACTTGTCAAGATGGTGGTAAGGTGTGTACAATATCAGAAATAAAGTCAGGCCTATAACAGACCATAAGAGGAGACAATATGGAGCAGGCTAAAGAGTACAGACGGCCAACGATTCTTATCGTAGATGACGAAAAAACCAATATTGACGTACTTGTTAACCTTTTAAATGGGGAATTCCGGGCCATCATAGCAAAAAACGCGGAGCAGGCCCTAAAGCGACTGGAATCAAAAGAAGAGAAGATTGATTTAATCCTTCTGGATATATTAATGCCTGAGATGGACGGCTATGAACTTTCCAGGAGGGTGAAAAACAATATATTAACCAGGAATATTCCTATTATGTTTATCACTGCGTTAAGCATGGTGGAGGATGAAATAAAAGGATTCGAGATGGGGGCAGTTGACTACATTACAAAACCCTTTATAGCACCCATTGTTTTAGCAAGGGTGCGTACACATGTCGAGTTAAAATTAAAAAGGGACTTATGTGAGATACTGGCTATGGAGGACGGTCTTACGGGAATCCCTAATCGCAGAAAATTTGATGAGTTTTTAGAATTTCAATGGAACGCCATTCAAAGGAGAAAAAGCCCCTTATCTCTTATGTTAATTGATGTTGATTATTTCAAGAAATATAATGATAACTACGGTCACGCTGCAGGAGATGATTGCCTGAGAAAAGTGGCACGCATGCTAAAGCACTCAATGCCTAGGGCGATGGACTTTGTTGCCAGATATGGCGGAGAGGAATTTGCCTGCATACTTCCAGACACCGGGCAGGCAGGCGCTGTTGAGGTTGCAAAACGGCTTCTGAACGCTGTAAGCAGCCTTCAAATACCACACGAATTCTCTGCTTCGGCAAATCATATCACCGTGAGCATTGGGGTTTCCACGATAACGCCTCCTGAGGCAGGCACTGCTACAGATTTAATAGAAACAGCAGATTTAGCTCTTTATGAATCAAAGGCCTCAGGCAGGAATCAGATCAGCTTTATAGCGTATCAGTAGCCGCATTATCGTTAGGCACAAGCAGCTCGACTTGTGCTCTAAGGATATATGTTTACACACGACGACACTGTTACTTCCCTGATTTTTTGCCGCGTTCAGCATGTGGTCTGCAGATTTTAGTTCTGTTGACAGCCCGCCCGTTATGCTGTATCAAGGATAAGACCAAGTGGCAATCATACAGGTAATATAATATAAGGGAAATTGGTCATAGAAGTAAGCCTCTGTGGATTGTTAGAGATGTCATTCAGAGCAGCACAAAGGCTATCTTCAAGATTATCGATGGACTTAAAAGCGATATTATGGAGATATTTTTCTCTCATTTCTGCCCAAAGATGTTCAACAGGGTTCAGTTCTGGCGAATGTGAAGGCTGAGGGATAAGTCGGATGTTTTGGATCTGTTAACTAAACTGTGTCAGGCCCGATTTTAGCCCATAACATCAATGTCCAATAATAATCTCCCATCGAAGAAAATGGCAAGCTGAGAAATTGTCGGGCCCCAGTTTCTTCGTGGTTGAGTCCATTTCTCCGATATTTTTTGAATACCGAGGTACAAAAGTTTTAAGAGGGCGTTTTCAGTGGCAAAAGCCCCTTTGGTTTTATACTAAGTAGCAATCTAATAAGTAAATATGCTATACTATCTTCAAAACTAAACAGGAGGAAGTAATGGCTAATAAAATAACGAAGGTGTTACCCAATCTAACCGCAGAAGAGATCAAAGAGAGATTAAAGAGACCATAGGTTTTTGGCGTGTGCAGAAATGGTTGGTTATACAGAATGCACTGATAGCGCCAAGAGCAGCCAAAGAGATTGCTCTTCATCTTGGACTTGCAGAACAAACGGTACATAATCTGATTTCCGAATACAATCGTTTAGGGCCTATACTAATTGAAAGACCAGGGAAAGGAGGGAGGCGTCGTTGTTATTTGATGACAGAGGAGGAAAAAGCACTTCTCGAACCCTTTATGGAGAGTCCTGGTAAGATAGCTACTGCTAAAGAGATTCAAAGTGCTCTTGAGTAGTCTGTCGGGCATCCTGTTCACAAGACAACAATCTATAGACTTCTTAAGAGGAATAAATAGTTCCAAGCCCCTTTCATATTCAGGCAAAGAAAGAAGAACAAGAAGACTTTAAAAAATTTCAGCGAAAAAGTAGACGAACTCTTGCAGGGCAGAGACCCTGACAGTTATTGTGATGGCACAGGATGAGGGGGCGTATCTGC
>JAMOAZ010000089.1:0-2934 GCA_039908505.1 Nitrospirota bacterium
TCTCTATACAAAAGATGATGGAAGAACAAAATAATACAATTTTATCTACATCTATCGATGGTTTTTGGATAGTGGACATGGAAGGAAATCTAACACAAGCAAATGAAGCATATAGTAAAATGACAGGATATTCACAAGAAGAATTGTTGAGAATGAGAATAAGGGATATTGAAGTGTTAGAATCACCCGATGAAACAAAAAGGCGCATACTAAAAATCATTGAGACAGGCGGAGATAGGTTTGAATCCAAGCATAAGTGCAAGAATGGCAGGATAATTGATATAGAAGCAAGCGTTAATTATTTAAAAACCAATAACTTAATGTTTGCTTTCATAAGAGATATAACAGAGCGTAAGCAAATAGAAGAAGAAATAAAGACAATAAATCTGAACTTACAACAGAGAGTTGATGATGAGGTTGCAAAAAACCGAACCAAAGATCAACTCATGTATGAGCAGTCCCGCCATATTTCGATGGGCGAGCTGCTTGTTAATATATCTCACCACTGGAGGCAGCCCCTCTATGGGGTCGCACTTTCGATTCAAGACATCAAAGATACATATCTGCATGAAGGGTTAGATGAGCAATATATAGATAAGATGGTAACGTTTGCAATGTCTGAGTTAAAGGCGTTATCTGATACCATAGATAATTTTAGGAACTTCTATGTCAGTAAAAAAGAATTAACAGAATTCAATATATCTGGTGCAATTAATGAAGCCCATTCACTTATCTCAGGCTATACTAAAGATAAAAATATGGTTATTGATAAAGAATTAGACGAGACTTTAACAGTGCTTGGATATAAGAATGAGTTTGCTCATGTAATTTTAAACATTCTAACCAATGCCAAGGACAAGTTTGAAAGAACAAATCTTACGTATGGTATAATAAAGATAAGATTATACAGAGATGCTTCCGGCAGGAAAATTATCACCATCGCAGACAACGGCGGCAGCATACCAGAAGATGTAATTAACAATGTGTTTGATCCATATTTCACCACCAAGGACAAGACTAGAGGAACCGGAATGGGGCTATACATGGCAAAGGTGATAATTGAAAGGAATATGAACGGCACCATATCAATAGGCAACATCAATGAATGGTGCGAACTGAGGATAGAACTATGATAAACGAATCCGTTTTAAAAACAGTAACTGTACTCTACGTAGAAGACGATGACTATATAAGAACGCTGCTAGTGTCTAATTGCATAAGTTAGAGATAGTATTTCTTAGTTGCGAGCCGCGAACTTCTCTTTTTCTCCAGACAAATGGCTTTGCTGTAGGGCCATAAACTTGTATAAAATCTTCAATAGCCTTTTTTATGTCATCAGTACTTTTAAAGCTGGCACCTCTAAGCGCCTTACGTGTAAGAATGCCGAACCATATCTCTACCTGATTTAACCAACTTGCAGAAGTCGGCGTATAATGGAAATATACATTCGGGTGTCTTAAAAGCCAGTCATGGTTTTTCTTGTGTGTGCAGTAATTATCTAATATAACGTGTATCTCTTTGTTGGTTGAATCAGGTAGAGATATGGTTCGGCATTCTTACACGTAAGGCGCTTAGAGGTGCCAGCTTTAAAAGTACTGATGACATAAAAAAGGCTATTGAAGATTTTATACAAGTTTATGGCCCTACAGCAAAGCCATTTGTCTGGAGAAAAAGAGAAGTTCGCGGCTCGCAACTAAGAAATACTATCTCTAACTTATGCAATTAGACACTAGCAGCGTTCTTATATAGTCATCGTCTTCTACGTAGAGTACAGTTACTGTTTTTAAAACGGATTCGTTTATCATAGTTCTATCCTCAGTTCGCACCATTCATTGATGTTGCCTATTGATATGGTGCCGTTCATATTCCTTTCAATTATCACCTTTGCCATGTATAGCCCCATTCCGGTTCCTCTAGTCTTGTCCTTGGTGGTGAAATATGGATCAAACACATTGTTAATTACATCTTCTGGTATGCTGCCGCCGTTGTCTGCGATGGTGATAATTTTCCTGCCGGAAGCATCTCTGTATAATCTTATCTTTATTATACCATACGTAAGATTTGTTCTTTCAAACTTGTCCTTGGCATTGGTTAGAATGTTTAAAATTACATGAGCAAACTCATTCTTATATCCAAGCACTGTTAAAGTCTCGTCTAATTCTTTATCAATAACCATATTTTTATCTTTAGTATAGCCTGAGATAAGTGAATGGGCTTCATTAATTGCACCAGATATATTGAATTCTGTTAATTCTTTTTTACTGACATAGAAGTTCCTAAAATTATCTATGGTATCAGATAACGCCTTTAACTCAGACATTGCAAACGTTACCATCTTATCTATATATTGCTCATCTAACCCTTCATGCAGATATGTATCTTTGATGTCTTGAATCGAAAGTGCGACCCCATAGAGGGGCTGCCTCCAGTGGTGAGATATATTAACAAGCAGCTCGCCCATCGAAATATGGCGGGACTGCTCATACATGAGTTGATCTTTGGTTCGGTTTTTTGCAACCTCATCATCAACTCTCTGTTGTAAGTTCAGATTTATTGTCTTTATTTCTTCTTCTATTTGCTTACGCTCTGTTATATCTCTTATGAAAGCAAACATTAAGTTATTGGTTTTTAAATAATTAACGCTTGCTTCTATATCAATTATCCTGCCATTCTTGCACTTATGCTTGGATTCAAACCTATCTCCGCCTGTCTCAATGATTTTTAGTATGCGCCTTTTTGTTTCATCGGGTGATTCTAACACTTCAATATCCCTTATTCTCATTCTCAACAATTCTTCTTGTGAATATCCTGTCATTTTACTATATGCTTCATTTGCTTGTGTTAGATTTCCTTCCATGTCCACTATCCAAAAACCATCGATAGATGTAGATAAAATTGTATTATTTTGTTCTTCCATCATCTTTTGTATAGAGA
>JAMOAZ010000009.1:0-4545 GCA_039908505.1 Nitrospirota bacterium
GGCGGCCTCTGGGGCTATAAAGAATGATTTAGCTGCCATGAGTGAGACAATACAACGACTTGGTTCTGATGAGGAAACACCCTCTATCAGCGTACCAAGATTGCCTTGACGAGCCTCGTTCATGGCAGAGATGTCCATGCTCATTGTATTTAATGTCTTAACGGTCACCTCTGCCTTCGTCCCAAGCTCATCCACCGCTTGCCTCAGGGGATCGAGATTTGACTTTTTTACCAGGTCATTGGTGGACTCTGTTATATTCGTCATCTGCCTGGAGAGATTGTCCATAGAACTGGTCAGAGCCGTCCTGACGGACTCTATTTCGCCGGACAAACCCAATTTCTCTACGATTTGCTCCGAGATTGCCGTAATACGTGAGCCGAGTTCGCCGATTTGCGGCTTCAGCGTACCTTCAAGTTCCACAATGGTGTGCCCTAGCCTGTCTGTCTGGTTTTTAACTTGTTCAGATATAAGACCGGCAAGGGTATTATTTAACAGATCATTGACGCGCATACCTACTTGTGTGCCAACATCTGCGGCTATCTCTTTCGACAACATCGAAATAATAGTCTTACTTACCAGATCAAGATATAGCTCACTGCTCATCGTACATATCCCCCTTCCACTTAAATAACACGTACAAGAACAACCACCGGGAACGAATATTACTACGTATTATAGATACTAATTATTGCGGTTCGCGGCTGTCAACCGGCAATACGATTGTAAATGTAGTACCCTTGCCGGGTTCGCTATCGACACTTATAGTACCTTTGTGCTGTTTTATGATAGTCAGACTTATGGACAATCCAAGCCCGGTGCCCTTACCGACCGGCTTTGTGGTAAAAAATGTCTCAAATATCTTATCAATCTTATCTTTCGGAATACCTGCTCCGGTATCGCTTATCTCAATTCTGACCTTGTCGCCTTCGCTGCGCGTCTTTATTGTTACCTCGCCGTTGCCCTCGATAGCCTGGCAGGCATTGGCAAGGATGTTCAGAAACACCTGATTTAATTTCCCGACATTGCAAATCACCTTTGGCAGTGTACCGAAATCCCTGTTAATATTAATACGTTCCTTGTACTCGAATGTCAGAAATCTTGATGTTGTATCTATGGCCTCGTTTAAATCGGCCTCGGCAGCCTCCCCTGTGTCGCGGCGGGAGAAGGAGCGAAGGTCCATGATTATCTTCTGGATACGCTCGGTGCCTACTATTGACCTTTCTATCATTTCGTTTATTCTGGTCTTCAGGTAATCGTAGTTAATGTCAGTCTTTACCTTTTGTATTGTCTCAACAGCAGAGGGCGGCAGGTCTAAGCCGTCGTAAACCGCTATCAGGTCGCTTATCTTGAGGAAGAACTTACGCAGGTTGCCCATATTGGAATGTATAAAGCCAACCGGATTATTTATTTCATGTGCGATACCTGCGGCCAATTCACCGATTGAGGCCATCTTTGCGCTTTGGACAAGCTGTGTCTCGACGGTCTTGTTGTCGTTCATCATACGCTGCATACGCACCTGCAGGACATCCATGACTATGCGGCGTAACTTGTCGTTGTCCCAGGGTTTTGTCAGATACTTATCAACCCTGCCTTTATTTATGGCATCGACAGTTGCGGTGATGTCGCTGTAGCCGGTCAAAAGAATCTTCCCCATATGTGGGTATTCACTTTCTATATTGGCTAGCAACTCGCTTCCAGTCATACCGGGCATACGCTGGTCGGTAAGGACAAGGTCTACTGGGGTTTTCTTAAGAATATCCATTGCCTCTGCAGCGCTGGATGCCTTATACACTTCATAATCGCCCATAAACGTATCAGACAGCGCATCAAGAATATCACGCTCGTCATCAACTATCAAAATAGTCTGTTTTTCCACTCCCTGCCCTCCTGATATAAGCGCACTATTCTACCATATACTGCTTTTTTTGTATAGTTGAATTTTGTTTTGTCAAATCAACGTGCTATTCAACAGGCAACAGGCCAAATAAAGCGCTCATGGGATGGCTCCAGGGCAAACACATTAGAAAGTTTCAATAACTATTAACTCCTATGGATTCCAGCTTTACCGTGAAAATCCTACGGAGCTAGTACACACAACCCCCTCCCGTCTCTTGATAGTTTTTTTTATGATGAATCTACGTCTTTTTATCGTGCGTACTGTTGCCATATTTGGCATGGACATGCGGGGTTCGTGCCACAATCCCCAGATCAGTTTCGCTATCGGGGTTGACCCACCTATTGACCATTTCCCTCTCTTAATTATAGCTGGTTTACCGTAAAATGAAAAACTACTAAAAGTATCGTCTCTCAATTTTCATGGGCGGGGGCGAATATTGCTCATATTCATGAAATGTGCTGGAATGACAGAACAAAAAAACACGGAAATGACAGACAAAACTGAGCAAAGAATAACTAACAATATCATTCCGTTCTCTTTTATCGTCATTCCAGCGAAGCTGGAATCAAGGAAAGCATCGGTCGGAGTAAAATATAGGCAATTTCTTCCTGAACTTTCAAATGCGTTTGCCCTGCTGTTTCCTCTTGACTTTAACTCTGTATGATGTTTATTATTTTATAGTGAAAACGTTATGATACAGAGGTGATGTGATGGTCTGTAAATGTTATGAGAAGTAATGCAAAAATACATCAATAGTTTATGCCAATCAATAGTTTATACCAAAGATATATGACTTGGGACAAGGGGTGGCTGTCTGAGCAGAGGCTCATGTTGCAGCTAGCGGGCGTGCTTGCAGATTTGCTATGGGTGAAAACATGAGCATGTTGAGTGCATTATCTGATACAGAGACATATACAATTATTGGAGCAGTATTAGGGTTGTTAGGATTTATTATATCGTATTTGCAGTACCGGTCTAAGAAAAATAAAGAAATAGAAGCAATAATCATTAAGATTGAAAGCGCTGAAGATATCCATGATATTAATCCATTCAAGGCGCTGGATATTTACTCGGAAGTCATATACACCCTGTCACCGGATAAGCACCCCCCGCTATACGCACGAATAAGACATGGCGAAGGGGCTTGTTATTATACGTTGTCATCAATAAATAACAAGGAAGACAACCTCAGACGCGCGATAACTGCATACGAGGAGGCGCTACAAATAAGAACAATTGAAAAATATCCTTTGGACTATGCGGCGACTCAAAATAGTCTTGGCAACGCCTATTCTGTCCTTTCGCAAATACGCGACAAAGAGGAGATTTTGCACCTTGCTGTCAGGGCGTATTTGGAGGCTCTTATAATACGAACCACTGATAAATTTCCTATGGAATACGCTGCGACACAAAATAATCTTGGCAATGCGTATCAGAGCCTGTCAGAGGTACGGGGAAAAGATAAAGAAGACAAATTAACCCTTGCAATCAGGGCATACGAGGAGGCCCTTGTAATACGAACTGAAGACGAACACCCAGTGGAATATGCGGTAACACAAAATAATCTTGGAAACGCATACGTTAGCCTGTCACAGGTACGGACACAGGTGCAGGATAAAGAGAAAAACCTGGAACTTGCAATTGAGGCTTATAATGAGGCGCTGAAAATAAGAACAATCGGGAAATATCCTGTGGAGTACGCAAGGACTCAAAACAGTCTTGGACTTGCCTACAGGAACATGTCACAAGTGCGGGATAAGGAGTATAACTTAGACCTGGCGATTGAGGCATACACAGAGGCGCTGAAAATAAGAACCGCCGATGAATTTCCTCTTGAGTACGCGGCAACGCAAAACAATCTTGGAGCTGCTTACAGGAACCTGTCAAATCTCAGGGACAAAGAAGAAAACCTCTCTATGGCAGTTAAGGCATACGAAGAGGCGTTGAGTGTTTATCAGCAATATGACTATCCTCATTTATATGAACTTGTTATGGCAAACCTTGATAAGGCCGTGAAGATGCTCCAGTAAGGGCCTGTAATAAAACAACCATGACAGTAGCAGTCATCCTTCGACATGCTCAGAATGATTCCTACTGTTCATGCTATAGCGAGAGTCAAAAATCTGTTCGTATTGTCCTATGTGTAAGATAGCAAGAAATCTTACATCTAGATTTTTTAGAAGAGTATGTGCATAATAAGAATTGATGCCAGCATTGTTATTAGAGCCGAATCCGGAAAACTCGTCGATAAACGAGCTTAAAACAACAGCACGATTGGGGACATATGAAACGTCTCTAAGGTGTACCGCTATTCAGATGCTAATAACAGGTATACCACGAGACCAGATTTACGAAGCACTTTCGGTCACACCAAGAAGTATACAGAAGTGGATAAAAGCGTTCAATAAAAGTGGAGTAGACGGGTTAATAACACGTAAGCGCCCAGGCAGACCGAAAAAGATAAAAAAGGAACAGGCTCAAGAATTAGTAAAATTGATAGAAGAGCCTGAACAGACGGGGCGAACCTTTTGGACTGCCAATGCTTTTCATGGATACATTACCGAGGCATACCAACTTGAATGTTCTTATAAGACAGTCTTACGTTTTTTTCATGAGGAAGGTTTTGCATTAAAGGTGCCACAGCCGTG
>JAMOAZ010000009.1:6675-9149 GCA_039908505.1 Nitrospirota bacterium
TAAAAAATCTAGATGTAAGATTTCTTGCTATCTTATACCTAGGACAATACGAACAGATTTTTGACACTCGCTATAAATAAGTCTATACTTCTATGAACGCAACTTAGTATAAGACATCTGATGAGACCTATCTCACCCTAAACTTGCATCATCCTTAATACCAGGCTGTAAGCAAAATGAGCGCATCATCGGATAGGCTCAGAATGATTGATGTAATATTCATATGAACGAAATGTGCCACAATAAATTCTAAGACGCGTGGACACCGTGGACAACAGGCAAGCCCGCGCATATCTCACGTTACGGCACAGCACCTATTACTGCCCTATCAGTGTGAGGCTTTGAAGAATGGTATCAAGTTTATTTTTTATTTCTGAGTACTTCACAGGATTGTCATCTACGGTATAGATGTTCATAGCCTTTTCAAACGCATATGCGGCCTTGTTAAGATTTTCTTTTTTGTTTTGCAAATTGGACAGGGCACAGCAGGCAACTCCAAGATTATACTGTGTTTGGGCATATTTGAGCGGGAACTGGCTTGTGACTTCGATTTTCAACGCCTTTTCATATGAGCGTGCTGCCTTCATCAGGTTTTCCTCTTTGTCGCACACATCAGACAAGGTCAGGAAGGCGTTTCCGAGATTGCTTTGTGTAAGGTAGTACTCTAATGGAAATTCCTCCGGTGAGTATATTTTTAGTGCCTCTTTGAATGCATAGACGGCCAGTTTAAGATTCCCCTCTGCCTCTTGTTTTTCTGAGAGGAGCGCGTGTGCATTGCCGAGGTTGTTCATAGTCATTGCATAGTCTTTCGGGTAGTCTTCGGGTGTGTATATTTTAAGGGCATCTTTAAAAGCAGAGACTGCTCTCATCATATAAACTTCACTGCCGCCGCTATCAGTCAATGCCCCAAGTGTGCTTCCCAGGCTGTTTTTCAGAGCTGCGTACTCAGCTGGATATTCAACAGGGGTACGAACCTTTAGGGCCTCCTCATAGGCTGCGGCGGCCTTGAGCAAATTATCAGTCTGGCCTGCGGTCTCTGATAAGTCATCATAAATGCCTGCCAAGTGGTCTTGTGCTATGGCATACTGGACAGGGGCTGCGTCCATGCTTATAAGTTTTACGGCTGCCTCTACGAATGTGGCTGCCTTTGCCAGGGTTTCTCCTCTGTCTTTGAGTGTGGACAGTTCCCACAGAACCAGCCCAACGTTATGGTTAATCTCAGCGCATTCTTCAGGATATTTATCGAACGTCCCGCTTCTTATGGCTTCTTCGTATGCAGATGCTGCCTTTGACAGATTTTCCTCTTTGTCAACAAGTCCGGCCAGTTCCCAGTAAGCAAGGCCGAGGCTGTTTTGCACAGTGCCATACTTTACAGGGTTATTTTCCATGTTATAAATTTTCAAGACTTGCTCGTAAGCGTTTATGGCTTTTTGAATATTTGTTTGCTCGTCTCTCAATTCCGACAGCGCCCATAGGGCATTGCCCTTGTCAAACCATATCATGGCATACTCGTCAGGTGAACTTTCGCCGTTTAGCAAAGCTCCTGCCTCAGTCATTGTATAAACTGACAGTGCCTCTTCATATGCCTCTATTGCCAATGTAAGGTTCTTCTCGTTTTCCCCTTCTTCGGCAAGCCGCCTGTAGCAGATTCCAATTCGATGATTCACCTGTGCATAGAGCAGCGGGTTGTTCTTTTTGTTTATCTCCTCCAGGACATCGATATGTCCTTGCAGTGCCTTTGATGACTTGCTTTCATCGAAGAGTTTACCGGCATTTTCAAAGTTTTTTTCAAATGCCTCTTTTTTTTCCTTTCTCTTCAGATATATAAATATTGCTGCCGCTGCCACTGCAAACAGCACCAGTGCCGAGATGACATATAATGGTTCAGTTATTTTATCCAATCTTATATACCCGTTTCGCTTAGATGCAAGGGGTTTAATCTTTGTCGTATTGCCTCGATTGAGTCCATGGCTGATTCAGCAACATCAGGGACTTCGTCGTCTAACAAGTCCTGTAGTTGAGGTATATGCCTGGCGTCACCTATTATGCCAAGACTGTAGGCCGCGTCACCTCTAATAAGCACACCTTCTGATTTCAGGAGCGGCGTTATGGAGTTGGCAACCGCCTCAAGATAGACAAAGTTCATATCAACCAACGACTCAAGCAGGGCTATTGCCCCCAGGCGCACACGCATACGCTGGTCGCTTATCAGCCTTGCAGCAACGGGATAGATGTCAGGTTCATACCTGAACATATCAATAATATTGTCCAAGAATCCTTTCTCCATATAATCGGCTATCATATCGTAATGATCCTGTTCCATTGCTTATTGGCTCGCCAAATGTCTCCTCCGCTATATTGTACATTATTACACATAAAACTGTCTAACACAGTAAAAATTGAGAGTATCACTAAAAGATAGATGTATGTTATAATAAACCTCAGAAAGATAAAAAGGAGGATAAAAGCATGAA
>JAMOAZ010000009.1:9490-90488 GCA_039908505.1 Nitrospirota bacterium
CTCTATGGCATCATATAGGTGACAATTCCATAAAATGTTGTAAAATACTGCTTATAGCGAGTGTCAAAAATCTGTTCTCGTGGTATACCTGTTATTAGCATCTGAATAGCTGTACACCTTAGAGACGTTTCATATGTCCCTAATCGAGCTGTTGTTTTAAGCTCATGTATCGACGAGTTTTCTGGATTCGGTTCTAATAACGATACTGGCATCAATACTTATTATGCATATACTCTTCTAAAAAATCTAGATGTAAGATTTCTTGCTATCTTACACCAATGACAATGCGAACAGATTTTTGACACTCGCTATATATTTTTAGCTCTGACCGATGCTTTTCTGGATTCCTACTTTCGCAGGAATGACACCCCGCCGGAGGTCGGAATTACAACAGAATGTCGTCTTTCCTTGTCTGTCATTCCCGTGAAAACGGGAATCCAGGAGGTTGCAGGTACAAAGAGCTACAGCATTTTGCAATTGGCTCATTAGACAATATTTTATGTTAAACAGATATTATCAGCCCTGAGGTTGCTGCAAGAACTTGAGAGTGCAGAAGTACTCTCAAGTCAACAGTCAAAAGTATCAATCCCCGAAGGATTTCATTATGGCGCCCGTACCCGCAGAGGTTACCATTTGGGCATATCTTGATAAGTAGCCGGTCGTTATCTTCGGCTTTGCGGGCTTCCAACCCTTAAACCTTTGTTTTATTTCTTCTTCTGAAACCAGCATGTCGAGGCGTCTTTCGTGTATATCTATACTTATTATATCGCCGTCTCTGAGTACTGCTATCGGGCCGCCTTCCATCGCCTCTGGTGATACGTGCCCGATACATGGGCCGCGCGTGCCGCCGGAGAACCTGCCATCGGTTATCAGCGCTACTGATTCACTAAGCCCCATGCCGGCAATTGCCGCCGTAGACGTCAGCATCTCCCTCATACCTGGGCCGCCTTTTGGGCCTTCACATCTTATCACCACTACATCGCCCGGCTTGATTTTCCCCTCCAGTATTACCTTTATCGCCTCATCCTCTGATTCAAACACACGCGCCGTGCCCTCAAATCTCATCATCTTTTCTATCACCGCCGACTGTTTCACTACGGCACCACCCGGGGCAAGCGTCCCTTTCATTATCGCTATGCCGCCCTGTGCGTGGTATGCCTTTTCGATGGGTACGATTACGTCCTCATCCACAATGGTCGCGTCTCCTATGATTTCAAATACCTTTCTGCCCGATACTGTGATATGGTCGTGCAAAAGGTGCGAGAGCCGCTTTTGCACCGCAGGGATTCCCCCAGCATAGTGCAAATCCTCAAGGTAGTGCTGCCCGCCTGGGAGCATGTTGGCTATGTGTGGTGTTGTCTTGCTTAATTCATTAAATACATCTATAGGCAGTTTCACACCTGCATCGTGGGCTATCGCCGGAATATGAAGCACCGTGTTGGTTGAGCCGCCAAGTGCGGTGTCAATCCTTATCGCATTTTCAAATGCCTTTTTCGTCA
Organism: Nitrospirota bacterium; assembly: GCA_039908505.1. Taxonomy (GTDB): domain Bacteria; phylum Nitrospirota; class Thermodesulfovibrionia; order Thermodesulfovibrionales; family Magnetobacteriaceae; genus Magnetominusculus. Next base: position 10,990 of record JAMOAZ010000009.1, read on the forward strand.
TTATCTTTCTGGGTGTTATACCTTTTTTCACTAGCTCGACTACCCTTCTGCCGCTTTCAAAGGCAATGCGTTTTTTCTCTGAAGATATGGCCAGAGATGAGGCGCAGTAGGGCAGAGACATCCCAATGGACTCCGTCACGCAGGCCATCGTGTTGGCCGTATACATGCCCTGACACGAACCCGCGCCCGGGCAGGCACACATCTCAAGCTCACCTAATTCTTTATCCCCTATCAGGCCCTGCCTGTGCCGTGCGACGGCCTCAAACGTGTCATTAACCAGCGACAGACGTTTTCCTTTGAGATATCCGGAGTGCATCGGCCCGGCCGTTACAATTATTGATGGTATGTTTACACGGGCTGCGGCCATCAGCATTGCAGGGGTTATCTTATCGCAATTAGTTAGTAATACCAGTGCGTCAAACTGATGCGCGTTTGCTATTGTCTCTACCATGTCTGCTATCAGTTCTCTTGATGGAAGCGAATAGTGCATCCCGCTATGCCCCATAGCTATTCCGTCGCATATGCCGGGAACTCCAAAGAAAAACGGATACCCGCCTCCCGTGTGAACCCCCTTCTCTATAAAACGCTCAAGCTCTCTCATACCCACATGTCCGGGGATTACATCGGTAAAGCTGCTTGCAACGCCTATGAAGGGCTTGTTCATTTCTGTCTTCGGGATGCCTGTTGCGTAAAGCAACGCACGGTGCGGCGCCCTGTCCACACCCTTTTTTATCTTATCGCTTCGCATTATCTCGTGTCTCCTTATTTGAACTAATTCAGCGACCGTTTGTACTCCCTTATCATCTCCGCTATTTTATCTTTTTTGTAGAGTTTGGTCTTTTGCAGTTCCTTTCGTCTGATGTCCTCTTCTGTTGTCAGGTATCTCTTCTTGTCAATTTCGTCAATCTGTGTATCAAGAGTCCTGTGATCTTCCTCTAGCTGCTTGAATAATTCGTTTTGCTGCCTCAGGCGTTCGATGATCTCCTCTTCCGTCATTATGGCCTCCTTACGTTAACGTATTATAGCAGGGCCCTTAGTAGCCCTCATGATTTATCACCTTTAAGACGGTATCTCCCCATTATTGTGCTGCAGAGCGAGTATGACGCTTCAATGCAGTCATTTACGCCTATTCCTATGTATGAGTTTCCGTGGAGGTAGAGTCCGTCGTGTGCCTTCAGGGACTCATTGATAGTGTCTAATCGGGCAGCGTGCCCTTTGTTATACTGTGGTATGGCGCGTTCATGTCTGAATATTTTTACCAATTCCGGCTGCCCTTTTATTTTTATTATATCAGAAAGCTCAGAAAATACGGTATCAATAATTTTCTCGTCATCGAGGGCTGCAATATCAGATGCCCTTGCCCCTCCAAGCATCGTGCGAAAGAGCATATACCCCTCTGGCGCACGGCCTGTAAATGTACTTGAGTCGCATAGTGTCCCCAGAATCTTTCTGCCTTCCTTATATGGGATTAGAAAACCAAACCCATCGAAATTACTCTTAACCGCCTCACGCTTAAATGCCATCGAGACTACCGTTACGTATGGATAGGGGATTTCTGCAAGACACTCTGATATACCCTTGTCAAGGCCCTTTAACATATCTTTTGCCGCGTGTGCCGGGGCTGCCAGCACCACTATGTCTGCCTCTTCCGGCGGGGCATCTTTAAAATTTATTTGATACTTATCGGCATTCTTTTCTATTGCTATAACGCGCCGGTTATTGACAAGGGCGCTGCCAAGTTTTGCAGCGAGGGCGTTGATTAATGTACCCATCCCATCTTGAAACGAGGTCAGCACACCACCCGGTCCGGCTGATACGCTCTTGCCTGTCTTCCTTGCCGCCCATTTCATCCTGAGCATTCCAAGTATCAGGCTGCCGTATTTGGCCTCAAGGTTATATATCTTCGGAAAACACGATTTCAGTGACAACTGTGTCGAGTCCCCTGCATAGATGCCCGATGCCATCGGGTCTATCAGCGTCTCATATGACTCGCGACCAAGCCGCCTGATGGCAAACTCAGAAAGCGTCTCATCAGCAGAGGCAGAGCGCGGCGCTATGGTCTCAAGTATTATCCTCAATCGGCCTTGAACGCTTAACAAATCGGATTGGAAAAAATCCAATGCACCCTCAGGGATGAGATTAAGCCTGCCGCGTGAGTATACATATCTCTTTCGTGCCTTGTCGCTGCTTTTAAGCGGCATGAGATTAAGGGCTGCCGCAAGCTCAATGGTCTTTGGTCTATTATTGAGGAAGCCGTTTACGCCGCCCTCAAGCAGGAAGCCGTTTTGTCTTTCAGTCCAGATTTTGCCGCCTGGACGCGATAGTTCCTCATATATGGTTATAGTTTCACTGGGACAGGCATCCTTCAATAAGAACCCAAGGGCAAGCCCGGAGATACCACCGCCAATTATCGCTGTTTTCATGTTCCGATGTGCAGGAAATTCTTATATTTCATCCGCCCCTACCCTATGTTTTATTTTTCAAGTACCTCGTTAATCAGGGTTTTTAGCGCCTGTATGAATACAGGGTGCGTGTTTAGCGATTTAACCCTCTTTAGGATTATACCACGTTTTAATGCAAAATCCCTATAAAAAATATCTATCTCGTATAAAGTTTCTATATGGTCTGAGACGAAACTTATTGGGACTATAAGTATGTCCTTTATACCGTCCCCGGCGAGCATTTCAATAGTTGCTTCTGTTGATGGTTCAAGCCACTTAACAGGGCCGCTTCTGCTCTGGTAAGACAGGTGAATCTCGCGCCCCTTGAGTGCCGGTCTGAGGGCGTCTATAGTCTTGTTTATCTCAGTAACGTAGGGGTCACCTTGTATAATGAAATACTCCGGCAGTGCGTGGGCACTAAATATTATATGTGGGCTTCTGCCATCAAACTCTGCAACACTCTCGTTAATAAGCTCAGTAAGGGCAGCAATATAGAGGGGGTTATCAGGCCACGATCTTATATACCTGCATCTGGCAGGATATTTAGTTGACAGCACACGCTCAAGTTCACCAAATGAAGAGCCGGTTGTGGCAAGACTGTAATGTGGATAAAGGCTGAGGGCAATGAATTCCCTTATGCCTGAGTCATAGGCCGTTTTCACTGCGTCCTCTATGTATGGATGCCAGTATCTCATGCCTGTAAATACGGCAAACTGCGGTTTACTCAGGGCATTTGACAGTGCCTCTGCCTGGTCTGTGGTGATACGAGAAAGCGGTGAGCAGCCGCCTATTTGTGCGTACATGGAGCGGCTTTTCTCTGCCCTTGTTGCAGCTATCAGGGCGGCTATTGGCCTTTGCATAAACGGCGGGCCAAGTTTTATTATCAGCCTGTCAGAAAACAGGTTATAAAGAAATGGGCGCACGGCATCCAGCGAATCAGGGCCGCCAAGGTTTAGTAACAAGACACCAATCGTCTCCATGAATCACCCTCGTAGCAGAACTAACTTGAAGAATGAGGGCTCTGCCCTCAAACTCCCGGCAGGGAACTTGTCCCCTGCACCCCCTCTATGGGGCTTCGCCCCTTTGAATCTGATGAGCCTGGACATCCACCTTCCAGACAGTAGTATAGCTTTTTATCTCTCGCATCACGATTGGGTATTGCTTTTCCCTAAAAATTCCTTCAATTTATCCAACGAATCAGATTTCCTGATAATATTTTTAAATTCCTCTAATTTGTCAACAGTGGATATAATGCGAACTATATCCATCAGCTCAAGCCCGGCTGAACCATATTTGAGTTCAAGTCCCAACTCAATCCCCTCAAGTAAGCCTTCCAGTTTGCCCTCAACTCTGCCTTCAACTTTGCCTTCCAGTTTGCCCTCAACTCTGCCCTCAACTTTGCCTTCCAGTTTGCCCTCGACTCTGCCCTCAACTCTGCCCTTAAAAAAGATTTCCTTATATAAATCACTCTCATTTATATCAATCGTTATAGGCATCTTCTTTACCTCCTGAGTAACCTTATTATACAACTTTCGCAAGTCTGATAGATATAGCAATTTCAAAATGTAGTCTTTCCTTATTCTTAACGGTAACATGGACAATTTCCCTAAGATTTTGGCAATAGTAATGTCCATATTGTCCGATTTGCATAATATAGCCAACACGATATCTTCGGGTTTGTCACTTTGCAGCAGCTCTGAACAGTCGATGTCCCGAATATCAAGTAATTCATACGAATAACTGCCTACTTTATTTTTCATGTTGAGGGGTTTATCTCCCACATATAAAACCACCTGTCTGGGCAGTTTCTCGTACTGATTATAAACAAGCGCCGAATAAAGATACATTCTTTTGAGCATTTCCATGTCGTTAGTACTCTGAATTTCCAGGTGCAGAAGGCTGCCATCTGGGAGTTCTATGAGTAAATCCATCTCATTGAGTTGAATATTGGGAAGCTGGCAATCGAGAAATTTTCCATTTTCATACCCTGTAAGAATTTTAAGAAACTTAACCGGTATGTCTTTAAGCAAGTCCTTAAGTGTCAGGTCATATTTCTTATGCACTTTGTCCTCTTTAGAAATCACTGTCCGCGTATTTTCTAAATAGCGCTGGCCTCGTGTACTATTTCAACAAGGGTCTTTACGTTTTCAGGCGGCGTCTCTGGCAGGATACCATGTCCAAGATTGAATATATGCGCCCTTGCCAGTTTTGCCTTTTTGAGTATTTCTAACGCCGTTTCTTTTATATGGCCTTTCGTTGAAAAAAGTACGCACGGGTCGAGATTGCCTTGTATGGTGTGTTTATGTGTTTTTATAACCGCCTCTGACATGTCAATTCTCCAATCCACACCCATTACATCTGCCCCCGCCTCTGCCGCAATACTAAGAATACCAGCGCAGTCGTTTACAAAATATATGATTGGTACTGAAAGGGGTTTTAATGCCTCAATTACTTTTTTGGCATAGGGAAACGCCGCAGTCTCATAATCCGACGGCGAAAGCGCACCCGCCCACGAGTCAAATAACTGTACGGCCTGCGCCCCGGCCTTTATCTGGGCAGAGAGATATGCAATAGTAGTCTCCGTTATTTTCTCCATCAGTGATTGATAAAGTTGGGGGTCGTTGTATATGATTTGCTTGGTTTTGAGGAAGTTTTTCGAGCTGCCGCCTTCTATCATATACGTAGCCGCCGTAAACGGGGCGCCTGAGAAACCAATGAGCGGGACTTTTAGCCCCCTGCGAAGTATCCTTATCGTCTCAAGCACATAGGGGACATCCTCGTCTGGGTTTATAATTTTTAACCTATCTGCATCTTTTTGGGTTCTGACGGGATTACTGAATTTCGGACCTTTCTTTTCATAGAACTTTAGCTTCAGCCCCATTTTTTCTATGGGTATCAGGATGTCTGAAAACAATATCGCCGCATCAACGCCAAGTATGTCAACCGGCTGTGCAGTGACCTCTGCTGCCAGCTCCGGGGTCTTACAAAGGGTCAGAAAATCTACCTTCGCACGAATCTTGCGATACTCAGGCAGATACCGCCCCGCCTGACGCATAATCCACACAGGCGTATAGTCCGTCTTCCTGCCCGCGCAGGCATATATAAAAGTGTTATTCATGGGGCAGCTTACCTCCTTGTTTATTCAGTGTTTATTCAGTTTAGTCGGCTGATAACCACAAAATGGCTCTTCTTCCATATAATCGCCGCACATTGAATATGCCCTAGCACGGCACCCTCCGCATACCTTGAGAAACTCACATCTGCCACACCTGCCCTTATAGCCCTTGAAATCCCTCATATCCTTAAACAGCTCGGAATTGTCCCAAATGTCTCTAAAGGACTGTTCCCTGATATTTCCAGCCGGTACATGGAAATAACTACAGGGCAGCACCCTGCCATCTACATCAATAAGACATATCAACTGCCCAGCAAGGCAGCCCTTGCTGCCGCCGGTTGAGAATTTTAATGTACGCTGCTTCATTTTTTCGCCGTCAGTCTTCGCACGCTGCAGGACTATTCTATAATAGTGGGGGGCACATGTAGGTCTAACAAGCATGTCTGATTCATTTTTTTCCATGTCATAGTGCCAGTTAAGGATTTTTTCGTAGTCTTCTTTTGATATAAGCTCATCCATTATGTCAAGCCCCCTGCCCGTTGGTACTATCATAAACATATACCACGCCGTAGGGCCAAGTTTTTTGACCAGTTCATAAACAGCAGGGATTTCTGCCTGGTTTCTCTTTGTAAACGATGAGTTAATGATAAATTCTATACCGTGTTTTTTAAACAACCCCGCTGCCTGAATTGTGCCGTCAAAGGCGCCTTTGTGTTCTCTGAAATTATCATGTATCTCTGCTGTTGGGCCGTCGATACTCAGGGATACGATCTTAATGCCGGAGTCCTTTATGGCGGCACAGATGCCGTCAGTTACCAGTGTCCCGTTTGTGGCAAGACACATGCGAAGCCCTTTAGAGGCACCGTATCTGGCAATATCAAACACGTCTCCACGAATGAGCGGCTCACCACCAGTAAGTACAATAACGGGATTGGCTGTGCCTGCAATATCATCAAGGACGCGGCAAGCCTCATCAAACGAAAAATCCGGATGACCGCTTACGGCAGCCTCACTTGATGAGCGGCAGTGTACGCAGCGCAGATTACACCGCCGTGTTATCTCCCACGCTATCCACTTTGGTTCAAACTCCATCTGTTCCCTCCGCCTCTTGATGATGACGCCGTCCAAAGACCCGCTCTTTCAGTGTCTCAAGCAACGCCCCGAATGTCGAAGGATTAACAGCAGATATACCAACTGCCCCATATCTCCTTAATATACCCTCTAATTCATCCTCATGGATTTTATCTGTTTTGTTAAACACAAGTAAAGTAGGTTTTGAGTCAATCCCCAGGTCTTTCAATATTGTTTCTACAGATTGGATATGTTGTTCAAATCTTTGATTAGATGCATCAACGAGATGAATGAGTGTGTCGGCATCTTCAAGCTCCTCGAGGGTTGCCTTAAATGCCGTGATGAGGTCTCGCGGCAGGTCCTTAATAAAGCCAACCGTATCGGTTATAATAACATCTCTTTCTTCGGGGAATCGGAGACGCCGTGTGGAGGTATCTAAAGTAGCAAACATCTTGTCCTCGACAAAGGCGGCGCTTTCGGTGAGATTGTTAAGCAGGGTTGATTTACCCGCGTTTGTATAGCCGACAATGGATACAATTGGCAGAGTGCTGTTGCTGCGGCGGGCACGGCGTTGTTTACGCGCCATTGAGAGTTTCTCAAGTTCTTTTTCGAGAATATTTATTCTGTCTCTGACGCGGCGGCGGTCTATTTCGAGTTTCATCTCACCGGGACCTCGCCCTCCGATGCCACCGGTGAGGCGTGACATAGCGGTGCCTTTACCTGTGAGGCGAGGCAGGCGATACTTCAACTGGGCAAGCTCTACCTGCACCTTTCCGTCACGGCTCATAGCGCGGCGCGCGAAGATGTCAAGAATAAGCGCCGTCCGGTCGATGACCTTTATCTCTGTTAACTCAGCAATGGCCAGCGACTGAGAGGGCGTCAGGTTTTCGTTGAACACAAGGAGGGTTGCCCCCTTCGCGAGGGCGTCTATAATTAAGTCCCTGAGCCTTCCCGCGCCAAGCAGGTATCTTGGGTTAATCTCCTTCGGGCGTTGAATGACCCTGTCAACAGTGGCAATACCGCTTGAGGCGCATAGCTCCTGTAATTCATCAAGGGTCTCTTCAATTTCATGTTTCGGCGCCTGAGATACTGCTATAATAATGGCCTTTTCAGCGGCTGAGTCTGCCGCTTGTGGGCGCTGCCGCCCCATCTCCTCTTCAATGGCCTCGATGTGGGCAAGGAAATCAATTGTATCGTTATAAAAATTAACAGCCGGGTTAATCTCATATGGCTTATCACCAATATTGGCGGTCAAATGAGCGGTATAAAACCTGTCTGGCAGGGCGTCCCTTATGCCGATAGCGGCAATATAGTCAAAACGCAGCAGGGCGAGGTCTGTGAGGTCGTCGTGGGTGAGCGGCTCATTTTTCAGATGTGTATGGACAAATCTGAGTCCGCGGAGGTATTTTTTCCCGAGCGGGTATGCCGAGAGTTCAGGAAGAAATATTGAACCAGCGTCGCCGACAATGACATGGCTGACTGTGCCGCCGCGTGTAATAAGCACCCCAAGCTGCCTGTTAATCTCTGAGGACAACTCAGTGAGATAGCGGGCAAGTTCCTGTGAGATAATCCTGTCTGGTGGAACCTTCCGGCGGTAAATCTTCTCAAGCCCTGTGACGGACTTTTTCTTTATCCCCTGCGTATTGCCATAAACCACCATAGAGGTATTTTAGCATAGTTGGTAAAGACAATGTTTGTCATAGTGAGTAAGCGCGCCTGAGAGGATTCGAACCTCCGGCCTGAGGTTCCGGAGACCTCCGCTCTATCCCCTGAGCTACAGGCGCATATATTGATTCTACAGGGACCTTTCCACTTATGTCAATTAGTGACACCCCAGCGCCAGGGCAGTCAATTTTCGATTCTGTTGTAAAAATGGCTTAATATGATATAATTGCGATTAACTGTTATGCCTGATACATTGCTCAGTGAACTAAACATAGATAAAAGCACATCTTTTGTTAAACGAAAGAAGCACAAAGCGCTTGTCATTATCATAGCATTGGTGGTAGTTGCTGCTGCTGGTTATTACATCAGGGTGGCCAGGGTTTTAGCGGTTGACTCATCGGTAGTGTCGCTTATGTACCCGTCTGAGTCTGTGACGGTATTAAACGCAAGCGGGTATGTGGTTGCAGAGCGCAGGGCGGCAGTTTCATCTAAAATCACGGGCAGGCTGATTTCTATTAATGTCGAAGAGGGCAGCCGTATCAAAAAGGGTGATATCATAGCAAGGCTTGAAAACGACGATGTGATTGCAGCCAAAGACCAGGCAGCGGCAAATCTTCAGGTGTCTAAACACGATTTCCACCTTGCAGAGGCACAACTGAAAAATGCAGAACTCAACTACCAGCGAATTAAAAAGCTCTCCGAAGCGGATTATGTCTCCCGTGCGGACTACGACAATGCCCTGATGAAATACCAAACTGCAGCCGCTCAAAAAGATGCAGCACAGTCAAAAATCACTGCCGCTCAAGCAGCCCTCCGCTCAACTGTCGTAAATGCTGAATACACAATAATACGCGCCCCTTTTGACGCCGTGGTTCTTACAAAAAACGCCGATGTTGGGGATATTATCACACCACTTGGCGCCACTGCAAACGTTAAGGCCGCCGTAGTCAGCATCGCTGATTTAAGCTCCATGATGGTGGAGGTGGATGTCTCAGAGTCTAACATAGAGAAGATCAAAGCAACTCAACCATGTGAGATAACCCTCGATGCCATACCTGATAAACGACTGCACGGCGATGTGCATATGATAGTCCCCACTGCAGACAGGACAAAGGGGGCCATCACTGTTAAGGTGAATTTTATTGAAAAAGACCAGAGAATCCTCCCAGAGATGAGCGCAAAGGTTGCATTTCTGTCCAGAGCAGTCACGGACTCTGAAAAACACCCCCGCATTGTCGTCAATGCAACTGTAATTTCAAAACACAGGCAGTCGGTGTTTGTCATAACAGATGACGGAACGCTTAGGGAAACTGCAATAAAGACCGGCGAGATATATGGCGATTTGGTAGAAATCACAGAGGGCCTCAGGGTTGGCGATAAAGCGGCCTCTGGTGATATATCCAAACTCAGAGACGGCCAAAAGATTAAAATTAAAGAGAAGTAACAATTAACCCTATAGTTGAAATAGAAAACGTCTGGAAATCATATGTGCGTGGAAGTGAGAAGATTCCAGTGCTTGAAGGCTTAAGCCTGTCTGTAGAACAAGGGGAGTTTTTAGCTTTGATGGGGCCATCAGGTTCGGGTAAGAGTACGCTTTTAAATCTGATTGCGGCAATAGACACTGCTGAAAGTGGCACAATACGAGTTGGCGGCGTGGATATTACGGCATTAAGCGACAGTGAACTGTCCCGCTGGAGGGCAACCCATGTGGGTTTCATTTTTCAGTTTTATAACCTTATCCCGGTGCTTAGTGCAGAGGAGAATGTGGAACTTCCGCTCATTCTTACAAACCTTAGCAAGCGGCAACGGCTTGAGCACGCTGCGTCGGCCCTGCGCGTGGTTAATCTCCTTGACAGAGCCCGGCACTACCCGTCTCAGTTGTCCGGTGGGCAGCAGCAGCGTGTTGCCATAGCCCGCGCCATTGTCACCGACCCCACAATAATAGTTGCAGATGAGCCTACAGGTGACCTTGACCGCCACAGCGCCAAAGATATTTTAGAACTTATGACAACACTAAATACTCAGCACGGCAAGACCATCATCATGGTAACCCATGACCCCAGGGCGGCAGAAACAGCTCATATCATCAGAAACTTTGACAAAGGCGTCCTTACCGAATCCATCTTCACACACTCTGGAAAATAAACTTGTTCCTCTTTAAGCTGATACTCAGAAACTCACTGCGACACAAGCTGCGAACCGCACTGACAATGCTTGCAGTCACAGTAGCAGTGTTAGCGTTTGGGATGCTGCGTACAATGGTAGATGCGTGGTATGCCGGAGTTGACGCAGCCGCAGCAAACCGCCTAATTACGCGTAATGCCATTTCATTGAATTTCTTTCTGCCGCTTTCGTATAAGGAAAAAATCAGGCAGGTTGAAGGCGTCTCTGGCGTGTCATGCGGGAATTGGTTTGGCGGCATATATATCGATGAGAAGAACTTTTTTGCCAATTTTGCTATGGATATGAAATCGTTTCTGGGGCTTTATCCTGAGTTTATGATTGCCGAGCAGCAGAGAAAAGCCCTGCTTACTGACAGAAAAGGAGCTGTTGTTGGCGAGAAACTCGCCAGAAGATTCGGCTGGAAGATTGGCGACACTGTTAGTTTGCGGGGGACGATTTTCCCCGGAACCTGGGAATTCACAATACGGGCGATATATAAGGGACGAGATAAAAACACCGACGAGACACAGTTTATCTTTCACTGGGATTATCTTAACGAAAAGTTGAAAGCTATGAACATAACCAAAGTAGCAGACTCAATAGGGTGGTACATTGTTGCCATCACTAAACCTGAACTTGCCGCCGAGGTATCTCAACGGATTGATAAATTGTTTAAGAACTCGATGGCCGAGACCTTTACCGAAACTGAAAAGGCGTTTCAGATGAGTTTTGTCTCTATGACTGAGGCAATATTGAGTGCGGTTCAAATGGTCTCTTTCCTTGTGATATTTATAATACTGGCTGTCGTTAGCAACACGATGGCAATGACCGTGCGTGAGCGAATACGCGAGTACACGGTGTTTCGGAGCCTTGGATTTGAACCGTTATATATATTTATGATGATAGCCGGAGAATCACTGTTTATAACCACAGCCGGGGGACTGGTGGCGATAGCGTGTACATTTCCGGTTGTCAAAGAGTTTGGTGATTATATGTCAGCATATTTGCCGGTATTTATTGTATCACCGCAGACAATACTCATGGACGCTGTGATTTCAGTTGCTGTGGGGCTTTTGGCTTGTATCATACCGCTTTGGTACACGCTTAAGATAAAGATAGCGGATGGGTTAAGGGCTGTTGCATGATAGGGCTGATGTTACAGTATTCACTGAGAAACCTTCTCAGGCGGCGTCTGACCACAACCCTGACTGCCTTAGGGATGGGCCTTGTTGTGTTTGTGTTTGCAGCGGTGCTGATGCTCTCCAATGGACTTGTCAAGACACTTGTTACCACTGGTTCATCAGATAACGTCGTAGTGTTGAGGAAATCGGCAGGGGTGGAAATGCAAAGCCAGATAACCCATGAGGATGCAGACATTATAGAAAGCCACTCCAGTGCAAAAACAGATGTTGACGGCAGAAAACTCTCTGCACGAGAATTGGTAATACTTGTAAGTCTTCCTAAGAAAATAACCGGGAAACCAGCTAATGTGGCAATTCGCGGCGTAATGGACAAGTCATATAAGCTAAGACCTGTGGTTAAACTCAGTCAGGGCAGATTCCCACGTGCCGGTTCAACGGAGATTGCAATAGGAAAAAGCATTGCAAAGGGATTTAATGCAGCGGAGATTGGACAGGCTCTTCGTTTTGCAATGCAGGACTGGGTGGTGGTGGGCATATTTGATGCCGAAAACAGAGGGTTTAACTCTGAAATCTGGGGTGATGTAAATGTGCTTTCTCAGTTTTTTAAGAGAAACGTGTACTCTTCAGTTATTTTTAAACTAAACAGCGGCAATAAGTTTGATGGTGTAAAGGAGAGGATCCTCCACGACCCGCGCCTTAAAGTTGACGTTAAGCGTGAAAATCTCTACTACGAGGAGCAGTCTGAGATGATGTCAAAGTTTCTAACGATTCTGGGGATATCCCTGACCCTGATATTTTCCCTTGGGGCAATAATCGGGGCAATGATAACCATGTACACGGCAACGGCGACAAGGACTGCTGAAATTGGAACGCTCAGGGCGCTGGGATTCGGACGCTTTAGCATACTTATGGCATTTATTTCTGAATCACTGCTGTTAGGGGGTGTTGGAGGGGCTGCTGGATTATTTTTTGCGTCATTTTTACAGTTCTTTACTGTATCCACGATGAACTGGCAGACATTTTCTGAACTAGCCTTTACATTTTCTCTAAACTTTGAAATAGTCCTGTCGGGGTTTGCATTTTCCCTGATAATGGGTTTTGCCGGAGGGGTTTTACCTGCTATTAAGGCATCCAGAATGAATATAGTGGACTCACTAAGAAACGCCTGATATACGGCATGTAATTTTGAAGGGGTGAGCAAGGGGACTTGAACCCCCAGCCACTGGAGCCACAGTCCAGTGCTCTAACCAATTGAGCTATGCCCACCGTATCCTAATAATGTTAGCATAGAACTGCTATCGATGTCAAATCTTGAATGAGAGAATCTAAATTCCCGGCTCTATTAACGAACCACCGGTATAAAACTGATGGCAATTCCTTCCAGATTTCTTTGCGTGGTACATGGCGGAGTCTGCTCTTTTCATAAGCACTTCAGCATTTGTAGCGTCGTTTGAATATAAACAGATACCGATGCTTACTCCAATAGATACGGTGTGGGAGTTCAGCGTGTACTGCCTCGAAATATTATCTTTAATTTTATCAGCTACCAGGGCTACAGAGTTTATATCTTCTACATTACGGATGATAACTGTAAACTCATCACCGCCAAGCCGTGCAACGGTATCAGACTCACGCACGCTTTCTCTTAGTCTTTTGCCAACCTCTATAAGTAATAAATCACCTGTCTCATGTCCCAAATTATCGTTGACATCCTTAAAATTATCCAGGTCTAAAAACAACAGGGCAAATATCTTTTTATAGCGTTTAGCGATAGCCATTGCTTGACATAAGCGGTCATTAAATAAAAGCCGGTTGGGAAGTCCTGTCAGAGAATCATGATTGACTTTAAACTCTAACGTAATTTCGGCAATTCTCCGTTCAGTTATATCGCGTGTGGATTCTACAATGGCATAAATCTCGCCGTCTGAACCTCTCAGAGGGGACGCCAAAATTTCAATAAATCTCACTTCACCATCTCTCTGATAATGTTCGTGTACGACTTTTATCGGATGCCCTGATTCATAAACCAGAGTTAACGGGCAGACATGGTTTGTCCCATCACATGGTTTATCGCAGCAGTGAGAAACCTGATAGCACAGCCGCGGCTCTTCAGTTTCTGACGGCAAAGGGTACTTCTCACGCACAACTCTGTTTAATAAAATGACTTCATAGCTAAGGTTTATTACCATTATAGGTTCAGCAACACCATCGATAACATCGGCATAAAAATCCTTCATACTCCTGATCTCCTCGTTTTTTCTGGATAACTCTATAACAGCGTTTATGCTGTGACAAAGCATCTCCTGCGATAAATCAGTCTTTTGAAGATAATCCAAAGCACCAGCTTTCATGGCCTTGACAACGATATTGTGGTCGGATGCCTCGGTTAGGAATATCACTGGATAGTTAATCCCCTTTTTTCTAACAGCGCGTAAGAGGTCTATGCCATTCATATCGGAGAGCCGGTATTCAAACAGGCATATCTCATACTTGTTGCTTTCCATGTAAGATATTGCATCTGTGGAACAAGTGGCGGTATCAACCTGAAAATCGCCGCAAACCATCTCAAGCAACTTCGTCAACTGCAATATGTCATCGCTATTGCTGCCCACTATCAATACTTTCCTGGTCATTGCTGCCTCTCCCAGTACCATTTGTTCTTCATATCCGCCGCCTGTCTCCAAGTCATATCCTGAATGGTGAGATTTCTTTAGATCAGCCCCTTGTCTGTAAGTTCTTTCTTGAGATATGTGTAGTATATTGGGGCAGCTATGACGCCAGGCAGACCAAACGCAGCCTCCATTGCGAGCATCGCAATCAGTATCTCCCATGTCTTTGATTTTACCTGTGTGCCGACAATTTTAGCATTCAAAAAATACTCAAGCTTATGTATAACCACAAGATAGACCATCGATGCCACTGCGACGTTAAACGAATTGCTCAGACTTACAACTATAATTACCGTATTGGAAATCAGGTTCCCTATAACCGGCAGTAAACCGGCAAGAAACGTAATTAATATCATTGTCTTGATTAATGGTAAATGTATCCCAAGTAATGGCAAGATTATGGCAAGATAGGCAGCCGATAAAGTTGTATTTATAGCAGATATGCGCAGTTGAGCAAACACCACGCGCCTAAATGAGAAGGCAACCCTTGAAATGCTCTCCAACAGGGACTTCGCCAGCGGCCCGTGGCTCTGCTCGTCGCTGATTTCACTCAACGCTAAGAGTACCCCCATAACCATTCCAATAAGAACATGGGCAGCAACTCTGGCCGCTTGTTTACCCACTGACTGAAGTTCAGCGGCGTGTTTACGCAGTAACTCCGATACGGAACTCTTAACTCCTTCAGCGTCCGTCGGCAGGTGGTTCGTAATCCACACGGGAAGTGAACTCAGGGAATTGTCAATAACATCGGCCATCTTCTGAAGCAAAACCTGAACATTACCTGAACTGCCTCTGAAAAAACCAGCAATGCCCAACGACACTAACAGCACCACCGTTACAACGACAATCCCAAGCAGCGCTACAACTATCATCTTGGAGGCACGACTAGTAAGCCCCTTGACCTTGATCTTATTGGAAAGCACATGTATAAGCTCAAAGACAAGCAGCCCGCTCAGTAAGGCAGACAACAAATGAAGATTTATCACTAGAAACAACAGTATTACAACTATAACCCATGCAGCAATATCATAGTTTGATATGACAATCTCGTTAGCAGGCCTGTCAGCGTCCATGAAAGAATTATACATTTCATTCATAAGTAAATACAACCGCTAAATTGCTAATTTAGAAGTTGCGGCTAAGAACACCGCTATGTTATAATGTCGTGCGGATTTAGCATATGCTGAATTAACAAAACAAGATTAGTTTGAATATGGGGAATAGGATTATAAATAAGCAATCACCGTCGTCAAAGGTGTTGATGAAAGGCAACGAGGCCATAGCAGAGGCGGCGATTGAGGCAGGCTGCCGCTTCTACGCGGGCTATCCAATAACACCTCAAAACGAGATACCAGAGTACATGTCCGAGCGAATGCCTGATGTCAATGGTATATTCATCCAGGCAGAGAGTGAAATTGCCGCCATTAACATGGTTTACGGGGCGGCAGCAGCAGGTGTGCGGGCAATGACATCGTCCTCTTCTCCGGGGATAAGCCTCAAGCAGGAGGGATTGTCTTTCCTTGCAGGGGCAGAACTGCCTGCCCTGATTGTCAATATTCAGCGCGGAGGCCCGGGGCTTGGCAATATATCAGGCTCACAGGCCGACTACTTTCAGGCCGTCAAAGGCGGCGGACATGGCGACTACAGGCTGTTAGTCTACGCACCGCATAATGTTCAAGAGATGTGGGACCTCACAATGCTCGCCTTCGACAAGGCAGACCAGTACAGAAACCCCGTACTCATACTTGCAGACGGCATTCTTGGACAAATGATGGAGCCCTTTACACCAAATCCTCATATAATGCCTGCCCTTCCAGAAAAAACATGGGCACTAACGGGTTGTCTGAATAGAAAACCAAACGTAATAAAAACCCTCTTCATGGGTGACAATGAGCTTGAAAACCATAACCTCAAGATGCAGGCTAAGTACGATACGATGAAAAAAGAAGAGACGCGCTCCGAGTCCATATACACAGAAGACGCCGATGTAGTAGTGGCAGCCTTCGGTTCAGCCGCCCGTATCGCCTACTCTGCTGTTACTGCACTCAGGCGCGAGGGATATAAAGTCGGTCTGTTTCGGCCAATCACCCTGTTTCCATATCCGGATGAGGCACTAACTACGCTGGTATCAGGGGGCAGAAAAAAAGTCCTCGTCGTAGAGCTTAACTCAGGGCAGATGATAGAAGACGTTAGACTTGCCATTAACGGTCAGGCCGATGTGCTGTTCTACGGCAGACCAGGTGGAGCGATGATAAAGCCAAACGAAATATACGATAAAATTAAAGCTATATACTAACGCCTCCCAGTGGAAACCCCAACCCGGAAAGAAACTTTAGTTATTAAAATTGGAAGCAGTATCATCACCACACCGGAGGGCCTCAACGAGGCAGTTATTAACCGTCTGGCACACGATATATCAGGACTGCGCGACATTGGTCATCAAGCTGTAATTGTATCATCAGGGGCTGTGGCCGCAGGAAGGGGAAAGCTCGGCATCGAAGGGCCAATCAAAGAAATTAACATTAAACAGGCAGCCGCCGCAGCCGGGCAAAGCTCCCTGGTCTGGGCTTATGAGAGGGCATTCGGCACGTATAATAAAAAAGTTGCACAGGTGCTGCTCACACGGGATGTGTTTTCAGACAGACGGCGCTATTTAAATGCCAGAAATACGCTGAGAACGCTGCTTGATTTTAATATCATCCCCATTATCAACGAAAACGACACCGTCTCTGTAGATGAACTTAAATTCGGCGACAACGACCGCCTCGCTGCCCTTGTTGCCTCACTGCTCAACACTGACCGGCTTGTGATACTGTCCGATGTAGACGGCCTCTATGATGCAGACCCATGTAATAATATAGCAGCAAAAATAATCTCGCTCGTGAAAAAAATCACACCCGAACATGAGAAAGCCGCCTGTGGTTCATCAAGCACATGCGGCACTGGGGGCATGTCGTCAAAACTCATAGCCGCAAAGATTGCAACAGCAGATGGTATCACCGTTAACATAGTAAACGGTAAATCTGAGGGAGCTTTAACGAAGATTTTTGATGGCAGCACGGCAGGTACACGCTTTGAACCGGCGGCAAAGAAGCACGGTGCGCGAAAGGGATGGATTGCCTTCGGCATTCGCTCTAAGGGCAGGCTTACGCTTGATGATGGCGCTGCGAAGGCCATTTTAAGCGGCGGGAAAAGTCTCCTTCCATCCGGTATTAAGTCAATTTCCGGCGACTTTGACAGAGGCGACGCTGTTTATTGTATCGCCCCCGGAGGCAGACAAATTGCTAAGGGCCTTGTAAACTACGGCAGCGCGGAGCTGCAAAAAATCATCGGTCTTAAGACCGCGCAGATAGAAGGAATACTTGGCTACAAATACTCTGACGAGGTCATTCACCGAGACAATATGACGATACTATAGCGTTATGGATCAGTGTCCTGCCCTGCTTAAAAAATTCTATAGATTCGGCGTCACTGTAATCATGATAGGTAAAGCAATTGGGCACATATGCGCTGCCCTTGTAAAGCAGTGTGACCTCGGCATATATGCCGCCGCGCAGGTGAATCCTGTGGGCGTAGTTTTTTGTTGTCGCCAGTACCAGCTTTGACAGGGTGATATAGCCCGGGTCTATGTTGTACTGCCTTTTGCCGTTTACCGACAGGCTTTGTTCCAGTTCATTGGTCTTGAGTTTTATATCAGGCAGGGTCTCAGAACGAATCAGTGTGTCGAAGATTACAAAACGCCTCATTATTGGAGAGCCTAGTTCGTTGTTATAGTACACAGAGTAATCCCACGGCCTTTGAGCGGATTCCAGTTTGATTGGACAAAATAATTCAACAAGCCGCTCCTTAATTAGTTCATAAGGATGGCCTTCGGCGTACAAGAGACCGGCAAACAGGAGCGTATCTTCTGAATCTGCGCGCATGTGGTTAAATTTCGATGACTGTACTGGCGTATCCCCGGCGGCTGACGATTTTGTACGCGCAGACTTTGCCCTTCTGGGCATCGGCTAACCCTTAGAGAGAAGCTCGTTGACTAAATCTTTTATAGCGGCAGATTCCCATTCAATAGGTCCAAGTATCTTTTTAAACAGTTTTCCCTGCTTGTCTATGAAAAATGTCTCAGGTACCCCTGTCAGACCGAAGGCGCGGGCATTGGCACTTTTCTCGTCAAGAAATACGGGCAGGTCGTACTTATTTTTAGTCATAAACTTCATTGCCTCCTCAATACTGTCCCTGTACAAAACAGTGATTACGGCAAGCGATGAATTTGACTTGTTGGTTTCATAAAACCTCTGAAAAGACGGCATCTCACCGATGCAGGAAGTACACCATGATGCCCAGAAATTAAGGATCACCGCCCTACCCCTGTAATCCTCGGCTGAGATTACCTTTTTGTCAAACGTACCGAACTTGAACAGTGGTACTTCCTGACCCTCGACGGCTTGTTTGGAGGTGCGCTTGCCCTCGTGTCTGCCTGCTTGCACGATGAACATCCCAGCGGCGATGATAAGCATGAATATAATCAACTTTGTCTTCATTAATATAACTTCTCCTAATTAACTCCAGCTGGGTTGACTTCACCGGGGTTTACGCCAGCAGGTATATAGAGCATCTCTTCAACCCCGATAAACACGGGGGCATTGTCTCTGAGGACTATTTTTATTGTGCGTACATCCTTAAACCTGCCTCTTAGTATCTCCTCAGAGAGCGGGTCATCTATTTCTTTCTGAATGGCTCGTCTCATCGGTCTTGCCCCATAGGCAGGCTGATAATATTTCTCGACAATCCATTCCCTAACCTCATCTGACAGTTCAATTGCGATGTCATGGTCTATCAACTGTAAGTTCGTCTCCTCTATTAATAAATCGATGATTGCATAGAGGTCAGCCTTGTCCAGCGGATGAAACACTGTGATGTCGTCAACCCTGTTGATAAACTCAGGGTTAAACGTCTTTTTAAGTTCGTCCATTACATTATCTTTGATTTTTGTATAGATGTCAGACTTCGTCTTCCTGTGGAATCCAAGCGGCGTTGATTTCTCGATAATCCTCGCACCAAGATTCGATGTCATGATTATAACGGTATTTTTAAAATCCACCTTTCTGCCGTAATTATCAGTAACCACCCCTTCATCAAGTATCTGAAGCAGGACATTAAATACGTCGTGATGTGCCTTTTCTATTTCATCAAAAAGCAATACTGAATATGGCTTCTTTCTGACCTTCTCAGTAAGCTGCCCACCCTCTTCGTAGCCAACATATCCGGGGGGCGCGCCGGTGAGCTTTGACACGTTGAACCTTTCCATATACTCGGACATGTCGATTTTAATAAGGGCCTTCTCATCGTTAAAGAGAAACTCTGCCAGCGCCTTTGCCAGCTCAGTCTTGCCCACTCCGGTCGGTCCTAAGAAGAAGAACGAACCAATGGGTTTCTTTCTGCTCTTTATACCTGCGCGTGAGCGCCTGATAGCCTTGCTTACGACCTCTATTGCCTCGTTTTGCGAGATAACCCGTTTGTGTAACTCTGCCTCCATGTGCAGGAGGCGTTCGGTCTCCTTTTCTTCAAGTCTGGAAAGCGGTATGCCGGTCATCTTAGATACCGTATATGTGATATCGTCTTCGATAACCACAGGGACTTCGCTGTTGAGATTCTCCTGCCATTTTCTTTGGATAGAATCGTAGATGCGTTTTAGTTTTTCCTCTTCTCCTCGTACCGAAGCCGCCTTTTCAATGTCATTAAGGCGGAGGAAAAGAGCCTTTTCCTTATTGAGCTTTTCGAGGTCTTTCTCTATGTCCTTTAACTCTATGGGAGGTGTGAACCTCTTAAGCTTAATCCTTGAGCCTGTCTCATCAATTACATCTATGGCCTTGTCGGGAAGGTTTCTGTCTGATATATAAAGGTCAGAAAGCCGTGCAGCCGTAGTTAGTGCGTCATCGGCAAGTTTCACGCCGTGATGGGTTTCATATCTGCTCCGAAGGCCGGAGAGTATTTTTATTGTATCTGTAACCGTCGGCGGCTCAACAAAAATGGGCTGAAATCTACGCTCAAGTGCGCCGTCTTTCTCAATATATTTTCTGAATTCCGATGACGTAGTAGCCCCAATGCACTGAATCTCACCCCTTGAGAGCGCAGGCTTTAACATACTTGAGGCATCTACAGAGCCCTCGGCAGCCCCTGCTCCGATTAACGTATGGAGTTCGTCAATAAATAATATGACGTTGTCGGATTGTTTTATCTCCTTCATGATTATCTTCAGGCGTTCCTCAAACTGCCCCCTGTACTTTGTGCCTGCAATGAGGGCACCGAGGTCAAGGGCAATGATTCTCTTTCCTGCGAGGTTTTCAGGGATGTCGCCTGATGCTATTTTCTGCGCAAGCCCCTCTACGATAGCTGTTTTGCCAACTCCGGGTTCTCCGATGATTGCAGGGTTATTTTTTATCCTGCGCCCAAGAATTTGAAGGATTCTCTCAACCTCGTCTTCTCTGCCGATGACAGGGTCAAGGACGCCCTCCTGTGCCATTGTCGTCAGGTCTCTGCCAAACTCGTTAAGGGCGGGCGTTGCATTTTTCTTCATCTTGGTATAGGCCTGAGTACGCATGGACAGATTTATTGTAAGCTGCCTTGCGCCCAGGAGATTAGCCCCAAGGTTTCTTAATATCTTACCGCCTATCCCCTCGTCTTCTCTTATCAGCCCCAGCAGCAGGTGTTCACTGCCGATGTAATTGTGCCCAAGTAGTCTTGCCTCTTCTACGGAAAGCTCAAGTACCTTCTTGGCACGCGGGGTAAAGGGAATCTCTCCGAAAGTCAGGAGGTTTGTACCCGCCGGAAGATTACGCTCTACTTCTATTCTGATATGCTCGGTAGAAAGGCCCATCTTTCTCAAGATTGCCACAGGGAGACCATCTTTATCCCTTAGTATAGCAAGTAGTACGTGCTCTGTGCCAAGATAATCGTTCTGCCTGTTTTCAGCCTCTTCCTTAGCATATATTATTATTTTTCGTCCTCGTTCAGTAAATTTCTCAAACATATTTTGTCACCTCAGCCGTCTCAGCCGCTTAAGTTATTTACTCGGCCTTGACACAGCGTTATTAAAGGCTCATTCTCACGCTATAGCTCCCTCTTCACACTATTATAAAATAAACGTTTTTACACTGTAATGTCAACAAATATATTAGCCAGGACATACGCACACGAGATTACCCGATTTAAATTACAGCAATTTTTTACAACTTTTACAATAAACCGGCGCGTTTCAATATATCTTTTATTTCCATATATTTAACGTCTAATTCTTTCAACGTCCGTTCTATATTATCTCCCCGTTCTTCGAGTTCCTTGTTTTTTCTAATAGCCGGGGCAAGGGCTGTACGTCTGTCCCATATGACAGTTGTCATCAAAATACCTATTCCACCAAAAAGGATGCCAAAGCCCCACAGCATGAATGTCATCATCTGTTCAAATTTCTTGTCCATGTCAGATTTCAAAATATCTATTCTGCTCTCAATACGATCCATTCTTTTCTCCAGACCATCCATTCTTCTATCCAGACCTTCCATTCTTTTATCCAATCCATCCATTCTTACTTCAAGCCTTATCAGCCGGTCTCTGTCGTCTTGTGTAAACGGGATATCCCTTACGCTTGGGGGTGTCTCCAGCTTTGAGACAGGGGCTGCCGCCACCTCTGTGCTGGAATATCCACAGATAAACACTAACAGTATTAATGCCGCCGTAACGCCTTTCATGATTATATTATATCAACGCGGCAGCAGATATTTCAATAAATGAATCCACTCCAGCAGGGCAAATGCAAACGAGCATTCTTCGACTGGCCCGGAATAATTCGAGATGATTTGACTTCGGCATTCGATTTCAGCAGTGGGTTTATGTTTTTGGGGAGGAGTGTTTTCCCCCTCCCCTTTATAGGTCGCTATGTATTACTTCGGTGCTGCGATTTCCCAGTTCAAATCTGAAAGCGTGGGCAGTGTTACCATGTCTGTTACATAGATTCCGTTTATCAGCCATATTACATTCTGGCCGGAGGTCTTGTGCCGCCATACTATATCTGTGATGCCGTCGCTGTTGTAGTCTCCTGTGGCAACGATGTCCCAGTTGACATCAGATAGTGTCGGCATGAACTCTGTGCTGCTTACGCTGTCACCGCTCATGCGCCAGAGGGCGTTATAACCGTAGAGCTTGTGACGCCAGAGGATTGATACTGTGTTGTCGCCATAAAAATCCCCCGTACCGGCAATTTTCCAGTTCGTATCGCTGAATGTCGGCAGCAGCGCCATAGAAGTCGCGACTGACTTCTTAATCTTCCATTTGGCGTTATAGCCGTTGACGTTGTTTCTCCATATCACTTCGGTATTGTTGTCGGCGTCTGTATCTCCGGCTGAGACTATTTCCCAGCTTATGTCTGATATAGTACCCAGTTGAGCGCCGCCGCTTGTTACACCGCCGCTGTAATACCATATAGCCGTGGAGCCGGTCATTTGATTTCTCCACAGGATACCGGTCTGATTGTCCTGATTGAAGCGTCCTGCACCAGCAATCGTCCACGATGGGTCTGTGACGCTGTCGATGTATTTCGCATCTTTCACTGTTGTACCGTTCATCAGCCACACGGCGTTATATCCATAGACCTTATTTCTCAACAGGATGTCTGTGCTGCCGTCGCTGTCGAAGTCGAACTTGCTTTGTCTGACTGTTATGCCGCCCTTGAAGTCAACGGTCACTGTCCTGTCGGTGCTTATCGTCAGGCCGCACATGGTGTTATAGAGCGAATCACATCCACTCCATGCGTTAAACGTCGAGCCTGAGCCTGCGGCTGCTGTCAGTGTCACCTGAGAGGCAGTGGTTGAGATTACGCCTGTGTTGCCGCTCCATGCGATAGTGCCTGATGACGCGGTCACAGTGCCTGAGCCGGTTCCTGATTTTACTATCGTCAGGGTGCGGGCGCTTGAGGCGTTTGAACTAAACGTGGCGGTTACGAGTTTTGAAGATGTCATAGACACGTAACAGAGGGTTGAGCTTGTCGTATCGCATCCTGTCCAGCCCGCAAATGTCGAACCAGTACCAGCCGCTGCCGTCAGATATACAGCCGTTCCTGTGGAGTATGACCCCATACCCGAATTGCCGCTCCATGTGAGGGTGCCTGTGCTGGCCGTGACCGTACCCGTACCTGAGCCTGCCTTTGTAACGGTAAGCGTGAAACTATTCAGGCTGTCCTGAGTTACCGTAAATGTCTGTCCGGCGATTGACATTGTTCCGGTGCGTGAAGCAGATGTGGTATTTGCCGCAACGCTGTACAATACCGTATTGCTTCCTGTAACTGAGGCGGGCGATGTTATTGTTATCCAACTGACGTTAGCTACAGCCGACCATGAACATAATGGATTTGTCGCCGTAACGCTGACGCTTCCACTGCCGCCGCTGTATGTATAACTCGCGCTTGATGAGCCAAGCGTATATGTTGACGAACATGTACTTCCTGCCGCGAACGTGGCGGTGATGTTTTTAGCGGCGCTCATGTTTACAGTACAGGTGTTGCCGCTTGAGGAGTCGCAGCCTGTCCAGCCAGACACAGTATAGCCGCTGTCAGGCGCTGCCGTCAGGGTTACTGACGTACCTGATGTAAACGTCGTAGAACATGTAGAGCCGCAGCTTATCCCCGAGGGGCTGCTGGTTATCGTACCCGTTCCCGTGCCTGATTTCGTTACGGTCAGGCTATAACTGGTACTACCAGCTCCATCCCATACGTCTGAATCCCACACGAGGGAATCCCAGTTGCTGCCTGCGATGGCAAGCGACGGGAGCATTATCAATATGAATGTAAAAGCCCATCTTTTCATTTGAGTTCCCCTCAGTTAGATTTTTTCATTTTGGTCTCGAGCGATTTTACCTTTTTCGACAGTGTAGCTATCGTCTTTTGCTGATCCTGAACAACCTTAGTCAGCACTGCAACCATATCCATAGAACTCAGGCCCTTGCGATCGCCTGACGCAACCAAATCCGGCACATCTTCGGCAATGAACCCAACATGCTGTTCGTCATCGGACTTATATTTAAACGAAACCGGCTCAAGCTGATTAAACGCCAGCATTGCGTCTTCAGATGATAGTTTATGTATGTCTTTCTTATAGTCACGGCTTGAGGCATTAGTCCAAACGCCGCCGCTGGTGACGTATGCGCCGGAGGCCATGTGGAGTGGGTAGGAGGGGGAAGTTGTGCCTAACCCAACGTAACCAGAAGAATTATTCACTATAATTGCACTCGTCCATGTATCAGAGCTTCCATATTTTACGAGTATATTCAAATTATTAGCACCGCCATAGTATGGATATGAACTGCCCCCCATACCGATTGCTCCTACCATCCCTTGATCGTTTCCGAAATAAAGATAAGAACTACCATTTGAAGCTGTCGATTCGAGAATTGCATCAATAGCAGACCCTTTAACATGAAGATTTCTTGATGGGCTTGATGTTCCAATCCCCACTTTCCCAGCGCTATAATACAAATCACTCCCCGAAAGCGACCAACTCCGATTGGCGAGATATGAAAAATTGGCGTTTACTTCGCTTGATTTTGCGGTTGTCCCTGATGTGAATGTATATGGAACTGTTTCTGAGGCGATAGCGTCCGGTTCGGCGTATGCGGTTGATGTTAAACTAGCGAAGGGCAGGATTAGTATAGTATAGTATAGTATAGTATAGTATAGTATAGAGCTTTACCCTTTGGTTTGAACGAACTTGACTTGAACGATTTGAAAAATTCAGAAAAACTTCTCATGGTATGTCCTCCCGTATATACACACGATAAAGGCTGAAACAGCCTTTTTGTAAGCAGTTCTATGTTACAAAAACGAAATACATACAGCCCACACCCATCGAATTATTGTTATTTGATAATTAACATAAATGATAACATGATGTCAAGCATTATTTTGTTATTGTGAAGAGTGTTACTATTATGTAACATAGAACAGCAACAGCATGTTGCCTATACATAACATTGATGTGAAGATATATTGTCAGTAATATATTTATAACAAATGAATATTTATAATAATTTATCAAAGCTAATATTATATTACTTTGCTGTATTATGTATGATAAATTTAGTTGCTTTTGGTGAATAATCATTGTGAATGTCAGAAAATGCCTTTGGCAGGCTTAGAATGATCCTGTATTCAGGTTGATTTTTGTAATATTGACTGACTTACCTGCCGCATGTTATAATTATTCTAAGCGAGGGCGATGCATTCATGAATAAAGTACTTCGTATAGCGGTGATAGCATTATTTTTTTCTGCGATATTCCCTTCATGGGTGTGTGCGGCAGACTCGTCTTTCACCCAGCAAGACAGGGAAAGGCTGACACGCGTCGAAGTCCGAATCGATGAAGGGTTAAAGTCTGTTAATCAACGCATGGACGACAGTTCTAACGCATTAAATCGTCAGATGAACGACAGTTCTAACGCATTAAATCGTCAGATGAACGACGGTTTCAACGCATTAAATCATCGGATGAACGACCTATACGGGCTGATGTATGTACTGATTGCTGGGATGCTCACATTAGTGGGTTTTGTCTTATGGGACAGACGTACCACGCTTGCTCCGGTTGTTAGAAAAAACAGTGAACTTGAGGAAAAGACAGATAAAATCGAAAAGGTACTAAAGGAACTCGCCCTGAAAGACCCCAATGTGGCTGAGACAATGAAACACGTCGGCCTTTAGCGGTAACTATCAAACTTTTGGCTTTTGAGCGGCATTATTCATAATATGGATATGTAAGGAAGTTTTGTGTCTTAGTTCAGCAGGATTTTCACGGTAATGCGTTTGTCCTGATATATTAGCACAATGTCAATAATATGAACTAATTGTGACAGAGTTCCATGATCTCAGGCAATTCATGGCAGGAAGTAGTGTTGAATACCTGTTAGAAACTAGTTAGTCCGGTGTTGATTAATAATATTGCCCATCATCATGTAAAAGATTCACATAAAACACTTGATAAAATGCCCCCCAGTCATGTATCCTTTATGACGATGGCAGCGTGTTTTCAGCGATTGCAGCGGCAGCGGCTGACCGGGGGTGTAGTTTGGGCATTGGGCATGATGCACAGTTTTGGCATAAGGAAGAAGGGGATGTCATACTCTAAACGATGAATACACTGATAAGGTTGACGATTTTTTTCGTTTTATTTATCGCCATATCGGTGCTGGCTGGGTATGCGACATTCGCACTCCTGACAACGAGTAAGAGTATTGAGGTACCTGATTTGAAATCAAAAAGTCTTATAGAAGCAAACGAGGCGTTAAACGGCGTTAGGCTCTACTTAAGGGTTGAAGGCGAGGACTATGACCATTCAGTACCAGCCGGTCATATACTCAGACAAAATATCCCGACCGGTAATAAGATAAAAGAGGGCCGTACTATCTCCGTGCTGATGAGCAAGGGGCCGCGCTATCAGTTCATGGGCGACCTGAGGGGGATTCCACTGGGCAAGGCTGAAGACACAGTGGCTCAAAGCAAGGTAAAGATAAACAAGGTCATAGAGGTACACTCTGACACAATAGGGCCGGGCATTGTAATATCACAGAGGCCAGGGCCGGAGGAAAAAAGCGGCAACGACATTACACTGATTGTAAGTAAAGGGACAGTTGCCACAACTTACTATTGTCCGAACTTTGTTGGAAAAAACCCAGGGCAGGCTGAACAACTGGCCGCTTCTCTGGGCCTTAAAATAGACGCCGCAGGCGCAGAAGGACGCATTACCAGCCAATCCCCCACCCCCGGTACAATCGTAAAACAGGGTGAATTAATCCATGTGGTGATGCTTGCCCCTGAAAATCAAACAGAGCAGCCACAACAAAAGGAGCAATAACTATGATATTGACAGCGCCGTCTATATTGTCGGCAAATTTTTTGGAACTTGGCAGAGAGATAAAAGACACCGAAGAGGCCGGGGCAGATTACTTTCATATTGACGTTATGGACGGCAGTTTTGTTCCCAATATCACAATCGGGTATTTTATTGTTGAACAGGTAAAGAAGGCCGCCACGCTGCCGCTTGATGTACATTTGATGATTGAACGGCCAGACAGGTATGTAAAGAATTTTATTGACGCCGGTGCAGATATTCTCACCATCCACTATGAAGCAGACAGACATCTTAACAGCACGGTCAATCTTATCAAATCTCTTGGGGCAAAGGCCGGTGTCTCCATAAATCCATCCACACCCGTCTCAGCGCTTGAGGACATTGTCTACGATGCAGATATCATCCTTGTAATGTCTGTAAATCCTGGGTTTGGCGGGCAGCGTTTTATCCCCCATTCGCTGGAGAAAATCGCTGCACTGAAGGCCATGTTAACGCAAAAAGGTCTCACATCTGTTAAAATAGAAGTAGACGGGGGCGTAACGGTTGATAATGTCGCACATGTTGCCAATGCAGGCGCCGGTATGGTAGTCATGGGCTCTGCCTTTTACAATTCAAAAAACTACAAGGAAACAATTAAGGCAGTCAGGGAAAAGACAATATAACACTATGGACACTAAAACTCTCATAGCTAAGGCACAGTACCAGAGCGGTAAATCTAACTACGCCGGGGCAGCCAAAACACTAAGGGCCGCGCTAAAAACCGTTTCAACGGCCGCTGACCCTCATCTCTATATCCAATGCCTTACATCACTAGCAGATACGCAGCGAATGACAGGAAATTTTAAGGCTGCCGCAGACAATTACAGCAAGGCCGCAGAAGCGGCACATGAGGCATCAACAGAGGACGCCGCCCTCGACGCCAAACTTGGCAGGGCACTCTCACTGCGCGCACTTGGTAATTGGCAGGCAGCGCTCAACGATATAACGCAGATAAAGGCTCGTTACACGGATTTAGGCGACCACGCCGGTGCTGCATTCAGCACATGGGCGCTTGCCGGTGTCCTTCGCGTAAAGGGCGATATAAACGGTGCGATAGAGGCGTTTACATTGTCAGAGGGACAGTTTACCGCCCTTGATGACACCTCTGGGGTTGGATACTGCCAGTGTGGACTAGGCGGGGCATACCGCATGAAGGGTCTGTATGACGAATCGCTTCAATGCTATACCAATGCTGGCACAATATTCTCAAAGATTAATGACCGCTTTGGCACGGCATATTCTCACTGCGGCATAGGCAATGCCCTGCGCATGAAAGGTCAGTATGCCGGGGCGTACACTCATCTTAAGACAGCCCTTGATATGTATGCCAGGATTGGCGATACGGTGAGTTCTGCATACACGCTCTGGAGCATAGGGATGTTGAAGCTGATGGTATCAGAGGTGGTCAGCGGCGATAGTTTTTTCAAGGCAGCCGCGGCACGCTTTAATAAGACGCTGGACGTACGCGGGTTGGTATATGCCGACCTCGGCACATGTCAGGCCAGATACTTATACAGGCATATGGGGCAGTATAAGCTGCCGCTTCAGAGGGCAATCAAAGCAGCAGACGGTTATTCTTTTCAGTTAGAGGGCTGCCATGCCCTTAAACTCCGCTCTATTATTATGGAGTCCGGCTCTGCCGATTGTTATAATACACTTGGGATTGCCGAATTACAGGAAAAGTCAATACCATTAAACATACCCTGAATTTACGGGTATTTAAATTCAGGGAAAATTGGGGAATATTAACTTGGGCGTACTAAATATACCAAACACGCTGACACTGTTACGAATAGTGGCAATACCGTTTTTTGTCTCTACGCTGATTTACAGGCGGTATGAAATAGCCCTGGCGATATTCATTCTGGCCTCTATCACAGACGCCCTTGATGGTCTGATTGCACGTGTGACAAAAAAACAGACCAAGCTGGGGCAATTCCTTGACCCGCTGGCCGATAAAATCCTGGTAATAACATCATTCATAATGTTTTCTATATATGAATGGGTCCCCACGTGGCTGACTATTTCCATAATAAGCCGTGACCTGATTGTAGTTGTTGGCTGGATGTTGTTTTACATGATACACCATGTGATATTCATTAAACCAAGCATACTGGGGAAATCTGCCATAGCCGCACAGATGATACTGCTGGCTTATATCTTATTAAGAATAAACTTTCCCGGGCTGCTGCCAGACCAGACAGTGCTTATTTGGATTACGACACTGCTGACTGTTGCCTCAGGACTAAACTACATAATAAAGGGGCTTATGTACACCGATGGTTAAAAAAAATGGAAATACTATAGAGGCAGTATCAGAAGGCTCACTGGCGTATGAGGCCGGGGTCAGACCGGCAGATGAGCTGATCTCTATAAACGGGCACTCTATCGCAGATGAAATAGACCTCCTGTTCTATTCAAACGAACAGGAATTCTCCATGCTGTTAAGCAGACGTGGAAAGCTGTATGAAAGGACAATAAATAAGGCCGGCGGCAACTATTTGGGCATAGAGCTCAAGCCTTTTAAGATAACAACATGCAGGAACCGCTGCACATTTTGTTTTGTCAATCAACTCCCAAAAGGGCTGAGAAAGACCCTCTATATCAAAGACGAAGACTACCGCATGTCCTTTCTCTATGGAAGCTATATAACGCTTACAAATTTGAGCGATGCCGACAAACAGCGCATTGTTGAACAAAGGCTCAGTCCTCTTTATATATCAGTTCATTCCACAAACGAAGAAATCAGGAAAAAGCTGCTTGGCAGCCCAAAGGCCGGTGAGATATTAAAGGAAATCCAGTTTTTAACAAAACACAAGATAAAACTGCACGCGCAGATAGTCCTCTGCCCCGGTTTTAACGACGGCAGCGACCTTGAACACACCATAACAGACCTAAGAAAATTCTATCCATACCTGTCATCGATAGCCGTTGTGCCCGTTGGCTTAACCGCCCATGGGAATAAAAAGATGACCCCCGTGACTAAAGAAGACGCCCTGTCTGCTATTGCAACAATTGAGGCGTTTCAAAAGAAATTCATGAAAAAATATGGAGAGCAGATAGTCTATGCCGCCGATGAGCTGTACTTAAAAGGTGAATACCCCCTCCCTCCCCTGAAAGACTACGGCGAGCTGCATCAAAAAGAAAACGGCGTGGGGCTGGTGCCGGAGTTTTTACATAGGGCAGAGAGGTTTAAGAAACTTAAGCGCATACCCAAAACTCCCATATCGCTGTTTACCGGGATGTCCTTCTATCCATATCTTAAACAATTTGCAAACAAACTGAACAAAAAGACCGGCATGGACTTAAGGGTATTACCAGTAGAAAATCAGTTTTTCGGCACAACAGTAACCGTAACCGGGCTCCTGACAGGCAGAGACATTATGCGTACCTTCATGGGGCAGATAAGACCGGACGAGGTATTATTTATCCCCGATGTAACCCTTCGTGACGGTCAGAATATGTTTCTCGATGACACAACGACGGATTTCATAGGGGAGGCCCTCGGTGTAAAGATAAAAATTATAGAGTCTTCGTTTGAAGGTCTAATAAAGGCTATAGAGGAGCTGGATTAATGATTACGTCAAAGACCAAACTGGCCGGACTGATAGGCAATCCCGTAGGGCACAGCCTGTCTCCTGCCATGCACAATGCGGGGTTTAAGCACTTGTTTAAGCAGGGGGGGCTGGACTGCCGCTACTTTGCCTTCCCAGTTGCTCCTGAGAGGCTTGGAGATGCAATCCGCGGGATTTCCGCGTTGAACTTTCTTGGCGCTAATATTACAATTCCATACAAGGAAAAGACGCTCCAATTCCTTGATGACATCCACGAAGAGGCAAAGTTTATCGGGGCAGTCAATACAATAGTAAACGATGACGGCAGACTTACCGGTTATAACACAGACGGGCGCGGGTTTATGAAATCCATGGAAGAGGCAGGCGTAAGCTTAAAAGGCAAGAGGGTATTTATGTGCGGTGCCGGAGGTGCAGCAAGGGCCATAACATATTACATCGCAATAGAGGCTGCACAGTTGAGAATCTTTGACATCGATACGCCAAAACTAAACGCCCTTGTGCGAGACTTAAAAAAAGTAAACCCTGAAGTCCACGCTGAGCCTTCAACCACTGCCATAGCTGCCTCGGACATACTCATCAATGCAACTCCGATTGGACTACACACAGGGGACCCGCTTCCTATTGATAAGACATTACTAAGAGGTGACCTTGTCGTATGCGATGTAATATATAAAGACACTCCCCTTCTTATCGAGGCAAAAAGACTTGGCTGCACCACCGTAAACGGTCTGGGTATGCTTTTTTGGCAGGGTGTGTTGGCGTTTGAACTTTGGACACACGCGGCTGCCCCTGTTGAGATTATGCGGGATGCCCTCATGACTGAATATAACCGCATATGATATTTATCATGGTATTATCTCATACGAACTGATAGTATAGATTAAAAGAAAATAATACTACGGAGGTATGACAGTATGGATAGTTATGTAAAGAATTTTATAATTGCAAGCGTTGTTTATTTAGGTCTGTCGTCGTTGTTTGGCATAATGATGATGGCAGCCCCCGCCCATCTGACATTGAAATTTGTCCATTCGCACCTGATGTTGTTAGGCTGGGTATCTATGATGATATACGGCGTAGGGTATCATGTGCTGCCAAGATTTGCCGGGCGCCTGATAAAAAGCCGCAAGGCAGCTGAGGCGCAGTTCTGGCTTGCAAACATAGGGCTTATCGGGATGGTAATATGTTATACAATCTCCACATACAGCGGGGCAGAGGGCGGGCTAAGGATACTTGGCGCTGTGTTTGGCCTTATGGAGGCAGCATCAATAATGCTGTTTGTATATAATATGCTGGCAACACTGGTTCCAAAACCTGAGCATCCGGCCTAATTATTCAATTGATTCAACAGGCTCTTAATGACAGAACAGGCCTAGTCCGTCAAGGTCTTTTATGACGAACAGGCCTTTATTCTCTGATATAAGGCCAAGCCTCTTAAATTTGCTGATAGTACGAATAGAGGTCTCAACCGTAGTGCCAGCCATGTCAGCTATGTCCTGCTTTGTCAATTTAAAATCAATATGAAGGGCATCGGGTGAGGATTTAAGCGCAAGTTTTAGTAATAGTGAGGCAATTCGGCTCTCAACACGCTCAAGGGCGATATTTTTTAGTGTATCGTGTGAATTTCTCATCCTGTCACCAAGCATAGATGCAATCGAAAACATTACACTTGGAAACCTGTCAATGATCTTAAGAAGGTCCTTGCGTGCAATCTTAAATACAGTTGATGATTCCATTGCCACGGCATTGGCTGGATAGGGAAATCCTTTAAAGGCAGCAACCGCCCCGAATAGCTCATTTGGCTGAATGATTTCAAGAATGAGTTCCTTGCCGTCCTGCGACTGTCTGGTGATCTTTACCTTACCAGTTGAGACAATATAAAGCCAGTCCGAGCGGTCACCCTCAGAAAACACCATATCCTTCTTACTGTGTGTTACACTTTGGAAATAAGGTATTATTTCCTCAATGTCTTCATCAGTAAGGACGCTGAAAAAATCGACCTCTTTAAGATTCATAGCAAACAGTTTAACTGCAAGGTGTACTACTACTCACGACTGGTGTAAGAACACTTCTTACACAATAACACATACAGGGCATTAAGTGACTCAAGTGAATCCCTGAGTACATTGTATAAATCATCAATCATCTCAAGCCCGTGTATCTGGACATTAGCCAGCAGCGCCTCCCAGTCGCCCTGTTTCCATACACCATCATGTTCCAGAATGAAATCTAATATTTCATGGCTCAATAACGGGATAATCTTATCTACATTGGCGTCAACAGGAAGGGCTGATACGTATAGTTTTTTCAGGGATTCAAGCAACGCGCCGACATACCGTGTTATATCTGTTGAAAATGGTACGCCGCGCCGTTTTATATCAATCAGCAAATCTACCCAGCCGTCCTGGTCCCAGACGCCTTTTCGTGCTATGACAAAGCCGACTAACTTATCAAGTAAGAACCCGATGTCTTTGTTAATCATCTCACATGTTTCATTAAAGAATCTGTACCGGTTCTTTCCGCATTCTTTGGCGCGGTACATGGCTGTATCTGCCTCTTTTAACAGTGTTTTCAACGAATCACCATCAGCAGGGTATAATGATATGCCTATACTGACGCCCAAAGAACAGTTAGTCGAGTTAATATAAAACGGTTTTCCAACAGAAAGAATTATCTTTGTGGCTACATCGCAGGCATCGTTAGGGTCTTTAATTCCTGTAAGCATTATTATGAACTCATCGCCCCCAAGGCGTGCTACCGTATCAGATTCTCTGACACAGTCTCTCAGCCTGCTGGCCACATCAACCAGCAACTGATCTCCGACTTCATGGCCCATAGTCTCGTTTATACTAGCAAAAGCATTTATATCTATCATCATAAGGGCCATAGACTGCTGGTTTCGCTTTGCCTGCTTCAGGGCCTGCTCAAACCGGTCAAAGAACAGTGAGCGGTTGGGAAGACCGGTCAATGTATCATAAAATGCCGACACGTGCAGGTCTTTCTCCGTTCGATGCTTATACAGCGCCATTTCTATATTGGAGTGCAGCTCTTTACTATTAAATGGTTTTAGGACATAACCATAGGGTTGTGTTATCCGTGCCCGATCTAAAATGGCCTTGTCTGAATGGGCGGTAAGGTAGACTATTGGAACGCTCATTCGCTTTTGTATCTCACCAGCGGCTTCAATGCCGTCCATTCGTCCCTGAAGCCTGATATCCATAAGGATTAAGTCTGGCTCAGTTGTCATCGCGCTTTCTATGGCGTCCTCTCCAGAAAACTCATGAGCGACTACGACATACCCCACACTCTCAAGTATATCCTGAATGTAAGCAGCGGTCAGCCCCTCATCCTCTACTATCATTATTTTATTCTTAGGCATCTGTCCACACTGCCACTACTATACCCTATCTACAGCCTTTAGAGCAATCATGATTTCATAAATCTCAAAATATATCTCGTCCCATCTGCCCTGTCTATTTCTATTGTACCCCTGAGCTGCTTAGTCAGGATTGTTACCACCTTCAGGCCCAGGCTCTTGGTCTTGCCTATCTCTATGCCTTCAGGCATCCCCACGCCGTTGTCACCTACGATTAGCTCAAGCTCATCTGAGTCTGCTAACGCGCGAAGCTCAATTGTAATCTCTCCACCAATCTCTCCACCGTCTCTGCCAGTAAAGGCATACTTAATAATATTTGTAAACAGTTCGTTTATTATCAATCCGCATGGTATTGCAGTCCCTATCCCAACATGTACGTCCGCCACATTCAAATTAATGCCTATCTTACTCTTATCAACAGTGAAAAATATAAACAGGTCTTTGATAAGACTATGTATATATTCTTTAATATTAATCTCAGAGAGCTTTTCTGTTTTATAAAGCCTTTCATGCACCAACGCAATCGACTGTATCCTGCTTTGTGTATCCCTGAGGGCTTCTTTGGATTTCTCATCGCTGAGATGGTTGAGCTGAAGCCCCACAAGCCCGGCGATTACCTGCAGGTTGTTCTTGACGCGATGGTGCAGCTCCCTCAGGAGCAGCTCCTGTTCGGCGATAGATTTCTTTAACTGTTCATCCATCTCTTTGCGTTTAGTAATATCTGTGATGACACCAAAAGACCCTGTGAGGTTTCCTTGCGCATCAATAAGGGGTACAGCAGAGGCATATATATGGACCTTACTGCCATTCTTATGACGGAGGACATTTTCCAGCCGGTCACCTTCCCCGCCCGCCAATTTTACATCTACAATATGTCTTGCTAAATCCCTCGCTTCATCATCCACAAACTCAAGAAACGACACCCCTACTATCTCCTCAACTGTATAACCAATCATATCCGCCATCGCCTTATTAACAAGCATTGTAATGTTATCCTTATCGACAAGCCACACACCCTCCTGAGAAAGCTCAATAAGCTGGCGATATTTCTTTTCACTGTCTTGAAGTGTTTGATCCAACATCGTCATCTTTTCTATCGTTCCCCTTAACTCACTGGTTTTGTCCTCCACTATGGCCTTGATTCTCTGTGCTTGCCTTGACGTATAAAATATAATACTGCAAACCAAACCCACAATTATAAAAGTGCCAACCGCAAATGAAAGTGGTACAAACCCACGCCTTTTATGAAAATAACCCCTGACTGGTGTGGCCTTGATCTCAAGAGTTCGTCCAGCCATTTCTATTGTCTTTACGAAGCTCCGTTTAGAAAGCTCAACAATCCCTTTAGGGTTGTGGCGGTAAACCAGGCCCTCACCCACTGGCAGCATATTGTCACTTATCTCAAATACCACTTGTTCTTTCAAATCAGTGTTGGCGTCCTTACGCAAAAAACTCTTTTCAATAATGCCTTTATATCTAAATACACCAAGTGTAAAACCCCTTAAGTTTTGGCGTCTGTCTTGCACTGTCTTAGGCTGCCCATAGTAAACCGGCATGAATAACAAAAATGACTTGACGTCTTTTTCTTGTTCCTGCACAAGCACAACCGGAGCTGTAGCCGTCAACGCCCCTGTATCGCGTGCCTGTTCGATGGACTTTAACCTCACAGGATTAGAGGCGAGATCAAAACCTATCGCCTTTGCTACATTGTCTTTGGGATAACCATAATAAACAGGAAAGTATTCGTCTCTCACATTGACTGGAATTTGTGCATCCCCTGACTTCTCATAGATATAAAAATCCCCTGCCACCATGACGCCCTCGGCTTTGCGTTCAAATTCTACTTTCTGAGAATACGGCACGCGTGGAATCCACTCAATGGCATACTGAGAGCTGTGCCCTTGCGTGATGCCCTGCACAAAGTCAGAAAATTGTGTACTGCTTATATTTTCTATAGCATGGTAAAAAGCGGCCAGGTCGGTTACCATATCAAAGTTCTCATCAAATAGTTTTTCGATAATACCTGCGTGTGTATCGAAGGCATGCCTGAATTGCATGAGATTTTGCTCATCCACCTTATAAACAATTGCATGATAAACCGTGAAAGCCGCACCGGCGCTTACCAGCGCTATTAACAACAGGGTAGCCCATAGTTGATTTAGTTGTTTCGTATTCATTTTGCAGCAGGCTCAGTCACTTCTGATCTTTTAAACCTCAAAATAAATCTCGTTCCCCCTCCCCTGTCTATTTCTACTGTGCCCCTGAGCTGCTTACTCAGGATTGTTACCACCTTCAGGCCCAGACTCTTGGTTTTGCCTATCTCTATGCCTTCAGGCATCCCAACGCCGTTGTCCCCAATGATTAGCTCAAGCATGTCAAGCCCTGCCTCACTAAGCCTGATTGAAATCTCGCCTCTATCTCTGCCTTTAAAGGCATATTTAATAATATTTGTAAACAGCTCATTTATTATTAATCCACAAGGAATCGCAGTATCTATACCAACGTGGATGTCCGGCACTTCAAAATTAACATTAATCTTATCTCTGTCAACTGTGAAAAATATAAACAGGTCTTTGACAAGACTGTATATATATTCTTTAATATTGACCTGAGAGAGTTTTTCTGTGTTATAGAGTTTTTCATGTACCAGCGAAATAGATTGTATCCTGCTTTGCGTGTCTTTTAGTATGTTTTTATAGCCTTCGTCTGAGACGTGGCTTATTTGAAGCCCCACAAGCCCGGATATTATCTGCAGGTTGTTCTTTACGCGGTGATGCAGTTCCCGAAGGAGCAGCTCCTGTTCTGAGATGGCCTCCATTAATTTTTCCTCTGTCTGCTTTCGTTTAGTAATATCTGATATAACGGCAAAAGACCCCGTGTAATTTCCTTGTTCGTCAGTAAGGGCAACCGTTGATATGGATACATATACAGTGCTGCCATTCTTGTGCAAGAGTGTAGTTTCCATACGGTCTGCCTTCCCTGCCCCTTGTTCGTAATTTACAACTTTTGCCGCTCTTTCTTTGGCGTCCTCAGGCATAAACTCTACAAACCGCACACCTGTCATCTCCTCGACTGTAACCCCCAGCATATCGGCAACTGCATGGTTCACGTATGTGGTAACACCAACTTTATTAACAGCCCATACGCCCTCCTGTGAAAGCTCTACAAGCTGACGGTATTTTGCTTCACTTTCATGTAGGGATTTGTCCGCTAATACCAGTTTATCTACCGTTGTTTGTAACTCCTGAGTTCTTTTCTTTACCTCCAGTTCAAGTCCTTCATTTACTGATTTTATCGATTTTTCGTATTCCTTGCGCCTTTGTAAATCCATCGCCATATACGCAATAAGCATGGCAACCAGAAATATTACGGTTACCATTAAAACTACATACAGACAGTTCCTGACAATCTGTTGGTTTATTTTCGACAAGTCTGCAAGCATATATAAATGCCAATCGTCTTTTTTATTATGAGAGCCTTCCATGAGATACCTTATGTCCTTATCCTTATTTTGCCTGGCATCTTTCCAACGAAGTGTAACGATAGTTGTATTATCTTTAGCAATTGATTTTATGATTGGTAAAGGAGTTAACGGCTCTGAGGCATATTGCCTGACATCTCTGATTTGCCGCAGGATTTCCTCCGATAATTTTTTGATAGTACGGAACCTGTAACGGGCATCGTTAGAACCGAAAATCACCTCGTTATTATCAACTATAAGCAGTACGCCATCAAAGTCGTGGAGTTTTGCCAGTAAAACACTTAAATCATGCTTGACCACGGCAACACCTATTATCTCTTCGCCTTGCCTGATTGGATAAGAAGAGTAATAACCGGGAAGGTTAGTTCTTATTCCAATGGCAAGATATCCACTCGACTGCCCTTTAACGGCATTTCTGAAGTATTCCCTAAAGTTATAGTTAGTACCTATAAAAGTGCTGGGTGATTGATAATTGCTCGAGGCAATAGCAAGGCCGTCTTTGTTTATTATATAGGCTACGGCACCGCCTATAGACTCATTGAAACTCCATAAGTATTTGTTCATGGCCTCAAGCTTATCCGGTTCAGAATAATTGCAGCAAAAAGAGGCAACCAATGGATTTTCTGCTAATATTCTTGCCTGGACTCCAGCATTACCTATTTTAGCCGTAATATAACTATCTATTAATGTTAAGCGTTCAAGCGTTTCTTTATGCAATACCTGCGTCTGTGCATCCTCATTGATTACGTATGATGTCCAGGCCGCGATCAGGCAAATTGCTATATAAGCGAGGATAATCTTAAGGGTAAAAACACTTCTAACAGTATTCTTCATCTACAGCCTGCTTTACCGCCTTTGCATAATATAATGTACAGTATGGATTTAAAATGTCAATATGTATGGAGCCAGACCGTGATAATTATTAGTGAGATTACTCGAATATATCCTTAAGATTAACCTGAAGTCCTTCGATGATTTTAGAGCTAACCGTGCCTTCAATTACTGCAATTGAGTGCAGTTTGTACTTGGCGCCTTCGATGGTCAATATCCGAATCTCCTGAAGTTCTGGCATGACTATCCAGTACTCCGGCACCCTGTAT
Organism: Nitrospirota bacterium; assembly: GCA_039908505.1. Lineage (GTDB taxonomy): Bacteria > Nitrospirota > Thermodesulfovibrionia > Thermodesulfovibrionales > Magnetobacteriaceae > Magnetominusculus. Next base: position 49,714 of record JAMOAZ010000009.1, read on the forward strand.
TTCTCGTAGACTGCCAATTTTACTTCTGTATCCCGTTCATAACTCCAGGGAGATACTATCTCACATACCATATCCGGCACTCCGCGTACCCAACCCCTGACAATTCCCATGTTCTCTTTTTTGATAAACAATATATCGGGCTGAAACCGGTTGATTCCTTCTTCAAAGATTACGTCAAAAGGAGAATAATAAACTCGTCCTAACCCTTTCGTTTTAACATAATGGTGAATAATGTAATTCAGATTACTACTGGTCATCTGATGTTTATCAAACGGGCTTGGCCCCACGACTTCCTCCCCATTAATTATCTCCGTTAAGTCTAAATCCCTCTCTAAAGTGTCCATCCACTATTGTATCACGAGCTATGAGATTTTGTCGATTTTTGAGGCTCAGGGCATATTACTCGAATATATCCTTAAGATTGACTTGCAGTCCGTCGATGATTTTAGATGTTACCGCGCCTTCACCTTCGGCATAGGAATATGTCTTATACTTGCCTTCTTCTATAGTTAAGATTTCGACGATTTTGAGTTCCGGTATGGCTACCCAATACTCCGGCACACCGTATTTCTCATATATTTCCTTCTTTGTCGTAGTATCCAGCCGGTATGTCCCCTGCGAGACTATCTCACATACCATATCCGGTACGCCTCGAACATAGTCCTGAAATATGGCCATGTTGTCCTTCCTGATAAACAGTATGTCGGGTTGAAAGCGATTAATCCCTTCCTCGAAGATAACATCAAGTGGAGAGTAAAACACATCGCCTAAGTCGTTATTCCTGACATGAGATAAGACTATCCATAGTATTCTTTGGCTGATCTTCTGATGTTTCCCAAATGGACTTGGCCCCACGACTTCCTCCCCGTTAATTATCTGCGTTAAGTCAAAATCTCTCTCTAACGTGTCCATACATTACTGTATCACGAGCTATGAGATTTTGTCGATGCGTGCGTGTTGCACTTGACGCCTTAATAGTGATAGAATCACTGCAACTGAACAATTGCGGGAGGTATTTTCAATTGGAATTATACAAACTAACTATAGTGGAGGCGTTAGGGCTTATTTCAAAGCATGAGCTAACCCCGGCAGACCTCTTAGAATCAGTTTTTAACCGAATAACAGCGCTTGATACCAGCGTCAAGGCATACATAACCGTCACAAAGGATATCGCAGCGGACCAGGTTGAGCGGCTTGCGACGCTCAACCGCACCCCACTCTATGGCATCCCGATGGCCATTAAAGACAACATGTGTATCAAGGGTGTGCGTACAACTTGCTCCTCCAGAATACTTGAGAATTTCATCCCACCTTACGAAAGCACCGTAACGGGTAAACTTCAGGAGGCAGGATATTGCCTGACCGGTAAGACCAATCTTGATGAGTTTGCTATGGGCTCCTCCACAGAAAACTCCGGGTTTTTTACAACGAAAAACCCGTGGGACCTGAGCCGTGCCCCCGGAGGAAGCAGCGGCGGTTCGGCAGCAGTCGTGGCGGCTGATATGTGCGTGGCGGCCATTGGTTCAGACACCGGCGGGTCAATCCGGCAGCCAGCGTCATTTTGCGGCGTCGTAGGGCTTAAACCCACATACGGCCTTGTATCAAGATTCGGTCTCGTGGCCTTTGCCTCGTCACTTGATCAGATTGGCCCAATCACTAAAACAGTAGAAGACGCGGCAATAGTGTTAAACGTCATAGCAGGCGGCGACCGTAGAGACTCCACATCGGCGCATATCGCAATCCCGGACTACACGGCCTCTTTGTCCGGCGATCTAAGGGGAATGAAGATAGGCATCCCCGAAGAATACTTTATTGACGGCATGGACAAAGAAGTAGAGACGGCAGTAAGGGCTGCAATAGCTGAGATAGAGCGCCTTGGCGCTGAGGTCATATCTATAAAACTGCCCCATACGGCTTATGCAGTGGCCGCTTATTACATCATCGCCACAAGTGAGGCAAGCTCTAATCTGGCACGTTATGATGGCGTGAAATATGGCCTGCGTGTCAGCGGCAGCGACCTTATCGATACATATATGGAGACGCGTGCCAAGGGGTTTGGGCAGGAGGTCAAACGGCGGATAATGCTGGGGACATACGCCCTGTCCTCCGGCTATTACGACGCATATTACAAGAAGGCACAGCAGGTACGCACGCTTATAAAGAGGGACTTTGATGAGGCGTTTAAAGTCGTTGATGTCATCGCCACACCGACATCACCAACAACTGCCTTTAAGATAGGAGAAAAGGCCGATGACCCGCTCCAGATGTACCTCAGTGATATATTCACCATATCCGTAAACCTCGCAGGCATACCGGCAATATCCATCCCGTGCGGTTTCGACTCCGGGGGGCTGCCAGTCGGCCTTCAACTGATAGGCAGACACTTTGGCGAAGCTGAGATTTTAAAGGCCGCCCACGCATATGAACGCGCTGCGGGCTGGTATCAAAGGAGGCCATCCATATGAAAATTGATACCACTACGTATGAAACGGTCATAGGGCTTGAGATTCATGCCCAGATGAAGACACAATCAAAGATGTTCTGCGGCTGCCCGACACTCTTTGGCGCTGACCCCAATACGCAGACCTGCCCAGTATGTATAGGGATGCCCGGAGTACTGCCGGTTATAAATAAGCTGGCGCTTGAGTTTACTATAAAGACGGGGCTTGCCCTGGGGTGCCGCATATCGCCATTTAGCCGCTTTGCCCGCAAGAACTATTTTTATCCTGATTTGCCCAAGGGCTATCAGATAAGCCAGTATGAGCTGCCAATCTGTGAAGGCGGCTTTGTTATGCTCAATGTAGACGGTAATGTGAGGCGCATCAATCTGACAAGGATTCACATGGAAGAGGATGCGGGGAAAAACATCCACGAGGGGGCGGGCAGCTTTAGCTTTGTTGACCTGAACCGTGCCGGGGTGCCTCTGATGGAGATAGTGTCAGAGCCTGACATCAGGACGCCGAAAGAGGCGGCTGCATATGTGCGAAAACTCAGGACAATACTAAGATACCTCGATGTTTGTGACGGCAATATGGAGGAAGGCTCACTGCGCTGCGATGCCAATATCTCAATCAGGCCGCAGGGCACAGAGACCCTTGGTGTAAAGACAGAGATAAAAAATATCAACTCCTTTAAGTTCATAGAAAAGGCCCTTGAGTACGAGATAGAACGCCAGAGGCGCGTACTTAGTGAAGGCGGGCGCATTATACAAGAAACACGGCTCTGGAATACATCAGCGGGCATTACAGAGTCCATGCGCTCAAAAGAAGAGGCGCACGACTACAGATATTTCCCTGAGCCTGACCTCGTACCAATGATTGTAGATGAGTCATGGACAGCAGAGATAAGAAAAGAAATACCGGAGCTGCCCGATGACAAGATTCTAAAATTCACAGACGAATATAAACTACCCGCCTATGACGCCGACTTGCTGGCATCTGAAAAACAAACGGCAGAGTGGTTTGAAGAGGCTGTCAGCCTGGGCGCTAACGCCAAAGACGTAAGCAACTGGATGATGGGCGAGCTGATGAGACTGTTAAACGAAAAGGCTATATCCATCGAAAAATCCACGCTCAAACCTGCGCATCTTTGTGAACTGATAAAACTGGTATCAGACGGTACGATAAATTTAAAAACCGCAAAGACCGTCTTTGAGGACATGTTTAATACAGGTAAGACGGCAGCAGCACTGGTAAAGGAAAAAGGTCTCGTGCAGATTTCTGATGTCGGCGAACTTGAAAAGACCGTTGCGGCAGTGATTGCAGAAAACCCCAGCGAGACGTCAAGGTACAAGGCCGGGGAGACAAAGCTGACGGGATTTTTCGTTGGCGAGGTGATGAAAAAGACAAAGGGAAAGGCTAATCCAAAGGCCGTCAACGAGATATTAAGAAGGTTAATGGGATGATTGATGTTATTAATGGTAACAGCGGAGAATTACTTGATATAGTTACACCCGAAGGTGAGATTATCGGGCAGGCCAGACGAAGCGAGGCACACGGCAATAATAAATTGCTCCACCGCGTCGTACACGTGTTCGTATTTGACACTGGGGGAAAGCTCCTGCTTCAGAAGCGTTCGATGAAAAAGGATGTAGCCCCTGGCAAGTGGGATACCTCTGTGGGCGGGCATGTTGACCAGGGGGAGACGATAGAATCGGCAGTACTGCGGGAGATGGAGGAGGAACTGGGTATCACAATGCCAGTCCCAGAGTGGGGAAGCGAGGGACCGCCTTGCAGTTGTGCCGCGCCGCGCTTCATGTATAAGTATATTCACTCAAACAATATCGAATCTGAGCTTGTGCATTCATACTCCTACATACACAACGCTGAGATTAGGTTTAACACTGAGGAGATAGACGCCGTCCGGTTCTGGGAACTATCAGAGATAAAAGAGACACTTGGCAAAGGCATACTAAGCGATAACTTTGAACACGAGTTTGCTAATTATCTAAACTGGTCAGGAAAATAACCTCCAGAGATGCGAAGACTGCTTGTCCTGTGTGCTGCGCTCATCTGCCTTTACGTCTTGCACTATCACGGCAAGGACAAAGCGCCCGAAGATACCCTCCCTGAAGATACCCACTATGAGCAGCCCTCTCAGGCGCGGCAGCAGCCACCCACGACACAACAACAACGCCCGCTGCAGCCCATCACAAACTTAACTGACTCAACACTCGACAAACTAAGACAACAGCAGTTGTCACAGATTAACAAGTCCAGGACCTCTCACGGTCTGTCGTCTGTCAGTCTTGATGACAAGGCATCAAAGGTAGCCCAGAGGCACTGTGAGGCAATGGTTACAGGGGATTTCTTTGGACATACCGGGCTGAACGGTTCACGCCCATTTCACCGTTATAATCTGGATGAGGGCGGCGATGGTCATGTCGCTGAGAACATCTGTCTCTTTAAAAGTTCTCAAGCCCATGCCACTGACTATAAGACTATGGCTGAACTTGCAGCAAAGGGACACGGCATGTTTATGGCCGAGGTACCGCCAAATGACGGTCATCGTCAAAATATTCTTGAAAAATGGCACAACTATGTGGGGATTGGTGTATCTGTCAAAGGCGGCAGCTATACGTATTGTGAAGAGTTTTTGGACAAATACATAGATATATCAGGCCCGCTGTCAAAGACAATTCCATATGGGCAGAAAATCGAGTTCACCGGTGCAGTCATAAGCCCGGGAGACTTCGGCCTATACATGATTGCCGTAACATATGACGCTGCATTAGTCCCACCAGCAAAACCCCAACCCTCATCATACAAAGACGCCGGTGCGCATAAGGCTGCTATTCTGCCCCCCTGGGATTTCAACAAAGACGGCATGCGATACGACAAAAGGAGCGGCAAATTTTCTATATCTATAAAAATGGAGAAAAAGGGATACTACTACGTAGTATTCTACTTAAAAGAAAACCCGTCGTCTATACCATATGAAGGCGCAAGGTCAAACTCATCATCAGCCGTATCCACGAATGACGGCTTTGTCGGCGGTGCTCAGGTCATCAAGATAACTTAGGGCTCGTAATACAATAATGTTATCATCCTTCGACAAGCTCAGAACGCCTGATGCTACGTTACAGACATATGTGTGATTAATCCAACATTGGACAAGAGAATCCTTTTGGGTTGCGGTTCAAGAAACATCTAAATCGCCTTGAACGATCACTGTCCTAATTTAATCTTGACAATAGTAACAACATTATGTAAGTATAATTATGTCTTATGAATGGGATGAACAAAAACGTGCTGCGAACATTGCCAAGCATGGCATCGACTTCGAGGCCGCAAAGCTCATTTTTGACGGACAGACTATTGAGATGCTGGACAGCCGTCATGATTATGGGGAGCAACGCATATGCGCCTATGGCGAAGTCAACGGCGTTGTGCTGTTTATTATTTACACACAGCGCGGGGAAAACCGCCGGATAATAAGCGCAAGAAAGGCAGGGACCTATGAGCAAAAAGCGTATTACGCACGCATCAAAGAAAGCGCAGCCGATGAATGACAAGACGGATTGGGCACGGGTTGTTGCAATGACTGATTCAGAAATCGAACAAGCTGTTGACAGCGACCCCGACACGTTTATTCCCGATGCCAATTGGTTTGATAAGGCTCAAATTGTCATGCCTAAAGCCAAAGAGATGGTAACGTTGCGCTTAGACCACGATGTTCTAAAATGGTTCAGACACGACGGCAGAGGCTACCAAACCCGCATTAACGCCGTACTACGGGCGTTTATAGAAGCGCAGGAGCACAGGGTACGGTGACCCAATGTTGAAAGAATCATTAGTCAAGCCACACGTTAATGAAGCGGTTGAGCCTTGCTGTCAGCGCCCCTGCCGCCTTTTCTTAGTATAAGCACCAGCGGCAATATACATAACATGATTATAAACGACACAAACGCCACATCGTTAAAAGAAAGCATGGCAGACTGCTTTAACAACTGGGCATACATCAACCCCTCAGCAGCTCGCGTTGAAAGATAATCTCCAATATATCCTTTAGATACAATGGCTTGTGATAGTTTTTGTGAAGCTATCTGGTAGTTTAAATCAAACGGGTTTAGATGCTCTACCAGTTGAACCTGCCGCACCTGTGAGCGGCTTACAAGCATCGTCGTGGCAAAGGCAATCCCCATGCTTCCACCAACGTTTCTCACAAGGTTATTAATACCGGCTGCGTTTCCAATCTCCTCTTTTTTAATATGGGACATTGATATTGTCATAAGCGGGATCATCAAAAAGCCCATCCCTACGCCAAGCAGCATTCGCGTTATGAGGACGCTCTGAAAGTCACTGTAGAGATTCAGTTTTGATATAGTATATATGGCCAGAGCGCCCATAAGTATCCCAAAGGTAAGCGGATAGCGCGGGTCTGTCTTTTGAATCAGCGCGCCTGTTACAGGCATCACTAAGACCGTCACTATGCCCCCAAGCCCGATGACCATTCCCGCAAGCGTAGCAGTATATCCCATCAGCGTTTGCAGATACAAGGGCAGCATAACTATACTTGACATGAGATTGAAAAATGAGAAAAACATGACCACTGTACCAGCACTAAACGACGGGTCTTTAAATATCCTCAGATTGACAACAGGCTGCTCTGAAAAAAACTCCACAATTACAAATAGTACCAGAGAAACCACTGCAACGACAAAAAAGCTCAGGATAAAATACGACGAAAACCAGTCCTCACGCTGTCCCTTTTCAATTACCAGCTGGAGCGCCCCCAACCCAATGATAAGCAGGGCAAGCCCAAAATAATCTATCCTCATCTTTGTCTTTTGCACGTAAGGAGGGTCCTTGATAACTATCATATTCATAAATATAGAGAATATCCCAATAGGGATGTTTATAAAGAATATCCATTGCCACGACCAGTTATCGGAAATCCAACCGCCTAAAAGCGGGCCAATAATCGGCCCGAACAATATGCCAATCCCAAATACGGCCATCGCCATGCCGTGCTGCTTTTTGGGGAAACTCTCAAGCAGGATGGCCTGCGACAGCGGCTGCAAGCCCCCGCCCCCTATCCCCTGCAAAATCCTGAAAAATATCAGGCTCTCAAGGCTCCATGCTATACCGCAAAGAAAAGAACTCGCCGTAAACACCGCTATCGAGAGCATAAGATAGTTCTTCCTGCCAAGCAGCCTGCTCAACCATCCCGTCATCGGAATAACAATTGCGTTTGAAACAAGATAAGAGGTCAATATCCACGTTACCTCATCCACGCCCGCAGAGAATGTCCCCCTGATGTGGTCCAGGGATACCATAACGATTGTCGTGTCAACTATCTCAATAAACGTAGGCAGTATTACGCTAAAGGCGATAAGCCACTTGTTCATAGGGCATTATTCCACAAACACAGTAGGCACGACAGACATCCCCACCCTTAAGGCGTTTGCCCTTTCCGTAGTATTGTCAAGAATGATTTTTACGGGTATGCGCTGGACTACCTTTACGTAGTGACCGCTGGCGTTTTCGGGGGGAAACAGGGAAAACACTGAGCCGGTGCCGGACATGATGCTGTCAACCTTTGCAGAAAGTATCATGCCAGGGTATGCATCTACCTTGATTTCAACACGCTGCCCGGGTCTGATTTTCGACAGTTGTGTCTCCTTGTAATTTGCTACTACCCATAGGTCATCAAGGGCCACAATTGCCATAAGCGGCTGCCCTGCCTGAATACGGTTACCCACTTCAACGCTCTTTTTGCTTACATTGCCGCTCTTGGCTGCGTATATTTTCGTATATCCCATGTTCAGATTGGCGGCTTCCAGCATCGCCTCTTTCTGTTTTATAGCGGCAAGCTGTGACACACGCATAGAATCGGCCTGTTTTATAACGGAGTTCTGGGTAATGATTGAAAGCTCTACCTGTTTGAGCTGCTCCTGCGCAGACTTTTTAGCCGCCGTGTGGACGGTATAATTAGTTTGCGCCTTTTCGAGTTTTTCTTTTGATATTGCATCGTTTTTGAAAAGGCTTTCAGCGCGTTTGAGGTCAAGGACTGCCTGAGCAAGGTTTGCCTCGGCAAGCTCGACATTTGCCTTAGCTGCTGCAGTCTTAGCGTGGAATTCGTTAAGTGCACGTGAGGCTGCCTCAAGGCGTGAGCCTGCTTCGTTGAGCCTCGCGCCTTCAGCGGCCAGTGCGGCCTCTGCCTCTTTTACTTTTATGGCAAAGTCTGAAGGGTCAAGCTCGGCAAGCAGCTCTCCCTCTTTTACAAACTGATTGTCTTTTACATAGACGGCCTTTACCGTGCCCGCCACCTTAGCAGACACAGAGTAGATAGAACCCTCAACATATGCGTCATCTGTTGAGATATGCACGGCCATATACTTAAAGTACGACAGTGTAATAAACACCCCAATAATTATGACAACAACAAAGACTGATATGGCGATTTTCTTTTTACGATTGTTTGAGTTATCTTCCATATATCTCCATAATTACATCTTAGTATTACTTAAACTGTTCCTTTAAGTCTGCACCACTTGAGTAGAGAAGCCCCGCGTAGGCACGCCTCTGCTCGTAGAGCGCGCTAAAGTAATTCACCTGCGTATGCGTTAAGAGCGTGATAGCATCCATAACATCAGTGGCGGTACCCTGCCCGTGTTCATAGCGCGTTTTGTTTATTTTTAAGTTTTCCTCCGCCTGGGTTATTGAATCTTTTACAACAAGGAGTTTCTCTGCAGCAATTTTCAGAGTCAGATAATAGCGTTCAATCTCAAGCGCAATGTCGTCTATTAGTTTTTTTCTCTCCTCTGATAGCTTTTCCTTCTTAAACCTTAACTTTAATAAATCAGCCTTAGTAGAGCCTCCGCTAAAGAGATTTACCTTTGCACCAAGTACAACAGACCAGTTGCCCTCATAGACCTGGTAGTCGTTCTCTATGTAGTTATAGCCGCCCTGGGCGTAAAACGTGGGGAGATATTCTGCATATTTTATCTTCTCTTGAAGCGTCAATTTCTGATGTTCGTGGTCAAGAATCTTTATCTCAGGCCGCCCCCTTTCTGCCAATTCCAGAAACTGTGAGATTTCAAGCTGTGCTGGGACGGACTCAACCGGTTCGGCAATCCGTACATCTGCCATCAACGGCCTGAGCAGTATATTGTTCAACTTAGATGCTGAAATCATACGAAGGTTTTTGACAGATAAGAGGCGCTGTTTCACATCAGCAAGGCGCACCTCGGCCTGCAGCAGGTCGTTTTTTGTTATAGCGCCCTCATTAAACAGCTCATGTGTCACTTTAAGATGCAGATCGATTCTCTTGATTTCTAATTGAGCTACTTCAATAAACTTATCGTACTCAAGCACCTCATAGCATCCCAGAATAAACTCCAGGGCTGTCAGATTTTTTATTCGCTCATAGTCAAGCTTTGTGGCCTCAAGCGACTCAAGTGAAGCCTTATAGCTGCTGCTATTAGCGCCGAAATTATAAAGTATATTTTTAATATTTACACCGTAAGCAATTGATGTTTGGTTAGCCATTGGTACACGCTGGGTACTAAACTTTACCATTGGCTTGTGTTGGAGAAAGGTCTCTGCAATTTCAGCATTTATCGTAGGAAAGAGTACAGACATTGCTGCTTCGGCTTCTTTCTCTGATATATTAATGTTCTGGGCTGCAATCTTCATGACACGGCTCTCATTTGTTGCAATAGCAAGTCCTTTAGAGATAGTTAAAACACTGCCCTCTGGCATCTCATCGGCACAGCCCCCGGTAGCAAAGAAAATCACAGTTGCAGCAGCAGCGAAGCAGAACCAGTTTAAACGAGGCAATATTTTCAAATTTTTCAGCATATCTTTAGCACCACTATCATACCCAATCCCCCTGATTTGCGCAAGGGGAAGTACAGTTGGGAAAGCGGTGACTGCCAGTGATTTTAATGTGCAATGTTATCAGAGTGATGTCAATCCAAAAAAATCCCAGCTTTAATGGCTGCACACGCCAGCGCGTCGGCACGTTCATTCTCTGCGTTACCGTTGTGACCGCGTATCCAATTGAAAGTGACTATGTGTTCTTTACACAGGGCAGATAGTTTTTCCCACAAGTCTATGTTTTTAACCTTGGACCTGGCACTGGTTATCCAGTTATTGGCCTGCCAGTTTTTAAGCCATCCCTTTGTCATAGCGTTTACGATCAACTGTGAGTCAGTATAAACTGAGACCTCACATCTGGTCTTTAACTCACTTAATCCGGTGATAACTGCCGAAAGCTCCATACGGTTATTAGTAGTCATGCGCGATGCCCCAGAGAGTTCCTTTCTTTTTGTGGCTGTCATCATGACAACACCATAGCCTCCTGGGCCTGGATTGCCGCTACATGCGCCGTCTGTATACATCGTAACTTTCGGGGGGGTACTCAATTTGCCACCGCCTCTATATCCATAAGGGCAACAGAAAGGCCGCCCGCATCAACCCTGACTAGTTCACCGCCCAGACTTTCGCATATGAGTCTGTTATATTTCTGATTGTTTGGATTAATCTCATAGCCGGGGACATGGACAAGGAGTATCTTTGTCTTTAGGTGGAGACGGCGAAGCCTTTGAGCTGTTTTCAGTGTAACTGAGAGATATTTTGCGTCCTCGACACCGGCACGCTGCGGGTAACCGTCGGTAATAATATATAGTTCCTGATTGATACTGCCTGTACGCGAGAAATAGCTGTATACGAAATCAAGAAGTTCAGCCGTGTGGGTCATGCCCACAGGTTTTAATGTGAGGACATCAAGGGGGGCGATTTTCTCAATCTTATCGTTAAAGGAGATGAACTCCACCCTATCGTCCTGACTGTTGCGGTAATAGTGAAACGACAGGCAGGCCTTTTTTGCAAACTGCAGTTTACCGCCCTGCTCCATCGATGTGCTTGAGTCGATGGCAACGAGAATGTCTGCCCTTTCCCTAGAGTGTCTCTTTAGATTTACTACATCATCTTCCCGAATAATCACATTATCGTGGTGAACCTTTTGCCTTATAATACCGAGGCGCGCAGTTTCCGGTATGTGTATTGCAGCCATTGAACGCGCTTTTTCTGTAAGAAATGATTTCTTTTTGCGCTTTTGTGTCTTAGTTCTTTTTGCCCCCTTTTTCATCTCGAAATAGTAGTTTTTCCCGACATAGTGAAGGAGCTCCTTCTTTTTTATCTTTATCCTGCCGTCGGATTTATACGAAAATCTCACAAATACATCCCTAAAATAGTCGCTGAGTTGTTCGTCTGTGAGGTCTTTAAGACATTCTAAATCGACTAGATCACCGGGACTGTTTTCAACCAGATAAAACGGGTCCTCGAAATCTTTGTTATCAAAAGGAAACACCGGCGGGTTGAACGGCACATAGAGGTTCTTTGGCGTAGGGTCAATTTTTGCCATAGCCATGTCTATAAACTCCTCCTCGGAGTCAAATTCCTCATCGAGCATCATACCGAATATCACAGGAGGCAGAAAGCAGCTCAACTTGTCATACTGAAACACGCCCGTACACCACGGCTTTATGTCAGTCATTAACATATGGGGACAGTCTCATAAGCCGCATGTCACGGCATAGGCATCAAGATATGCCTTAATGGTCTCCGGTCTGCTATCATCCTCAGAAAGATATGCAACGATGTCATCTATGAGCTGCATATCCATATTCAAAAATGCCGTGTCTGCGTCTTTATAATTATCAATAACGGCAAAGGCAGTTTCTATAGCAGGCACCCTCTGTTTTATAAACTCTACGACTGAAGGAAAATCCTTCGACAACATTTCATTTATCTCATCAAAAGATTCCTCATCCCCCTGACCGGCTATCTCCGTATGAAGACCTTCTTTGACATCACAAAATGATACCGTAGTGCGTCCTTCGATATACGCTGAGACACAGGCTATTCGTGCAGCCCGAATAGAGGAACGCGGCCCAAGATAAACAGCAATATTGTTTAATTCCCGAATTGTACTAACAATAAACTCAAGAAACAGTTTAGGTAATCTAACCCCCAGACCATTCTTAGCAAGCTCCTTTTGCACTATCAGAATCTCATCCCCAAACCCTACCCTGCCAACTGGGATTCCTACGAGGCGGTTAGCCACTGCCTTGTGAATCCTGAAGTCATTTGTATTATTTGTCGTTGATACAAAGAGCAAGTCTACTGGGAATGTCATCCTGCTGTTAGACGGAGTAAAACGCCTCTCCTGAAGGGCCTGGATAAGGGCATATTGCGCCTCGTTATTCATAAGCCCAAGTTCATCAACAAAGAGGACACCACCCGATGCCTGGGCAATCTTACCGCCCTCAAGCACACGCGGGTCAAAGGGGTCACCTATTTCGGCAAATCGCAACAGATGGTACATACCTAATATTTTCTCCGGCTCAATGTCCTCGTTACCCTGAAGCCTGGCAAACCCGCTTCCTTCAGTAATATATATCCTCTCGATTGGTATCAGTTTAGCCGGGCTTGCCGCATACTTATGCCTGCACACCGGACAGACGTTGTCTAATGCCGATTGATCGTTCTCAACGATATAGTTATACAGATGGATGGAGTTTTCCCTTACCGGACATCCTGCATTCGTATAAACAGGATGTGTGAGATAGTACCCCTGTAAGACAGTAAACACAGCGTTGCTCAGATGGGTCTTACCAACGCCGAAATCACCCTTTATGAGAGCCCCGCTGCCTGTTGCCAGCACTTCAACAAGACGGCGTTTCACATGCCCAAGTCCGAATATCAGGGGAAAGGCGTCCTCATCACTGGCAACCATCTCCCTGATTCTATGAATAAAACGCCCGCTGACACTGAGTGTACAGGGGGGCGTCTCATATAAATCTATAAGATGTTTATGCATCGCAACTCACCCTTTTTTATACAGCTATTATTGGTAACAATAGTTACAACTGGCTTGGATTATAACATTTTTGGTCGTAAATTGCCAGCATAGCTTCAACGGCGGCAAAGTGTAAATTTAGTTGCTGTCATAGGGTAGAAAAAGACGTAGTTGATACTTCTCATAACTAGTTATAAATGATGACAAACAAAAAAGAACTTGTTGTATAATTAACAATCTAAATTTAGAGGAGGGAGCAATGGCTAATATCATGCTACACGGGAGTCCAATACTATTTACATGTGAGAATAGAAAATATAAAACAAATATCAGTAAATGAAAATCACATGACACTTCGGCTACCTTAGGCAGTGTTTTTGACAAACATTTGTTGATAAATGAGAATGATGCTACGCTTTGGTTAGAGCACGTTATCGAAATAACTACAGGAAATGAATGCTTTTGGTTAATGTGGTATGATGAACATGGTAAACCACTGATTACTATGAGTGCAGTATTCGATTATGATCAACTCTTGGAGGTGATAAAACAGGTGTTTTCCCGTATTTTAGATCATACCAAACCGGTATTTTAATACATCGTCCTATTCTTGCCAGTTATATTGATTGGGATGGCAAGACGGACAAGCAGCCTATTCTCTGCATAATAGAAGTAGATCGCTGTCCCTTAATATTGCAGTCAAATTAAGAATGATGTGAGATGAAAGTTAGTGATATTATAAATCTGATAGAGGCTGATGGTTGGTATCGTGTAGTTACCAGAGGCAGTCATCGCCAATACAAACATGCTCTAAAAAAAGGTAGAGTTACCATTGCCGGTCATGATAATGACGACCTAGCGCCTGGGACGCTGAACAGTATCATGAAGCAATCAAAATTGAAGGAGGTAAAATATATGCATCGTTTTTTAGTCGTTATAGAAAAGGCAAACAACAACTATTCAGCGTATTCGCCTGACTTACCGGGTTGTATTGCTACCGGTGCCACTTTTGAGAATGTAGAGCGTAACATTTATGAAGCGATTGAATTACACGTACAGGGATTATTGGAAGATAATTTACCAATTCCTGATTCTACTTCTTTTGCGAAATACATTGCCGTTCATTGAAAAATTTAGACATATTAAGGGTCTCACAATAGAAACAACTTGAAGAATGAGGGCTCTGCCCTCAAACTCCCGGCAGGGAACTTGTCCCCTGCACCCCATCTTTAGTTCGTTTGCACTCACCGGCAATATAACCAAACTTGTCAAGTGGGAAGCCTGCGGCAATTTCTAAAACAACAATAATTACAAATATTGACAAATAATATTGTATGTATTATTATATCTCTATGTCACCTGCGGGTATCCCACGCAAATAATCATTATGTCTCGAGGAGGTTATGCCATGACATTTTATTTTATCACAAGGGTCAGAGACAGGTGGATTCCCGGCTCAATCTCAGCCTCAAGCGCCGACGATGCCAGGCTCAGTATCGAAAACACTAAATATCCTGTCGTCGTCATAGAAAATTTCTCATCAAATTAAGCATCAATGAGGAGGTATAGCTCTTGTATAAAATAACCTGTAAACGATGCAGGAACATCGTCACTACGTGGAATAACAGAGTGGGCAGAGGGAGCTGCTTTTGCCGGTGCGGCTCACCACTATACTACGCCGACGCAGTACGTGTGGACTTACCTTAACCCAATTACATGCTCAACAAAGTAGTACGGCCTCTCCCCCGGACTGTAATCATTTACCGCTCGTTTAAAGGCATCTGCGGCGTCAGGGGTGGCGAGTGACTGAAGGGTTTGTCTTACCCCTGATGCTTCTAAGTAATCGCACACGGCTCCGGTGTATTCCATCAGCAGGTCTCTCATGTGGTCGTGGTTGAGTTTCTTTGCCTTTTCGTTTAACACTACGCTTATGGATTCAATGGCGTGATAGATAACCCGCAGGGCTGCCCTTACCTCTTTTATTGCCCTCGGGTCATAGACAGAGACAGACGGTACGACAATCCCCCTGCCCTCTAATTCCCTCAGTATTATGCCGGTATATATGTCGAGAAACTCCATCAGGACAGATGAGCTAAACGGGGTGTTTTCGTCATCAATATAACGCCATATGAATTCAACATTTGTCGCTGCAGCCTTGTCTTCAGTAATATTAGAGGCAATCGTGCTGTAGGCGTCAGCGTTGTGCGAAGTATGTTCGCCTGACATGATTATTTATCTCCTGATGGTGCTGCGGTCATAAGCTGCCGCCCAAGGCCCGCTAAGAATTTATTTTTATACTCGCCTTTTTTTGACTTTGAGGTCTCAAGTACATCTATCATAATATTATTTTTAAGAAATAATACCCTTGATGCAAATTGCCCGTTAGGAGTTGGTGGGAAGTCCCAGCGCTGCTTCTTTACGCTTGATACAAAGACTTGATACCCGTCCAGAGCGGCGACCTTATCATAACGATTTTTCTTGATAACCAGGACATAATCGTCGTAACTTCTCTGGGCCTTCTCGCGTGATCGAAATTTTGTAATCCTGATAGTGATTTTATAATATTTATCCACATCCTCATATGTTCTCATGCTCCAGTTAAAGGACTCCCCGCAGAATTTCAACTTGCAGTCGTCTATTGACGATGGAGTGAGATTATCTATGATAGGATTAAAATCCTTCATATTATACATGGCACGGGAAGCGCCTGATGCAATAATAGGCGTTATATCGGCCTTTTGTTCCGTATAATCGAAATATGGCACATAATTAAAGACAAAAGATGATAACACTGTAAGCATCACAAAAGATGTTGCGATGAATATGAGCTTCTGCTGTTTCATCGGACATACTCCTTCGCCGGTCCGAAATTCGGGTCAACTGCCAGCGCCTTCCTGAAATAGTTCAGCGCCTCTTCACGTCTGCCAGCGCTCATCAGCGCTAATCCCATCCCATGGTATGAGGCAGGGTTGCCTGGGTCAAGCTCTGACGCCTTTGCAAAGTACAATGACGCCTCGTGTGCCTTGTTCCTGTTAAGCAGGATAAAACCGGCGTTAACGTATGGTTTTTCGAATGACGGTTTTATTGCAATAGATTTCTTGTAATTACTGAGGGCCTCGTCCTCATTTCCTTTAGCCAAATATGCAGAGCCTAAGTTGAAATATGCTATGAAGTTATCCTGAGTCACACTTGCCGCACGGCTAAACAGACTGATGTCATCCCGCCAGTGCGCCGTCTGCCTTATTGATAAATATGTACAAGCTGTTAATATTGCTACACTTATAGATAGAATAACCACGCGCCCGGCAGCCTTCTGAAGCCCGTCACCGACAGCTTGGCTGATAATGATAAATATACCGATTAACGGTAAATACGCATACCTGTCTGCCATAGCCTGATACCCCACCTGAGCAAGCCCGGCAACCGGCATTAGCACAGTCAAATACCAAAACCACCCGACAAAAAAATATGGCGACCGTTTTATCAAAATTATTGAAGCCGCTGACACAACGGTTATAAACACAGCGGCAAGTATGCCATGAGTCATATTAACCGTATCGTGAACTATGTAAATAGGAGACAACGACAGCGGAACAAGTGTTTTATACAGGTACATAACATAAGAGATAAAGGCATTACTGAGCCTCTCTGTAAATGGTAGCACATTAAAAAACTCGTCCACATTCCACGCCCTCTGCACCCGGTAAGTAAAAATCCCTGCAACAACAGAAAGCAAAAATAACGGGGTTTTCTCCATGAAGATTTGCCTGTTAATTTTTCTTTTTAACGGCCAGTAATCAATAAGCGCCAACACTACCGGCAGCACTATGGCAATGGGCTTAGACAACAACGAGGCGCTAAAACAAACAATAACAGATAAGTACTTCCAAACCGATGGTTTTTTCACATAATACACATAACACCACATCGTGCTTAACCAGAAAAATGCGCTCAAAAGCCCCTTTCTCTCTGATACCCACGCCACCGCCTCCACGTGAAGCGGATGGACTGAAAACAGCGCGGCAACAAAGGCGCTCCGCCACGGCAACCCCGTCATCAGGTCAAGCACAATAAACACTAAGACCGTATTAGCAGCGTGAATCAGGACATTTGTCATGTGATGACCGGCAGGTTTAAGGCCGTACAGGGTAATGTCCAACATGTGAGAAAGCCACGCCAGAGGCATTACGGCAGTTCCGGTATAGGGGGTGGTAAAGGCCCATGTGACGCTTTTTCTTGTCAGACCATCGCGCACATAGGGGTTTTCTGTGATGAAAAGATTGTCGTCATAATTTACAAAGTTAAATATCCTCACCTGAGAAAACACGGCAAGCGTCATAAGAAATAATGCGGCTGAAATTACAACTGACCTGGCCATTACGGAATATCAGGTTCCATCTTTGGATTTTGTTCCAGATATGCCTTAATCTCTTCTATGAAGTCATCGCCGTAGCGGTCAATTTTATACTGCCCGACACCGGCAATATTCAGGAGCTGACTAATTGATGTTGGATAGTGTCTGCACATCTCATGAAGTGTCCTGTCAGAAAATACAATAAACGGGGCAACATTCTGCTCATCGGCAAGTCTGCGCCGCAGCGCGCGCAGGCACTCAAACAGCGCCTTGTCATAATCTTCAAATTGACTGCCCGCCTCGGTGCGGGATACCTTTTTAATAACCTCTGCCTTTATCTCCGGGCGCATATTCGCCATAACGGTCTCATTGTCAAATAAGACATTCGTCCCATGTTGCGTAAGTTTGATAACCGGATATTTATCGCCTTCCTGAACAAGGAGTTCCTGTACAATCAGCTCATCAAAAATCGCGCGCCAGTAGTCTTTGTCCTTGTGCTTACCTGCCCCAAAGGTCTTTACCTTGTCGTGTTTAAGCTCCAGCACTCGCTTTGTCCCTTTGCCAAGCACAACATCTGTGACATGGAGGCGCCCATAGCGCTGGCCTGTCCTCGATACGGCAGACATGACAATCTGAGCGTCCTCTGTAATATCCCGCAGTTCATATACACCTACGCATACGTCGCATGTGCCGCAGTTTTGCGGTTCATATTTTTCGCCTAAGTAGTCAAGCAGCTGCCTCCTCCTGCAGATGTTTACAGAGGCATAGCGAATCATTCTGGTGAGTTTTGCCTCCGCAGTGCTGCGCTCCTGTTCTTCCTCTATTTTATCAATAAAAAATCTGATCTTAAACGCATCCCCTGCAGAGTAATATAGCACACACTCTGAGGGTTCACCGTCACGCCCTGCCCTGCCCGTCTCCTGATAATACCCCTCTATGTTTTTTGGCAGGTCGGCGTGTATCACAAACCGCACGTTTGATTTATCTATCCCCATGCCGAAGGCGATTGTGGCTACTATTACGCTGACCTCGTCCTTACTGAAGGCGTTTTGATTATTAGTTCTCTCTTCGGCTGATAATCCGGCATGGTAAGGTAAGGCTCGAACACCGTTTTTCGTTAGATAATTAGACAATGTAACAGTAGAATCCCGCGTAGCCCGATATATTATGCCAGGACTTGAGGCGTGTTCCCTTATGAATTTCATGACCTGCTTTTCTATATCTATTTTTTTCTCCACGCGATAGAACAAGTTTTTTCTATCAAACGACGCCCGCACTACATACGGGTCGCGCAGCCCCAGTTTCCTTATTATATCCTCCTGCACCTGGGCCGTTGCCGTTGCCGTAAATGCCGCTATTGGAACCTCTCCAAAATTCATGGCAATCGATGACAGGCTCAAATAATCCGGCCTGAAATCATGTCCCCATTCAGATATACAATGCGCCTCGTCAATGGCAAATAAGGCGATGGGAACTGCACGCAGGGTTTCATAGAAATGTGCCATCGCAAACCTCTCTGGCGCTATATACAAAAGCTCAAGGCTGTGGGCATGAATCCTCCTGTAAATAGAGTAAACCTCATCTACAGACAGGGAACTATTGAGATAAGCCGCAGAAAAACCGTTTTCCATCGCCGCATCCACCTGGTCTTTCATCAGAGAGATCAATGGACTTATGACAACCACTGTTCCATTTAACAGCTTTGAGGGCAGTTGGTAACACAGGGATTTCCCCCCGCCTGTGGGCATTACCGCAAAGACATCCTTCTTTTGAAGGATATTCTTTATGATTGCCTCCTGATTTTCACGAAAATCATGGAATCCAAAATGCTCTCTTAATACGTTTCTCACACTAGTTACTCCCAGTCATAGACCAAAGTGTCACAAGTCTATACTATAATATTATCAATCAGCCTCGTGCTGCCTATCTTGAGCGCCACTGCGATTAACACCCGCTGTCCTTCGTTTATTCCACCAGTTTTTATTTCATCAAGCGTATCCGGGTCATAGGCCGAGGCATATTGAATCTCTGTAAGTGTCTTCATTTCTAAAAGTGATTCTTTAAGTATTGGGGCGATTGCATTTGCCTCCAGAGAACCATCTTTTACGAACCTCGCTGTCTCTTTTAATGCCTTATAGATGAGCTGGGCCTCAAGGCGCTCCTCTGTTGACAGGTAGGCGTTTCTTGAACTCATTGCAAGGCCGTCATGTTCTCTTATAGTTGGGCATAGCACGATTTCCAAATCAAGATTAAGGTCGGCTGTCATTTTCTTTATCACCACGCACTGCTGGTAGTCCTTTAGGCCAAAATATGCCCTTGTCGGCATAACCGCGTTAAAGAGTTTTAACACCACAGTTGCCACGCCTGTAAAATGACCGGGCCTGAACTGACCGCAGAGTTTCTCTGACAGACCCCTGACCTCTACATATGTCTTATATCCATCGGGATATACGCTGTCAACTCCGGGCAAAAACACCGCATCCACTGAAAGCCCGCCGAGTTTCTCTATGTCCCCGTCATAGTCTCTGGGGTAGCGGTTGAAGTCTTCGCCCACTGAAAATTGTGTGGGGTTTACGAATATGCTCACTATGGTAACGTCGTTTGCCTTAGTGGAGCCTCTGACTATACTTAAGTGTCCATCGTGAAGGGCGCCCATAGTGGGTACAAAACCTATAGTCTTGCCTGAGAGCTTGCAGCCCTTTGAGAATTGTTGCATCTCAAAAATCGTGCGGATTAGTTGCATAGTCTATTTATAATCCGAATTCAGGCCAATCTTTTCCTGATTACCAACTATGACCAGCCGGTAGTTAGTATTGCTGATCAGATATTTTTGTGCTGCACGCCTTACGTCTTCTTTTGTTATGGCATTTATAATGCCAGGGTATTTTTTATCGAAATCAGTGCCGAGGCCATAGAACTCAACCTGTGCCATGAACATAGAAATCTTATCCATTGTATCAAGTTTACGTGGGAAACTACCTGTTAAATAAGCCTTTGCCCCGCTTAGTTCCTCGTCTGTGACCACACCTTCTTTCATATTTTTTATCTGCTTTAGTATTTCTTCAACAGCAACATTGGTAAACTCGTTTTTAGTCTGAATGACGACCTGAAAATCCCCTGCATATTTAAACGAGGCAAAGTGGCTGTGAATATCATAGGCCAGCCCAAGGTTGTCACGTATTGACTTGACCATTCTGGAGGCAAACCCACCACCACCGAGGATATAGTTCATCACAGCAACGGAGTAAAAGTCAGGGTTATCTCTTTTTATTCCCGCACCACCAAGTATAATATTTGCCTGCTGCGTGTCTCTGTTAATGAGGACGGCCTTTTTAGCGATGTGTTTTGGCAGCTCCGCAGCTGCCCTCTTTTTCACCGGCTTGTTTGACCAGCCTGCCCGTTCTGATAAATATTGGTCAATCAGTGCCATCAGTTCCTCATAACTAATATCCCCTGCTACAGATAAAATGCTCCCTGAAGGGACGTATAAGTCGCTGTGAAAGTTTACTAAATCGTCCCGTTTTATCATATCTATTGTCTCAGGGGCTCCCTCGCTTACACGCCCGTAGGGGAATTTACCAAATACCTCACTAAGAAACGTCTTATTAGCGGTATACGCCGGGGATTCCTCTTTATGCATAATGCCGCCCTTTACGAGTTCTTTCTTCTGTCTTAGCTCTGCCTCTGTGAATGCTGGGTTTAAGACACAGTCTGCCAGGATTTCAAACATTGCGTGGAGGTCTTTCCTTAGTACTGAAAGGCCAATTGCCGTATAGTCAGAGGTCAAGGTCGCCTCTATCGAAGCCCCGGTGAATTCTATCTCTTCGTGGATTTCCTTTGATGTCCTTTTCTTAGTGCCTTCGGTGAGCATCTGGGCGGTCAGATTCGCAAGCCCCGCCAGACGTGTTGGCTCATCCAGTTTCGAGGCATTTATTAACAGCGACATCCTCACAACCGGAAGGTTATGCCTCTGCGCATAAAGCACAACAAGCCCGTTAGGCATTACCACTCTGCGCATGTCTATGGCAAAGGCGTTGACAGAAAACAGGGATATCGTAACCGCCAAAAGCGCTGCCAGTGCTATTATTTTATATTTGCCGAAATTCAATTTTACCTCCGTAGTCATAGTTATTCTTCTGGTATCAATATGCCAACTGTCGAATTCTGCGGGGTGAAGTACTTTTTTGCCACTGCCTGTACGTCTGCAGGGGTCACTTTTGCCACACCATCGAGGTATTTGTCCTTAAGGCGCCAGTTGCCAAGTAACTCGAACATGCCGAGGAGTTCGCCCTGAAAGAACAGAGAATCCTGTCCCATGACGAATGTTGCCTCAATTTGATTTTTTGCCTTTTTTACTTCTCGCTCCGTTGGCGGCGCTGCTGTAATCCCCTCTATCTCCTTAAAAATAGCTGTCTCAAGTTTGTTTATGTCGGCAGCTGGCGTCCCACCCCAATAAAACAAATAAGCGTCTTTGTGTATTCCGCTATAATTGGCGAAGGCGTTTATGGCCAGCTTTTCCTTCTTTACTATTGACTGATAGAGTCTGCCGCTTTTGCCTGAGAATATCTGCGACAACACGTCAAGGGCATAGGCGTCATTATGTGGAACAGACGGGACATGGTATGCGATGATGATTAAGGGCAGCTTCGCCTGTTTTTTTACAGTCAGACGCCTTTGTTCTTTTTGAACCGGCTCAACCGGCACAGAAAGCGCCTTAACCGGAGCAGACGGTATGCCCCCGAAGTGTTTGGTTACCAATTTCATTATTTCATCGGGATTTACGTCTCCAGTAACTACTATGACGGCATTGTTTGGGGCATAGTATGTCTTATAGTATCTCATCAGGTCTTCCCTGTTTAATGAGGCAATATCCCCCATCCAGCCAATCACAGGATTGTGATAGGGATGAGTGGTGAATGCCTTTGCCGTTACCTGCTCTAAGAGAAAGTCCTCAGGGTCGTCTTCTATTCTCATCCTGCGCTCTTCCATCACGACCTTCTTTTCTGATTCCACATCTTCGGGCTTCAGAAACAGATTTATCATCCTATCGGCCTCCATCTCCACTGACAGGTTTATCCTGTCCGACGCAAGGTTTTGATAATAGACCGTAAAGTCTCTCGTAGTACCGGCATTGTCCACGCCGCCATTTTTCTGCACAAGGTTTGAAAAGACCTTTGAGCCATACTTTTGTGTACCCTTAAACATCATATGTTCAAGAAAATGGCTCAACCCCGTCTTTCCCTGTGTCTCGTTTATTGACCCTACGTTGTACCAAATCTGAAACGATGCAACCGGCGCCTTATGATCCTCTGATATCAATACCTTAAGACCGTTGTTAAGCCGGTACTCCTTTATGCCTGATACAGCCTGAGAACTATCCTTCTGAACGGTTACCGGCTGTGTACACGACACCGCCACAAGCACACATATTAGTATCAATAAGATTCTCTTCATTACCTTACTCCTTTTCCCCGTTTATGGCGTTTTCCACCATTATTAGATTCTCCTGCTCAAGTATCTCAACCTTCACCTTTGCCACACGCGTATGAACCATCTCAAGAATGGTTATCTTCATCCCATCAAGCTCAATTATTTCACCGCCTTCGGGGATTTTCTGCAAATGCGTCACAACAAACCCGCCCAGCGTGTCGTACTGCGGTGACTCAGGGATTTCAATATTAAAGTCTTCCTTTAAGTCTCTGATATTTATCGAGGCATAGATGATATAAACACCCAGGCCTATGCTTATAACAGGCCTTTCTGTGTCGTGTTCGTCCCTGATTTCACCAACGATTTCCTCAAGCAGGTCTTCTATTGTCACAATCCCCGTTACCGTCCCGTGTTCGTTTACTGCAATGGCCATGTGTGTGTGTTTTTTCTGCATTTCACTCAACAGATGGCTTATCATCATCGTCTCCGGCACGTAAAAAGGCGGTCTCAGGACTTTCCTGATAATTATCTCCCTGTTTTGAGTGAGTAGCTTAAACACGTCCTTTGCGTGAAGGATTCCCTTTATGTTGTTTAACTCCTTGTTATAGACGGGATAGCGTGAGTACTGTTCCTCGGAAATCAGACGAAGCACATCCTCAAGCGGCTCATCTAATGAAATAGTAACAACGCGGCCTGTTGGAACCATAACCTCTTTGACAGATATATCAGTAAACTCAAAAACGCTGTGAATTAGTTCCTGTTCTGCCGGCTCAAATATCCCCCTGTCTTTGCCTTCTTTAATCAGCAGTTTAATCTCCTCATGCGAGATATATGCCCGCTGCGTAAAGGCAGTCTTACCGAATGGTCTTAAGATTACATTCGCACTCTTTGTCAGAATCCCTACGATAACAGAACTAACTCTTGAAAAATATGTTATCGGCCTGGCAGCCAGAAGTGCGATTCTCTCAGGGTACATCAGGGCAATGGTCTTTGGCACAAGCTCGCCAAGTATTAATGAAAAATACCCTATGACAGTTACAACTAACACTATTGCTATCGGCTCTGCCGACACGGAAATATACTTAAAGGGTATGGACGCAATTAGAGGCTTAAACACCTCCACAGCCATAGCACCGCCAAGGGTAGATGAGACCGCCGAGCCGATGGTAACGCCGATTTGCACTGTAGCAAGAAATCTGTCAGGGTTTTCCTTAAGCTCCAGCAGCGCCTTTGCATTTGTGCTGCCCTCTTTGAGGAAGGTCTCAATTGTAGATTTACGGGCAGTTATGACGGCTATCTCGGAGGCCGCAAATAAGCCGCTGAAAAAGATAAACGCCAGTATCAGTATAAGATTAAGCCACATTAGTTATATTCCCGGGTTATATTCCCGGGTTATATTACCGGTTATCATCACATAAGCCGGAATATCTATGTCTACCGGCATGTTTACCACAACGCCTAAAGCAGCCTGGCAGCTCATCTTTTAATTTCATTAAAGGCTTTTTTATCAGAGACATCTTTATTAACAGCATTTACTTACACTGTATCAGCATATGATTATACCAAAGTCAAAGAATTTAGTCTATAACATTTTTTATATACATCAGGCAGCAGCTCAACGCCCTATCGCAGGAGGAGGCATCATAGCTGTGGATTGTTTTGCTCCAGGATTCTGAGGGGCAGCAGGTGGAGGCATGGGAAGTACCGGTGGGGAGGGTAACTGAGCTGTTTGAGGGGGGGATGGCATATGAGCCGTTTGAGGATTAGACACCGGCGGCATAGGCATAAGTGGATGACCCGGCGGCTGCGGTGTGGCAGTGGCAGTTTTTGTCGATTCGCCTGACTGCCTTACCTTTTTCTTTACGAAGTCAAATACCTTCACAATCAGTTTACTACCGTCTTTTGTGAACTCCACGTATTCAGGTGTAATAGCATTGACCGTATAACCGCTTAGGCTGTCCCCTTCATGTACCAGCCGCTGCCTTTGCCCTCTGCCTGTTGTAGTGTATGGAGTTTTCTTGTCTTCTACGAATGCGGTATTTGCAGCCCCGGTTATTGTGCCATAGACGAGGAATTCGGGCACAGGGAGTTCTGCCTGTTGTTTTACTGGTTTTCTATCCGGATGAAAGAGATTTTTCTCTGTTACTACCATATAATCGCCCCGTGCGAGCAGTTTTTTTGCGTCGTCGAGCTTTACTTCTTCTGTATCGAGTCTCATTTTTTTATTTGTTGATATCTTTAGGTTGTCCTTTTCTTTAAATTTATAATATTCATAAACACCCATAACCAAAATGATGAGAATCAGTGATATATTTAATACATTAAGCTGCTCCATGTATTTCATATTAACAAACATCCCACATAAATTATTTCTCCCTCTTGTTGTCAAGTTCGTACTCGATAAAAGCAAGTTTTTGTGTAAGCTCTTTAATTCGGCTCTTTAACTCGGAAATCAGCAGAGAAAAATACATAAGCGACAGTATCAAGATCAAAATCAGAAAAATAATTATCACAATAGGCGGATACCCGACGCCCAAAAAACGTGCCAGCGAGTTTATAAAACTATCCGCAAACGCCCCGGCAATTATTATCAGACTCACAACAAACCATAAAATAGAAAGGTCCTCTCTGAACCTCCTCCTCCTTACCAGCTCAAATATTATAAAAAATATCAAAAGCCCCGTCACAATTATAAATATGCGCGCCCCTAATGACATATCAAACCCCGCTGCGGCATTTTATCAATCTCTCCTTAGTACTACCATAATTATCGCAAGAAACATCCTTATCATATATATCAGCGGCTTTATCCCACTGTGCATCGATACACCGTCTAACCGGTTAAACATCTTAACGGGCGTCTCTACTACAATAAATTTCTTCTTATGCAAAAGCATAATCATATTGGCATCAGGGTAGTCCAGTGGAAAGTTATCCCCATGCGATAGGTAAGTCAGCACAGCGCTGTCCATGAGCTGAAATCCAGATGTCGGGTCTGTTATCCTCTTGCCCGTATATATACGTATTATAGCAGAGAACAGAGAAATCCCCGCCCTTTTGAAAATCCCTGCCTTGTAATCACTCTCAAGAAAGCGGGTTCCAATGACTACGTTTGCACTGTGCTGCGCCCTTGCCGTAAGAAGATTTTCTATATAGGCAGGGTCATGCTGACCATCGGCGTCCATCGTTATAACAATGTCATAGTTCTTCTTTAATGCAAACCTGAAGCCGGACTGAAGTGCGCCGCCATATCCAAGATTAAACGCATGATTAATGACATGGGCGCCAAGCCCCTTGGAAATCTCCACAGTGTTGTCGCTTGAGCCATCACTCACTACAAGGACATCTGATTCAGGCGAGGTACGGTGAATCTTCTCTATTACCGTCCCTATGGATTTCTCTTCATTAAAGGCCGGTATTATTATCAGTATTTTACTCATCTCAGTAAACAAGCCTCAGTGCCTTCTCAACAATATCCACTTCCATACCAATTTCATGAGGCGTCCTACCAAGGTAATCCCCATCGACATGGACATGAAATGAACCGGTGTCTACTATCATTTTACTAAACTCAACTTGCTCCACATATTTAGATTTACCAGAGGCGTGTCTGCCAAGAAATACATCAGCCACTGCCATAAGCAGCTCTAATCTGTCCGAATAATGAAATACAGTGGCATAGAGGCTGGGCCTTCTAATGTCAGCCCTTGGGGCCATGCAAAGATTGCCCCCATAACACGCACCATTGCTTATTATAACCGTATTACAGGCAATAACACCACTATCTATTGACATGTTCATTTTATCGAATTTTTCATTAACTATGCAGTTAACACCACTCAGTATATAAGCGCCAATACCGGCGTATGCCTTCAGCCGTCTGTTAAGGCCGTAGACTGCCGCCGCGTCAAGCCCGGCACCGGCCATTTCAATAAAATATCTTATCTGCCCCTGCATCTTTATCCTGCCAAGTGCAACATCATGAGTTGTGCCGTTAATCAGCCTCCTGACAGCGTCCCTGATGCCGCCCTTTAGCCCGAGGTCATTACAAAGGACACTAGAAGTACCAAAAGGCAGCACCCCAACCCGCGTCTGTGAATATGCCGCCGCGTTAGCCACCTCGTTAATTGTGCCGTCACCACCGGCTGAGACTATCATAGAGTATGCCTCTTTTACCGCCTGCCTTGTTCTGGATTCTGCATCACCGGTTTTTTTCGTAAAGTATACATCGGCACTGAATCCACTCTCTTTAAACATGCCTACGGCTGTCTGAAGTCTTTCTGGTTTAAACGTCCCCGCTTTTGGATTAACTATTATCAGTACCGGTAAGCTCATGTAACTCCTTTATACCATTAATCGCGCTGAACTTATCAATCATCACAGGCGTATGCCGGAGATAATCTGTCATGGCGTTGATATCTGTCCCCTTTTCAATAAATAATACGCGCCCGCCCTTAGCGTCCCCTTCCCTTTTAATATGTGGGATTCTTATGTAGCCCATCTCGCGGCTGCTCACGTATCCCGTCGTATAGTCTGGGTTGTCAGAGATACAGAGCTCTGCTGATACACCCTCACATGAGGCGGTCTTAGAGGCAAGAACAACGGCCTCAAGCACGCGCGTCTGCCGCACAAGCCCGGCGTCTGCAGCCATAAACTCTGCAAGGGCCTTGTCTTCTATTCCAAAGCGGCTTACCCTGATGCCACCTGGGGATTCGAGATCAAGCCTTTCTCCAGTAGTGGACTCAACAAGGGCTGCGCCGCCAAGCTGCGAAGCGCCTTCGATTATATTCAGGGCAGCACAGACCGCTTCAGCGCTGATGCCCACACAGGTTAATAACGCGTGGACGGCGCCGCGTGCGGTCATTTCGTCTGAAATCCTGCATGTAGTAATTGGCAGTGTTGATATTTTCATCACAACGCAGTCAATTTTTTCGATTGTCACAGTAATGCTGTCGGGCTTACCGCGCGAGTGATTAAGCGCCCTGTGAATAAGGGCGATTGTATTGTCATCGATTAGTCCTTCGTTATAGATACCCTCTGCCCCGGATATGTGCCGCCCGCCACAAGAGGCCCTCATGCGAATGCTGTATTGTGTTGTCATGAATATCTCAGCCCCAGTGCATGTATTAAATTGAGGTCGCCTGCCTCTGCCCGTCCCATTGTGGTAAGATAATTACCGATGAGGAGGCCGTCGGCACCTGCCATAAATATAAGAGAATTCAACTGGCCGAGGGTTTGAAGCCTGCCGCCGCATATTCGTATTTCTTTATCGGGAAGAATGAACCTATAAATGGCGATGATTTTCAGCGCTTCAAGGGGGTCAAGCGTGGGTTTACCTCCCATTTTCGTACCCTCAATCGGCGTAAGAAAATTAACAGGCACTGAGTCCACCTCCAAATCCCTGAGTAAGAATGCCATATCAAGCCTGTCCGCCCACTGCTCACCCATGCCAAATATCCCCCCGCTGCAAAGCGAACATCCCGCGGCCTTTACCGTCTCGATAGTGCGTAGTTTATCATTAAATGAATGAGTGGTACAAATCTCGGGGAAAAAAGCTGGCGATGTCTCAAGATTGTGATGATAGCGGTTAAGGCCTGCGTCAATGAGGGCGTTAAGCTGTTCGCCTTCGATAAAGCCCAAAGTGGCGCAGGGCAAAAGTCCGGCTTCTTTGATGGCAGAGACCATAGCGGCAAGCTTACCGACGTCTTTGTCAGATACGGCGCGTCCGCCTGTGACTACACAGAAACGTTTTGATTTGTGATTACCGGCCTCAATAGCCGCCTTTTTTACAACAGCCGGAGGCTTTAAGGGGTATCTGCCGATTGGGGCAGCGCTGATTGATGACTGGGCGCAAAAGGCACAGTCCTCGGTGCAGCCACCTGCTCTTGCGTTTAATATTGAACAAAGGTCTATGGTATCGCCCCTGAAGTGGTCTCTAATGGAGTTAGCCGCGGCGAGAAGCTCAAACAATGCAGTGCCGTGGGCGGCAGTAAGCCCTGATGCCTCGTCTTTGTTAATCTTCCCGCCATCGATAACCTTATCTCTGAGCGCTGAAATGACCGTTCGCTTACTGTACGCTTCCTGTAATTTCACAACCGTAAGTATAGCAATAATTTTGTTTGAATTCTACAAATATTTTCTATAGCAGGAGATGATGTTCGGGGAGGCTGTCAGTGCAGCTAAAAAAATAATGGAAAAAACTCTTGACTAATAATTCCATATGTGTTATTACAATAATATAGTCATGCTATTAGCATGATGCTAATAAAACATATATCGTGGAGGTAACTCATGTCTATCAACAATTGTTATATTAAGGATCCCAAGACCGGTTTGTTTATGGGAAGCAAGCCAGGGTGCAGCAGTGGAAGCAAATCTGTGCCTGATGAACTAATGGCAAGAGTCGATCAGGACAAGGACAGGATTCAGAGATGGGTTGATCATGTATCGGAACACGGCAAGGGCTGGCCAGTTGACAGTCCTCAGAGGGCGAAGGCAGAAAGGTTAGCAGAGAAAGTCCTTAGCGGTCAGATGAGCTATGAACAGGGGTTGAGCAGTCTTGCCACAAATCCGAGAGAGGTATTCAAATATACGACAGCGGCAGAAATCTTACACGATGATATACCTTTTTGGAACGGCGTTGGCAAAGTAGCAGGTTCGGAATACGTAGATGAGTTTATGTTCAAATATGTAAAAGGGACAGTTGATGGAGTATATGACTTCGTATCAGGCGTTACCAGCCAGCAGGATGATAATGAGGGAAAGCCTAATAACTCATTAGAGGCTCTCGCAGCTAATACAGGCAACCTGCAAAAATTAGCCGACGCCCCAGGAACGCCAGAGAAAAAGGACGAAATATCTGAAGTATATCACACTGAATTAGCCACACCTGACAACTACAAAGGGGACCTTAATAAATTACACGAAGAGAACTTTACAAAATCAAGAGAAGAACTTGCAAAAGGCGGTGTTTCATACCCTGACAAAGACGTAGCAAAACATATAGGCGATGGGTACTGGACAGGCCAGGCATCGGAGTATAAACCAACGGGGAAACTTACTGCAAAAAGAGACAAGTATGAAAAAGTCCCCACAGGTGTTGCAATCAACAGAATTTTTGGATATCAAACAGAACCCAAGATAAGAGACAATTTTGTTGTCATAGGAGATGTTGGAAAAGAAGACGGGAAAATAGAGATACGACCAGTAAGAGATACAGGTATGTACTCAAGTTACATAGATAAAAATGGTGTAAAGCAAAAATACCCGACCCCTACTAACATAGTAGATTTACATAAAGGCTCTGTAGATGCTAAAGGTTCTCTTGATAATTTTTGTGGTAAACCAGGTTGTGGAAGGCAACCAATCATGATGAAAACTTGCCAGACGATACCTGAGTGCAGGAAAATACAAAAGGAGATGAAAGAGAAGATAAAAAAATGGAGGGATGAAAATGTAAAGAAGAGATAGACAGCACTACTATATAGTCGTTGAAAAAACCTTTAGTCCCATTTTACCAAGTTTGTGGGACTAAAGGTTTTATATATTTTTAATTAAATTATATGATATAATCAAGAAGGGGAAAATGGTTATATGAATAGGACTATTAATGTAACATACGCTTTAGTAATTATAAGTATCATCTTTTTAATATATTTTTCTAAAGTAGTTAAAGGTTATGGTGAAAACCAAAAACCTGGAAAATATCTTTTAAAAGAATACTTTTCACTGAATGGGAATATAATCATCAGACATCATAGTGGATATCCAGATTACTTTTCTGGTGATATATGGCTCTATTCAAAAAATAATCCATCAAAGAAAGCACTCCTTTTCTCTTACGAGCGTGATGCTGATGTACTTATTTCTCCAGATGAGAAGTGGCTTGTTATAAATTATAGAGCTGGAACAACCGACACCGATGCCCTGTTATATAAAAATGCTAAAGGTTTGGAATATGAAGTATCAGAATTGCTGAATGACAAGGCATGGGATTTATTTAGAAAGACACATAAACAATATAAGATTCCTGATTTTGGTCATAGCTATGCTGAGGCTGTTCGGTGGTCAAGCGACTCGAAATCAATATTACTTTATATCTATGGACATGATGACCTATCTCCAAAGACGCTTGAGCCGTGGTTCTGCGTCTATGACTTAACGACAGGAAAGATGACCCTCGACTTCAATCGTATCTTTAACCGTGACACTTATCACCCAAACGGAAAGGCTAAAGGCAGTAAGTTATATAAAGTTAAATCAGGGAATGAACGGTGAGATTAAATTTTAGATTAGTTGTAAACATTATAATTTATGGATTATTGCATATCTTTTGTATAGGTCATTGCTATGGTGAAAATAAAATACTTAACAAACATCTGCTTACAGAATACTCTTCACAAGGAGAAAACATCATAGTAAGACATTATGTAGATCGTAATGATGTTTTTCCTTATGCCTATGCAGAAATATGGCTCTATTCAAAAAAGAATCCATCAAAGAAAGCACTCCTTTTCTCATATGAGCGCGATGCTGACATGCTTATTTCCCCAGACGAAAACTGGATTGTCATAAACTATAGGGTTGGAAGCACTGACACGGATGCTCTTTTATTCCAGAAAATTAAGGGATTGGAATATGAAGAAGTAGAGTACCTCAATACAAAGGCATGGAATTTATTTAGAAAGACACATAAACAATATAAGATTCCCGAATTTGGTCATAGTTATACTGAGGCCGTTCGATGGTCAAGCGACTCGAAATCGATATTACTTTATATCTATGGTCACGACGATGATTCTCCAAAAAAACTTGAGCCGTGGTTCTGCATCTACGACTTAACGACAGGAAAGATGACCCTCGACTTCAACCGTGTGTTTAACCGCGACACGTATCACCCAAACGGAAAGGCTAAAGATAGAACATTATATAAAATTAAAATGTTAAGAGGAGATAGATAAATGTTTAGATTAACTATTATATCGTATATGCTCGTCAATATTATAATTTATGGTTTATTACATACCCTAGGCGCAGGCCAATGTTATGCTGAAAATAAAGCACCAAATAAACCTCTTAAAAAAGAGTACACTTCACCAAGAGGAAATATAATCGTAAGACATTATGTGGAAGGTGAAGATATTTATTCTTATTTCGGTGATATCTGGCTTCATTCAGCAAAAAACCCAGCAGAGAAAGAGTTCCTTTTCTCTTTTAGGCATTATGCAAAAGTACTGATTTCACCCGACGAGAAATGGCTCGTGATAAAACATAGACTTGGATTTGCTATGATAGATGCCATTTTATTCAAAAACGTCGATGGCTTGAAATATAAAGAAGTAAAGTATCTGAATCACATGGCCTGGACCTTATTCAGAGATACTCATAAACAATATAAACTCAATGAGTTTATTGATACTTACGTAGAAGCCATGGAATGGTCAAGCGACTCGAAATCTATATTGATTCAAGTCAATCGTCATGACGAAAACTCCCCGAAGGATACTGAGCCGTGGTACTGCATCTATGACTTAACGACAGATAAAATGAGCCTCGACTTCAAACGCGTTTTTAACCGTAACACATATCAGCCAAGCGTAAATGACAAAGACTGAAAACACCAACATGATGGAAGGAGATATTTAAATGATTAGATTAAATATTAACTCATATTTAGTTGTGATTGTTATAATTTATGCGTTATTGACTGTCATAGATGCTGGTCAATGTCATGGCGAAGACAACATATCAAAAAAGCATCTACTAAAGCAGAACATTTCACCAGTAGGAAAGACAATCATAAGATATTATGTAACCAGCAATGAACGCTCATCTGGGGATATATGGCTTTACTCTACAGAGGACAGGTCAAAAAAGGAATTCCTTTTCTCTTTTAGCCGTGATGCAGAAGTCCTGATTTCACCCGATGAAAAATGGCTCGTTATAAATCATACACTTGAAATAAAAGGTGCAGAGGCTATCTTATTTAAAAAAATCAAGGACTTGAAATATCAAAGAGTAAAACTTCTCAATCCCATGGCATGGGCATTACTGAAAAAGACACATAAACAAATTCCAGGATTTGGGCACAGTTACACTGAGGCGCTACACTGGTCAAGCGATTCGAAATCTCTAATGATTGAACTCTACGGCTACGATGACAAGTCTCAAAAGGCACTCGAGCCGTGGTACTGCATCTACGACCTAACAACAGGAAAGATGACCCTCGACTTCAACCGTGTGTTTAACCGCAACACGTATCACCCTAATGGAAAGGCTAAGGGTAGGAAGTTATATAAATATTAACATAGGAGGAAGTTAAATGATAAGATTAACTAATGTGTCATATATATCTATGGTTACTGTAATTTGTGTGTTCTTACATGTCTTAGGCTCAGGCCAATGTTATGGCGAAGATAAGACTCCTAAAAAACATCTGCTGAAAGAGGGCTGGTCACCAAATATCATCGTAAGATATTATGTTGATGGCTTGGATATTTATTCTTATTACGGAGACATATGGCTTTACTCAAAAAAGGAACCATCTGAAGAAGGCGCTCCTTTTCTCATTCAGGCATGACGCTGATGTGCTGATTTCACCGGATGAGAAATGGCTTGTCATAAACCATAAACTTGGGCCCTCCAGAATAGATGCTCTTTTATTCCAAAAACTCAATGGATTAAAATATAAAGAAATAAAACTTCTAAATCCTCTGGCGTGGGCCATATTTAAAAAGGCACATAAACAATATAAGCTTCCTGAATTTGCTCATACTTACGTGGAAGCCGTACTATGGTCGAGCGACTCAAAATCTGTGATGCTTCAAGTCTATGGTCACGACAACAACTCCCCGCAGGCAACAGAGCCGTGGTACTGCATCTACGACTTAACCACAGGAAAAATGACCCTCGACCTCAACCGTGTGTTTAACCGGGACACATATCACCCTAATGGAGAGGCTAAGGGCAGGGAGTTATATTGGTATTAACATTAACAGGGGGCATAGTTAAATGTATAGATTAACTAATATAGCATATCTATTTGTAATTACTACTATTTATATCTTATTGCATTGCTGCGGCACACATCAATGTTATGGCGATAATACTACATTAATGGAATCTCTGGAGAAAGAATCGGAATCTCCTTCAAGAGATATTATCGTTAAACATATCATAGAAGACGGTGACAAGACTTTTTCAATAAATATATGGCTTCGGCAAAGGACCCAACCATGAAGTCACTGCTTTACTCTTATGAGCGAGCTGCAGATGTGATATTTTCACCTGACGAGAAGTGGCTTGTTATTAATGATGCTTATGGTTCCAATGGTGCTGATGCAATTTTATTTAAAAAAGTTAAGAGCTTAAAATATAAAGCAATAACTACGTTAAGTGATCTTGCATGGGACCTCTTAAGAAAGACGAATAAACGACATAAAATTCCATCATACTTTGGCCATAACTACACATTTGCCGTATTCTGGTCTGCTGACTCGAAAGCCATTTTGCTTGAGACCTTTGGACACGACGACGACACTCCCAAGGCACTTGCTCCGTGGTACTGCATCTACGACCTGAAAACAAAAAAAATGAGCCTCGACTTAAACACATTTAACCGCGGCACATATTATCCTGATAGAACTAAGGCCAGATACTTATATAAGTACTAATTTATGATGAGTTGACATTCAACTGCATTGAATTATTTAGCCCGGCTCATTGTCAAAACAATTCCATGTTATGTTAGAATAGCAATTATTGAGAACCTTGTGAGTTATGTCATCATATATTAAAGAAGAAATTAAGGCAGGCGTTGTAATTGTAACTACGCTGCTGATTATCAGTGTTTTTGTGATTCTGGTAGGAGGCGGGCAGTTTACTAACAAGTACGACATCTATTATGTCAAGCTCAAGGATGTTGCCGGCATCGACGTAGGCTCACAGATACGTTTGGGCGGCATGAGAGTCGGCAAGATAACAAATATTATCATCCCCAATAACGCTAATGAACCCCTGACCATAGTACTCGGCATTAATAAGGGCACAAAACTCTACAAGGGAACGAGGGCAATAATATCGCAGATAGGATTTGTAGGGGAAATCTACCTGGCGCTCTCGCTTGGTGACGTCGCCAACACAAAAATAGAACAAGGCTCAACCATTCCCTCAGAGGACTCTGTACAGTTTGCTGATTTACTGATAAAACTGGCTAAGGCAACGGAATCCCTTGACAAGCTTCTGGTTGATGTTGATAAGGTATTCAGCGAGAAAAACCAAAAACAAGTCGAAGACATCCTCGCTAACACAAACAAGGCCGCCATAACCACGCGTGTTGAAATACAGAACATCTCCCATTCACTGACAAAGACATTTTCAGAAATGGAAGGCGTGCTGAAAGAACTAAACGAGATATTAAAAGGCAATAAGGGCGAGATTGCAGTGCTGTTAAAGACAATAACTCAAGAGGTTCGCGGCATTGGCAGCATGGTTAAGGCATTTGAAAAGACATCCAACTCGTTGACAAAGACGTCTAATTCTGTTAACAATGCCGTTGAAGATCAATCGCAAAACATATCAGAGCTTATGAAAAACATAAACACAACGCTGGAAGACCTGCAGGGCGTCTTGCAGGAAATCAAAAACAAACCCTGGAGTCTCATATATAAGGACAAAGAAGATGAATAAAAAATCTCTGATACTGTTGATTGCCATAACCATAACGGTCATTTTTTCATGTGCAACAATGCCGGATACAAAGATATACAGCCTTGATATACACTTCGATATGACAACAAAGGGCGAACTCAAACCAGATATTCCCATAGTCATCGTGGTCGATGCGCCGCGTTATCTATCGCAGGCATTTATGGCCGTTCGGTCATCGCCTTATACGCTGACAATTATGAAATACTCGAAATGGCAGTCTCCGCCATCAACTATGGTGGCCGAGGAGCTGAAAAAGGCGCTGTATTCGATTGGGTTTTTCAAGGACATCCGAATTGCCGGAATTGTAAAGCAGAATTTTTATTCACTTAGGACACACCTGACACGGTTTGAACAATTTGACGAACTTGCTGCATCTTATGGCATATTGTCGCTTGACGTTGACCTCTTGTCACCTGAAGGGATAAATCTCTATCACAACACATTCTCAAAGAAAATCAAGCTCTACAGCTCTGATGACTACACAGCCCTTGCTGCTGGTCTCAGCGCAGCGCTACAAGAGGTGATGGACGAGCTTCGCACTGCAACCGCTAAGGCGATTACTGAAAAGGAATCAAAAAAATAGTCCTCCACCTTATGGTACTATTTTTGCGGGGCTTGCCGGATTATGAAAAAATGGTTATCTTGTAATACCAGAGGTAAGGCTTCGGCTCGTGTGAGGCTTTACGCAGTAGTGTTGCTGTTAGCTGCAATTGCTGCTTACAGCCCAGTTTGGAACAACGATTTCATTAGCTATGACGATTATAAGTACACGAAAGAAAACCCGTACATTAAGGACGGCCTTACCGTTGAATCCATTAAATGGGCTTTTGGTACATTCTATTTTTCTAATTGGCATCCCATTACATGGATTTCCCATATGGCAGATATTTCGCTTTATGGTTTTGGGTCAAGCGGACATCATCTAACGAGCCTGTTAATTCACGCTATTAACGGGATTTTGCTGTTTTTTGTACTCTATTCTCTGACAAATATCAAGCAGACACCGGGCAGTTCAACCGGCTCAACAAGTACAACTCTTGCGTGTGTATTTACCGCAGCGCTTTTTGCCGTTCATCCTCTGAATGTCGAATCTGTAGCATGGGTGGCAGAGAGAAAGAATGTCTTGTGTGCATTTTTTTGGTTTACCTCGCTTATAGCATATGACCGGTATGTAAGGAGTCAGACACTTGCTAGGTATTTAATCGTTTTACTGCTTTTTTCTCTGGCTCTGATGTCAAAACCGATGGCGGTGACCCTTCCATTTACACTTTTACTGATTGATTACTGGCCGCTCGGGCGTTTTAGTGCGGGGCATTCTGTCATCAATAAATACCCTGTGACAGGCATAATTGCCGAGAAAATCCCTTTTTTTCTCCTGTCATTTGTGTCATCAGTGCTAACCATATACGCGCAAAGGCAGGAGGGCGCTATTATTTCTTTTGATACACTGCCGCTGTCCTCCCGTGTTGTAAACGCAATAATGTCATATGCCATATATATCAATAAACTATTCATCCCCACTAATTTGGCTGTGTTCTACCCATATATAGAAGAAAAGTCACATGTGGTTATCGTGTTTACTGCCATAGCATTGATAGGGGTGACAGTCTTTGTGTTTATCAAAAGGAAAACTGCCCCGTGTCTGCTGATGGGATGGCTTTGGTATTTGGGCACTCTTGTACCGGTAATTCAAATAGTGCAAGTGGGGTCTGCCCCGATGGCAGACCGGTACATGTATATCCCCGCAGTTGGGCTGTTTATTATGATTGCATGGGGTGGCACCGCTGTCATAGTACAGGCCAGAATGATCAAACTTACAGCAGTAGTAGTCATTGTCTTATTGATGATTATCACGTTTCGGCAAACAGGGTATTGGAGGGATTCAATAACTCTATATCAACACGCCATAGATGTCACAACAGGTAACTATCTGGCACACAATAACTACGGTCAGATACTCATGAAGCAGGGCAGACTTGATGAGGCCGCTGTTCAATTCAAAAAAGGCCTTGATATTATGCCCTCAAACAACGAACTGAATTACAATATGTGGAAGGTACTCTCAGCAAAAGGCATCCCCGATGAAAAGTATCTAATAAATGCCTCTGCCATATGGTTTCAGGGCGATGAGGCTGCCCTGTATAAAAATGCCGGAATAAACTATTTTAACAAGGCACAGTACGATGACGCCGTGGGTTTTTTCCTGAAATCCCTGCTAATCAATAAAAATGACGCTGAGGTGTTTAACTATCTGGGAATGGCGCTGCAGGAAAAAGGTCAATACAAAGAGGCAGTCCTGACCTTTAATAAGGCTATAGAGCTTTTACCCAACAGCGCAGTACTTCACTTTAACAAGGCGGCGGCACTAGTTAAGACCGGAGATGTTAAGGCGGCTGTCGTTGAGCTAAAAGAATCCCTGCGCCTTGACCCGGAAAACAAACCAGTCCAGCAAATGCTCAAAGAAATCGGGTAAGAGAGCTGTGGCTGCATTGCCCCGAAAACCGGTATAATAGCACTATGGACAGCGACCGCAGACTAATACATATAATTATACTAATACTTATATCGGCTACATTTTTTTGTTATTTGCCGTTGAGACATAATGATTTTGTCACATATGACGACTACGACTATATCGTTAATAATACACGAATCCACTCAGGACTTAACATAGAAAACATCAGATGGGCCTTTACAACCTCATATTTTTCATATTGGCATCCGCTTGTATGGCTTTCTCACATGACAGACATTGAACTGTTTGGCCTGAATCCGAAGGGGCACCACCTGATGAATTTACTCATTCATATCGCCAATACGGTGCTGCTGTTTTTGTGTCTGAGGCTGATGACGGGCAGGATATGGGAGAGCGCCTTTGTGGCGGTGTTGTTTGCACTGCATCCGATGAGTGTCGATTCTGTGGCGTGGGCAGCAGAGAGGAAAAATGTTCTATCAACATTTTTTTGGTTTTTGATCTTTATTTTTTATGTTTACTATGTACAGCGTCCTGTGTTGTGGAGATATTTATGCGTGTGTTTCACCTATGTCCTCGGGCTTATGTCAAAGCCAATGCTTGTTACAGTGCCGTTTTTACTGCTGGTGTTGGACTACTGGCCACTGGGGCGATATAAGCAGGGAAAATACGTAGATTTAATAATTGAGAAAA
This sequence comes from Nitrospirota bacterium, assembly GCA_039908505.1. GTDB lineage: Bacteria > Nitrospirota > Thermodesulfovibrionia > Thermodesulfovibrionales > Magnetobacteriaceae > Magnetominusculus. Next base: position 88,680 of record JAMOAZ010000009.1, read on the forward strand.
TCCCGCTTATTATATTTAGCGCACTTTCTCTTTTTATAACAATCCTGCCAGAATGGACAATTGGAACGGTAATTCCACTTGAGACATTACCAATGAGTGCAAGAATAATCAAGGCAATAAACTCCTTAACAGGGTACTTAATTCATATGGTAAGCCCCACACAGCTTACGGTGCTGTATCCATATCTCAAGATATGGCCGTGGTGGCAGACCCTTGTATCGGTTGTGTTTTTAGTATCTTCTACTGTTACAGCCATAGTTACACGAAAGAAATATCCCTATTTGATTGTTGGATGGTTTTGGTATTTAGGCACAATGGTGCCGATTTTACAGATATTCCAAGTAAATGTATCACCGATGGCTGACCGTTATACGTATGTACCGGTTGTAGGGATTTTCATTGTAATTGCGTGGGGGATGTGGGATATTGCAGAAAGGATATTTAAAAATAGGTCTGTTTATTTAACGGTTATCATATTAGTTGCCGCCATATCAGGGGCATTTACGTGGAGGCAAATTGGGTATTGGAGGGACTCAGGGACACTGTACAAACACGCTATTGATGTAACAGAGTTTAATTATATGGCATATAACAACTATGGTGTATATCTGATGGAAAGCGGCAAAGTGGACGAGGCACTGGTTCAATTTGACAAGGGGCTGCAGATAGTCCCGTATAATGATGAGTTAAGCTACAACATGGGCACTGCCCTCATAGCAAAGGGCAAGATACAGGAGGCACAAAGGTATCTGCTTGGTTCAGCGCGTATGTGGTATAAAGGGGACAGGACTGAGTTTTATAAACATCTTGTTTCCAGTTTACTGGCAGAAAAGAGATATGGCGAGGCAGTCGAATTTATAACAAAGGTCATCCTCATCAATCCAAAGGACGTGGGAAACCTGAAACTATTGTCAGCGACATTAGAGGGCATGAAAAGGTATGGCGAGGCACTAGGGGCGATAGAAAAAGGGATTACACTATCACCAAAAGACATGGATTTATTTCATAGAAAAGCCATGATTCTGGAAAAAATGGGAGAAAAGGCGGCGGCTGAGGCGGCCTTAAGAGAGGCTCTGATCTTATCTAAGTAACAGACATGGGGCTGACAATTTACGAATGGTGAACCGTTGCTCTTTACAAAAACCCCATAAATATGTGATAATAAATGTAAGATTATCCTCTTGAAACTAAAGGAGGTACCAGAGAATGATAGACAGGAGAAAAGGCCCTGATAAGATTGTTAAATCCATAAAATGGGCTATCACATCGTGCTGGCTTATGCTTTTTATTGTATGGTCGTATGTATATTATGCAAGACCCGAACAAGCAACAATCTTTGATCCGCACGGCATATACAACAAGGCAAGGTCATACTGGGATATATCCATGTTGAAAAAGGCATTTGTCTCGATAAATGTCCTGCTGCTAATATCACTAATCGGTCTGGCTGTAAGCACATTAAGACATAACAGAAGTACAGACAAGGTCCCAACAACGCTAGTAATTATGTTAGCTATGTCGATTATAGGGATGGCTATTATTTATTTCCAGTTTTAGGCCACAGTTTACATGACAGATGAGTTGCAGATGCCACAGAAGCTGTGGTACAATGCCCAAGTTAAGCCGGGATAGCACAGTGGTAGTGCAGCTGATTCGTAATCAGCAGGTCGAGGGTTCGAATCCCTTTCCCGGCTTCCTTTAAAATCAAGGGGTTACATGGTTTTAGCATAGTTATAGCGAGTGTCAAAATAAAATTCCGAAAGATGTCGTATTCATGACTTGTTCTGGATTGTTTGTGAGGTCAAGAAT
>JAMOAZ010000090.1:0-2613 GCA_039908505.1 Nitrospirota bacterium
CCGACGCCGTCCTGTTGATTGCCGCCGCTTTGACTAAGGAAAAGGCTTACAGACTGATGAACATTGCTACCGAGTGTCCTGTACCCGTTTGAGTTTGAGTCGGTGTTGGAGTATTAGTTGAAGTATTAGTTGGTGTTTGTGTAGGTGTTTGAGTTGGAGTGTTAGAAGCAGTAATACTTGGAGTAACAGAGGCCGTGTTACTTGGTGTATTACTTGGGGTATTAGTTGCAGTATTTGTTGGGGTTTGAGTCGGAGTGTTTGATGCAGTTATACTTGTGGTAACTGAGGCGGTGTTACTTGGTGTGTTAGAAGCTGTATTTGTTGGAGTGTTTGTAGGAGTTTGAGTCGGAGTGTTAGTCGCAGTGTTTGTTGGAGTATTAGTTGGAGTTTGAGTTGGGGTGTTCGATGCAGTTATACTTGGAGTAACTGAGGCGGTATTACTTGGTGTGTTAGAAGCTGTATTTGTTGGAGTGTTTGTAGGTGTATTAGTTGGGGTATTTGATGCAGTATTAGTCGGAGTTGGTGTTGGGGTTCCCGTTCCTGTTTGAGTTTGTGTTGGTGTATTTGACGCAGTATTTGTAGGTGTGTTAGTTGGGGTGTTAGACGCAGTATTTGTTGGTGTCGGAGTTCCTGTTCCAGTTTGTGTTGGTGTATTTGTCGCAGTATTTGTAGGAGTGTTAGTTGGCGTATTTGTTGGCGTATTTGTAGATGTATTAGTTGGTGTATTTGTAGCAGTATTAGTTGGTGTCTGTGTAGGTGTATTAGATGATGTATTGGTTGGAGTTGGTGTACCTGTACCAGTTTGAGTTGGTGTATTTGTTGCGGTATTTGTCGGTGTGTTAGATGCAGTATTAGTTGGAGTTGGTGTAGGTGTACCTGTTCCTGTTTGTGTTTGTGTTGGAGTGTTTGACGCTGTATTAGTTGGGGTATTGGTTGGAGTGTTTGAGGCAGTATTAGTTGGTGTGGGTGTTCCTGTACCTGTCTGAGTTGGTGTTTGGGTCGGAGTGTTAGATGCGGTATTTGTAGGTGTGTTGGTTGGAGTATTTGATGCGGTATTAGTTGGGGTTGTTGTTTGAGTTGAGTTAGGTGTTGGGGTTTGTGTTTGAGTATTAGATGCAGTATTTGTAGGTGTGTTAGTCGGTGTGTTCGAAGCCGTATTTGTCGGGGTTGGGGTTCCTGTACCAGTCTGAGTTTGAGTCTGAGTTGGCGTGTTAGTGGCAGTATTTGTAGGTGTGTTAGTTGGAGTGTTTGAGGCAGTATTAGTTGGTGTAGGTGTTGGAGTTGGGGTGATAGGTGCAGAACACTCAATTTCAATTAACGAACCGTCCTCTTGAAGAACGAATGAACCGTCTTCTTGTAATAAGAAACATCCGATTGTTTGAGACGGTGTTGGTGTTGGGGTAGTTGTGGTTGTTGCCGTATTTGTTGGAGTCGCGGTATGACTTGGTGTTTGAGTTGGTGTTGATGTATTTGTTGGTGTTTGAGTATTTGTACCTGTCTGTGTATTTGTCGGGGTTGGCGTGTTTGATGATGTATTCGTTGGTGTTGGGGTTTCAGTATTTGTTGGTGTTTGAGTTGGTGTTGATGTATTAGTTGGAGTCTGAGTAGAGGTACTTGTCTGAGTATTAGTTGGGGTTGACGTATTAGATGCTGTGTTTGTTGGTGTTGGTGTTTGAGTGTTAGAGGAAGTAATTGTGGGGGTTGGAGTGCTTGTGTTTGAAGCTGTAATTGTTGGGGTTTGTGTTGGTGTGTTTGTTGGGGTTTCAGATGCTGTCTGAGTTGGTGTGTTTGTTGGTGTATTTGTTGCAGTATTTGTTGGCGTGTTGGTTGGTGTCTCAGTTGGGGATGGAGTTTGAGTTGCAGTTGCTCCCAAGGTTGCTGTTGAGGTTGGTGTTGGGGTTTGAGTTGCGGTTTCTGTTGGAGTATTTGTTGGTGTTGGAGTATTTGTTGGGGTTTCAGATGCCGTCTGAGTTGGTGTCTGAGTTGGGGTGTCAGATGGGGAGTTAGTCGGAGTAGGTGTATTAGTAGCAGTTTCAGTTGGGGTTGGATTGGGTGTATTGGATGATGTGTGAGTCGGGGTTTGAGTTTGAGTATTTGTTGGGGTATTCGATGCAGTATTTGTTGGTGTGTGAGTTTGAGTATTTGTTGGTGTCTGAGTTGGTGTGCCAGTTTGAGTGTTAGTCGGTGTTGGTGTTCCTGTACCTGTTTGAGTTTGTGTTGGTGTGGACGTATTAGAAGCAGTATTAGTCGGGGTTGGTGTTTGAGTATTTGAAGATGTGTTTGTTGGTGTCGGTGTACTTGTATTTGAGGCGGTGTTAGTTGGAGTATTTGTTGATGTGTTAGTTGCGGTATTTGTAGGTGTCTGAGTTGGTGTATTAGATGCAGTTATACTTGGTGTTACTGAAGGAGTGTTACTTGGTGTGTTTGATGGAGTTTGAGTCGGAGTATTGGATGCCGTAATACTTGGAGTAACCGATGCGGTATTACTTGGTGTATTCGAAGCAGTATTAGTTGGTGTCTGTGTAGGTGTATTAGATGATGTATTGGTGTTAGGCCCATTTTTCAGTGCGTTTGCCGACTGGGTAGTCGATATCTGCATAAAAGAGGGCAGGC
>JAMOAZ010000091.1:0-2574 GCA_039908505.1 Nitrospirota bacterium
GGCGATACACACTCATACCACACCGCCTCTCCTCCCTTCGCTTTTTTAGGATTGACACAGTTCGTTAAACAGTCTCGGTTAATCCGGCTTTGCATTAATTTACAAACAGGATCGAGCGCTGTTATCTCAAAAAGTAATTCAGTGCCACAAGTCGGACATGTTTTCATTGTCTTCCCTCTCCTTAAATCTTATGTCTCATATTCATACAAGCATTTAAATATAATGAATATATCGGAATCATATTTCTTTTATTTAATCCAGTGTATTTAAAATATTATCGAGATTTTCATGTAGCAGCTCAATGTCAACCTGCTTGTGCTGAGTTAATCCGCTGTTGTCGTCTTTGACATATCCCAATTCCGACAATGTTTGATCCAGTGTCGCGCTTAGCTTCTCGATGTCCAGTGTATAAAATTCATATGCTTTGACTGCGCCGTTAATCCGTTGTCGTTTCCCTTTCCGTTACCTTGGCCAGCGTCTTTGCCGTTAATCTGTGTCTTGTTGCTGTTCCCTACGTCGTCCAATATTTTGTGCATTTTGATAAGATTCAATCTTCCGAAGATCATACAGTCGGTCGGGCCGTCGTCCGGGCATGTGGTACCTTCGGCGTTGCAGTTGTGATTAGCTGCGTGTTGTAGAACTTCCTCTTTCGTTAATCCCCTTGCCGTAATTTTACATAGTCCCTGTCCCTCGCGCGCGCGCGTATTTTTTGTATTTATATATATATTATTTATTGAGGGTGACACAGGTGACACCCCCAAAGTGCCAGCTGTGTCACCCTCATAGGTGTCACCCATGACACCTTCTTTTGTATAGTAGTCCTCAAATAGATCGCTTTGTTTCTGTTTTTTGGGCAGTAATTTGAGTGTCACCCCTGACTTCCACTTATCATCTGATGTAAGGCCATAATAGCAATTACCATTTTGCTTTATTTTGAAGATCATATTACGTTTATGAAGATCGTTTAACGATCGAAATACAGCCCGCTTTGATAAGCCGCTATAATTTTGTAGTTGGCTATTGGAAATTTTGTCGACGGGCCTATGGTAGCCAGCCAGTCTGCGGACTAGCACGATGTATAATCGTATAGCTTCCAACTGTAGACCGCTTTTTGGCAATGCCTCAAGTAATTTGTGATTGAACGGCGTAAAATTTCCTTCCTCCAACATATTTATCGCGTCTTGTATGACAGCCTCATAGCCCTTTATCTCTAATCCCTCTGGTAATCCCTTTATTATCGTGCTGTTACCATTGCTTCTTTTAATCGGCACTTTATATTGAGGTTTTTCCATAGCTACCGATAGTTTATCCAGTATTTTCTTATCGTTACCGTTGTTTTCCATAATCAGCCCTTTATAGTTTGGTTTGTCACCGTTTTTATCCATTTACAGCATCCCTCAACAAGTCCTCTAAAGTTATCCAACCTAATGTCAAAATATTGAGCATGGTAGGTATTTAATCACTTCGTTTTGAAAAAGTCAACAGCCTTGCTTAAAATATTGACAAATTATTTAGGTATGTATTATCTTAACCCAGATTGGGACAAAGGAGGTTTTTATGAAAGGAAATGAGTTTATAAGAATGAAAAGGATAGAAAAAGGATTAACACAACGTGATCTTAGCGAAAAAAGCGGTATATCACGTGGTTCTATAGCAATGTTAGAGCAGGGTAAGCATAAAATCCTATTCGATAACCTGATCAAGATACTTAACGGACTGGAAGTATCAATGTATGATTTTCTGAATGTGGTAGGCTATTTCCCGCCGAGCTATAAAAGAGAGGATGTGGTGGCGGGGGGCGGATTTGAACCACCGACCTTCGGGTTATGAGCCCGACGAGCTACCGAGCTGCTCCACCCCGCGCTATGCACCGGCCCTGTTGCTGTGCCTTGCTGTATATAGACTAACAAAACGTATTCGTTAATGTCAATCAATTTAAAAAAATAATATCTGACCGGTGCCACCCCGCAGTTGGCACACTGGCACCCCGCGGCGGCTGCCTTAACTTTGACTGCTGCCAGGCAGGAATATATCCAGTGTATACCATCTTTAATCCACAGTCTATGAATATATTATTTCTACTCGTGAGAGGTAATCGGCAAGTTCATCAATGAGTATCTTTACTTTGCCTGAGTCCTTGAGATTGGCTGCAGTTTCTATCGCTTCCCCCATTTCTGCAAATTTTGTCAGTCCAATTGCTGCGGCAGCTTTTTTTATCATTCCACCTGTCATCTTTACTGATGGATACTCGCCTTTTGCTATTTCCCCCCGCATCTCGGCTACATCTCTGTTACGGCTGTTTAGAAATTTTGCAACCCTATCCTTGTACTGTGATTCTACTGTAACTGTTATCTTTTCTGACATGTCACTCACTCCTCCAGTATTATAATATTTTACATATCCACTGATTCGCAGGGACAAGAAATCCCTCCTGTCTATTATACACCTTTTGATACATCTGTGCAATGTTTCGAGAGTATCACTAAAAGATAGATACATGTTATAATAAACCTCAGAAAGATAAAAAGGAGGATAAAAGCATGAACTGTCCAAAGTGCAAGTCGGGTAAGAATG
>JAMOAZ010000092.1:0-2311 GCA_039908505.1 Nitrospirota bacterium
GGCTCTGGAAATGGTCGTCTGCTCTTTGAGCTGAAACAGGCAGGGTATGACTGCACCGGCGTAGAGATGGATAAAAATCTTGCCGCCCTTGTGACAAAAAAAACAGGTGTCACAGTTGTCCACGGCTCGTTCCCCCCAGGCAATGACCCAATATATGATTTAATCGTCATCATAGATGTCCTTGAACATGCACCTGATCAAATTGATTTTGTCCAAAATGTAGCGTCAAGACTGTCCTCATCCGGCAAGGTGCTGGTGCATTGCCCGGTTCTGGATACGCTTGAGGCATCAATCCAGTTCAGACACATGTTTAATCCTCTTTCACATCTGTGGATACATACCAGCGAATCTTTCAGCAAACTCTGGCTGGAGGCCGGTCTAAGGTCAGCTAAAGTAGGGGAGTTATTTAATATGCCAGTCTATGCAGTCAGTAAACTGTAATCAGCACAGGTTTTAGCAATGTACGTCCCGCTTATATGTTTTATCTTTACGTTTTTGATCTTTTATAAAGGGCTTTACAAAAATGCCAGCTATCTCTGCAGCCGCAAGTCATTTATGGCGGCCTCTGTTGTGTGGGGATTTTTGCTGATCATCTCAACTGAAGTCCTGAGTCTTTTAAGGGCATTATCATATTGGCCCATGTTAACGTTTTGGGGGATTGCCGCTGTTGCAGCGTGCCTCATATATTGCATCCTTATCGTAAAGTCAAAGCCAATCGTATTTAAAACGCCGCTGCCATTAAGCCGCTTTGAGCTTATCCTCCTGTCCTATATCGCCTTTATTTTTGTGGCAACTGCGGCAATATCCTTCACCAGTGCGCCTAATAACTGGGATTCTATGACATATCACCTGTCAAGGGTAATGCACTGGATTCAAAATCGGGGCGTTTCTCATTATCCAACCAATGTGACGTTTCAGTTGTATATCAATCCGGGGGCAGAGTTCGCGCTGGTTCATTTTATAATACTTGGCGGCGGCGACCAATTTGTCAATTTTGTACAGTGGTTGAGCATGGCAGGGAGTGTGATTGGCGTGTCATTGATTGCTTGCAGGCTTGGGGCAGACAGAAGGGGGCAGCTCATTGCCGCAGCCCTTACAGCATCAATTCCCATGGGGATTTTACAGTCCACCAGTACACAGAACGACTATGCGTCGGCCTTTTGGCTTGTGTGTTTTGTTTACTATGCCCTTGTATTAATGAACACACCTACGAAGACGGCGGCCATTCTTGCAGGCATTGCGCTTGGGATTGCAGTTTTGGTAAAATCGACAGCGTATCTTTATGCCTTTCCGGTTTTCTTGTGGTGCGGCTCACTGTTGATAAAAAAATCCCGACTAAAGGCGCTACTTTATGTTTTAGTTATGCTAATATTTGCGCTGACGCTCAACATTGGGCACTATGCGAGGAACTTATCATTGTATGGTCATCCCATAGCGCCGGAGGTGTACAGAGATAAGACCACGATAAGGGGAACTCTGCCGCTGCCGCTTTTGATTTCCAATGTGGTAAAAAACGCAGCCCTGCACATGGGTACACCATCAGAGGGCATTAACAAGGCAATAGTCCGGGCATTTCATCGCGCGCATGAACTATTGCATGTTGATATCAGCGACATTCGTGCGACATCTCACCGCCTGCCGTTTGATATCCAGTTTACATTTCACGAAGACAGCGCGGGGAATTTTATCCACTTTGGGCTGATTATAATATGTGCGGCAGTGTTTTTCATTCAGCTCAGATACAAAAGCGCCCCGGATATGGCAGTTTATGCACTTTCTTTGGCAGCCGGATTCATATTAATGTGCCTGTTTATTAAGTGGCAGCCTTGGAACAGCCGTTATCATCTTGCGTTATTTGTGCTATGGGCGCCGTTTGTCGCAGCTATGCTCAATTGTGCGGTCAATCGCACGATAATAAATGCACTCATTGCCCTCGTCCTATTGTTGTCAGTGCCGTGGGTCTTTCTCAACGACCGCCGCCCGCTTATTGGCAATGCAAGCATATTCGCTACAGACAGAACTTCACAATATTTTATAAGCCGCCCTGAACTCAAAGGGCCATATACGGGCGCTGCTGAAATAATCCAATCGCGGGGATGTACGAATATTGGACTGTCACTACCCAATGACGACACATGGGAATATCCCTTATGGGTACTGCTGAACAGACCGACGGCCAACGCACGAATCGAACACATAAACGTAAGAAACGCTTCTGCCATTTATGCTGCGACATATCCATTTAATAACTTCGTCCCATGCGCTGTAATATCACTGAGACCGGAGGAGCGTGAGGGGTTCAAACTAAGAA
>JAMOAZ010000093.1:0-1492 GCA_039908505.1 Nitrospirota bacterium
GAATTTGTTGCCATTTTTAAAAATCATCGTACCAGTGCCTTCTCTTCCGCTGTCTTTCCACTGTCCTTCATACTTATCCCCGTTGGGATAGATCATTATCCCATTACCCTGGATTTTGTCATTACTAAAATCACCCGAATACTTATGACCGCTGGTGAAGGTCTTTTCACCGCGACCGTCCATCGTTCCATCTACAAACCTGCCGGAATATTTTTCTCCATCGCGAGAGGTGTATGTTCCCTGGCCGTTAGGTTTATCGTTTTTCCACTGCCCTGAGTACTTAGCCCCATTTGGGAAGGCTATTGAGCCCTGTCCATTTTTTACGCCATCTTTCCATTGTCCTTCATACTTGGTCCCGTTGGTTAGAATAAAAGTTCCCTGACCATCCTTAACACCGTTTTTGTGTTGGCCTATGTACTTATCGCCGTTGGGAAAGACAGATGTTCCATTGCCGTTAACGCAGTTACCCTCTGTACATACTGAGTCTGCTTGCGCATGAACGTCAAGACAAACTATTGGGGACAGCAATACCGCTGTTGCGATAAGAGATATTATTGTTTTATTCATTTTACCCCTCCTCTTCGGCTCCACATAGACGACATAAATAGTAATAATAATGGACATATTGGTTCAACGACAATTATAACTTCCTACTATTATACCATTAGTAATTTATTTTTTATAAGGGACGCTTTTTTAATAAGAGACACATCCTATTTTTGTCCCTATTTTCTATTCTCTCCTATTCTCTCTCCTTTTTAAACATGCAACATGTTATACTAAATCAAGCCAAGGAGGATATAAAGAATGGAGGTCATTGATGTCAAAGGATTGCCAGAAGAAACAGCCAAGAAGATAAAAGAACTGGTAGATGCTTTAAAACAAGGAGCGGTTCACTTGTCTTTAGATTTACCTAAGGAGTGGTCGGGCTTGTCTTTACCCAGCTTTACTCGTGATTGGGATAACGATAAAGACTCTGTTTATGACCACTGGCACAAAAAATATCATGTTTAAAAAAGGTGATATAGTCTTAGTTCCTTTCCCATTCACTGATTTAACTGCTGCTAAAACAAGGCCGTCTTTAGTTGTTAGCGAAAGTAATTATGAAAAAGTGGAGAAAAAAATACTTTTGGCTTTGGTGACAAAACGATAGCGAGGGAACAAATCAACCATCAGAACCGGAATTCCCATATTTGAGATTAATCATATAATTCCTATATAATATTGAACAGAGGATAGCACAATGCTTTTTTATGTCAAAATAGAACATGCCGAAGATGGCTGGATAGTTGCGGAAGTTCCGGCACTGCCTGGCTGCGTATCGCAGGGTAAAACCGAGGAAGAGGTCATAGAGAATATAAAAGAAGCTATCACTGCATGGCTATGGGCCGAAAATCAAAAATCACATTCTGCCACTCAATGGAACAATGAATGTAAAGAGATAATAGTAGCCGTATAGCCACATAAGTAAATTGGCAAACATCTCGGGTAA
>JAMOAZ010000094.1:0-1319 GCA_039908505.1 Nitrospirota bacterium
GCGTGTAACCCATCGTACCCACTGAAGCAGCGGTTGAGTCTGCTGGTAGCTCATCGGTCAAAACGGCAAATGCCTGAATCGGCTTGCCCATGTCGTATATTTCAACAAGTGTGTCAGCCTGTGTGCCAGCCTTTGCGTATTCGTACACTGTCAGGCTTGAAAATCCTTTTGCTATAAAGTACTCGGCGTGCCCGTTGTTGTATTCATAGAGATTGTTTTTTGTGAACTGACGCGGGCGGCCAACTTTCTTGTATCCCTCAACATCCTCGGGAAGCTGAATCGACTCAGCACTGCCTTTTTGGAATGTGAAATTTACTGCTGCCGCGTCATACCTCTGCCCGGTCATGTATATGACTGCCGCAATTATAGGCAGCAGTCCCATGAGCAGATAGGGCGGCCATTTGAGAGAGCCATTTTTCATACGTTAAACGTAAGCGTCTGATGGGTCTCCTGAAGCATCTGTGCTACTGGCAGTCCATATGGGCACGCACCTGTACACGCGGTATTCTTACACGTCAGGCACACGTCTGCCTTATTGTTGAGCATGGCATATGATGTCATCGCCCGCTTTTCCATCCCATAGTCTTTGAAATACATCTGATACCTTAGTGAGGCCGCTATCTCTACCCCATTGGCACATACACCCTCGCAAAGCCCGCACCCTGTACGGCAATATGAAGTGCCATACGCGCTGGCATACTGATTGAGAATACGCTCATCAGCAGAAGTGTACTGTTGTCCAGAGGCAGGAAGATATTTATCAATGTCCGCGACACTTTTCATTGTTACCACAAGGCCGTTTACTTCTGGGTGTTTTAGTGTCCACTTAAAGGTAGACTGGGCAAAATCAGCGCCCTTGAAATCCAGATTCATGTCCTTTGCCCCGGCCATTGTTTTCATCGCTACAACGCCGACACCTTTCTTTTTGGCCTCTTTGAGGATATCGGGGCATTTTGGGAACTTCATAAAATTAAACGCGGGCATTATCATATCATAGTGACCGCTGTTAACGGCTGCCAGGAGGAGGTCTTCCATGTTCGATGGCCCGTGTGAGGAAACGGCGAGGAATTTCACCTTACCGGCCTTTTTGAGGGACTGATAGGCGGCAAGCATGTTTTCGTCAAGCAGGCGCTTAAGTTCCTTGTCCTTGTCCTTGTCAACCTCGCCAATGGCGTGGACAAATACAAAATCAAGGTAGTCGGTCTTCATGCGGGAGAGGCTTCCATCGACAGAGGCGATGTACTGCTCTTTGGTGCTGCCAACGTGTAAATGAGCGGGATATGGCATGGGAGTGCAGAACTTAGATGCGATAATGACCT
>JAMOAZ010000095.1:0-1280 GCA_039908505.1 Nitrospirota bacterium
GCGATACACACTCATACCACACCGCCTCTCCTCCCTTCGCTTTTTTAGGATTGACACAGTTCGTTAAACAGTCTCTTCATTTATTAAGAATACCTCACGGTGATGTTCCCCCGATTAAATGGACACGTATTTAAGTTACCCCATTAGTCAGTTCGAAGTCAATGGGGCTTAGCAGTCCAGTTTTGGAATGCCTCTTTTGACGATTATAAAAAGCCTCGATGTAGTCAAAAATACTGGTCTTGGCTTGTGCCTTTGTCTCATAACTTTCTTTGAATATTAATACGGTTTTTATCGTAATGACTCAGCTACGGCATTATCATAGCAGTCACCTTTTTTCCTCATACTTTGATACCCCTAATGCTTGGCACATCTTCGTCACCCTAAATGTACGGCTATGGCTTTCTATAAATTTATATGGGTGCTTTTGAGAAGATGTCCATGGCTTTTTTTAACATATCTCGCCCCTCCGTCACATCCCGTAACTGCTTCTTCAGTTTCCTCAACTCAGCCTTTTCTTCAGCCGTATATCCATCTTCTCCGTCGTCTGTTAGGCTCTTTTTCCACTTGTAGAGCATATTTTCATGAATCCCAAGATTTCGCGAAACCTCAGATACTTTCCTGCCTCCCTCTTTTATAAGTCGTACTGCTTCAGACTTAAAGTCTTCATCATATCTTCGTCTTTCCATCTCCTACCTCCGTTTCTGTGTTCTACCTTATTTTCTTGTCCTCTGAATCGGGGTAAGATCATTTCTTATTTTACTCTTTTTGGGTGTCCACTTTTTTCAGCTTACCTCAGTTGAGGGTTAAGCGAAATAATCTCCATTAATTTATCGTCACTGAGCTTGCCAAATACCCCTATGAGCGTGTCCTCAAGGGGGATTAATACCCACTGCCCTTCATATTTGTCGTCTACCTTGTAAAGCTGCTTACCGCCACGCTCATCTACAGAGTATTTCGTGTTACTGGTTTTGAAAAAATTGAGATACGCCGCAAGCGTCTTCTCTGGCTGGTGAATGAGGCAAACAGTGACATTTTCGCCGTCAAGTTCATATTCCCTTTCAAGTGCGTCATGGACAAAGTCAAGCCCCCGATAGTTTTCCTTTATAAACTGTGTCGCAACGACTTTGCCAAACTTTGGAAACCTGTCAAACAGCGTAAACGGCTCTGCATCGGCACCTATCGATTTCTCCACAACAGAGGCAATCTTACCGGCAGGTACTATGTCAAGATTGTACCATTTAATGACAGTGTTCCTGCCGGTAAGATTGCCTCTGTTGTGG
>JAMOAZ010000096.1:0-1156 GCA_039908505.1 Nitrospirota bacterium
GTTAACTAAACTGTGTCAGGCCCGGTTTTAGCCCTTAACATCAATGTCCAATAGTGGCAAACGTAGCGGCTAACTGCCCTATCCAGAAGAGGAACATCCATTTGATGTTCTCTTTGCTGGATTTCTCTACCTCAGCGCGCACTTTTTCTATTTCAATTCGCAACTTGCCTGATTCATCTGTGATTCGTTCGTTGACTTTGCCTATTTCAATGGAGATGCGTTCGTTGACTTTGCCTATTTCAATGGAGATGCGCTCGTTGACTTTGCCTATTTCAATGGATAAATCGGCTTTCGTAGCCAAGTCTTTAGAAATCTCTGCTTTTAGTTTTACAAGGTCAGGCTCAATGCTGTTAAAAACCAAAACCAAATCATTCGTAGCCTCATCGCCTAATCTATCTCTTAATGCTCTTGGTATCGCTATTACACTCATGATATTAAACTACCACAAAAAATTATTTCTGTCAATGGAGAATAGCAATGTCTGACCAACTCGGAACGGGTACACAACAGAATCTATTAAGCGGCGGGGATGGGGCAAAGCTCTATGGTTGGTCTTTGCTTAATTCTTCGCTGGCATCTCCGATTGATGTAAACATTACCAATGCAGGGCAGTTAACTATAGCGCTAACTAACCAAAACGCATGGCTAACATCAAAAAGCGGATACCCATTCGTTTATCAAAGCGTTACGGGTGATTTTGATATAGACGCTCACATAACGGCCAGAGGAAAGGCTGCATTGCTAATTGCCAGCGACAGAAATATCTCAGCAAATGAAAATAATGTGGCAATTGGATGGTATCTTGGGGAACAGACTATCTGGTACAACACAGTAGAAGGTTCTGAAAGTGGGAGCAATAACGGGACTACGAGACCATATGTCAGGATGACGCGTGTTGGGAATGTATTTACTTTATATGCCAAAGTAAACACTGGTGATAGCTGGACACAATTTGCTCAATATACAAGAAGCGATTTTAACAGCAATATATTTGTAGGGTTCACGGTAATATCAGGCAACAATGGTACAGGAACGGCACAGTTTGATTATATAGAGGGTACATACTCGGGATTGGCTTCAACTGTAATGACCACGATAAGGTCTGACAGTGCAGCAAAAATCTCCCGCCATTGATTGTAAGACAATCTCAGGCTGT
>JAMOAZ010000097.1:0-1154 GCA_039908505.1 Nitrospirota bacterium
GGAAATTATATTTAAACTGTTACCTTGGATGCTCAAAGGCATTTGCAAATATCGTACTTCAAATACTTGTCGGGCTGTACTTTTTATATAAATATGGAATGCCGCAGATGTCTTTGAATTCTGATGCGGACATTTGAAGTTCAGTAAACTTATCAGGGACTTTGCCGTTGTGCCCGACTGCATAAATATCCATTGCAGATAATATGTTGCCGAGTTCGTTTCGTGATATATTGTAAAGCACGTAACACCAGAGTGCGTCGAATGTATCTGCAATAAAATGAGAGGCAAAATCAGGAAACGACAACTTTGAAATCTCGGCTATCTCCTCCAACTCTTTCTTGTCCTCACCGGATAGAGGTGATAGTTTCGGTTTTCCTGAATTTGGGCACACCACTGCCTTTTCACCATTGGTCACATCCATCTCAACAGAACTTATTGTAACAAAAACGTTTACCGTTCCCTCAAGCACGGCTGTCTTTGTGGCGTATGCAGATTTTACAAGACACTCAGGTAGTTCATCGACATACTTTACTAAAAAAGACGTGCCTCTTACGCCGGCAACAACCTGAGGGGTTTGTACAGAAAATACTTTCGTTTTAGCTTTCAGATTATCAGTGAGTTTTTTATTGACGTCTGACAATACAGCGCCTTTTGCCAATTTAGTGCGCGGGGTACCTTCAGGGCTGTCTTTATCGACCTCGAGGGCGGTGTTTCCTTTAAGCCTTGAATTTGCGGTCTTTTTAAATATCACATCTGCCTTTGAGTTGTTCTGAGTGGTTATTACATCCCCGGGTTTTACTTCGTCATATTTCTTGGCTGGTACTTCCTGATTTCCCTGCTTTTGTACGGTAACAGTTCCCTCAGTTTTATTAATGATATATTTGTCTGATAATTTACTGTACTGGAGATAGAGCGCAGCTAAGATAGCAGCGACTATAAGTATTCCTGAAAACAATAATATCTTTTGTAGGTTCATGTAAATCGTCTCTGAGATTTAATCAGTTCAGTTTCTAAACATTCACTGTCGCAACATGTCATACACATGATATTACGAATGAAGGTGTTCTGTCAAGGTCCCGAATTGCCTCACGAAAAAACTATATGAAAGGTAAACGTTGCCTCAACTAAAAAACTATATGAAAAGTAACGATAAA
>JAMOAZ010000098.1:0-1009 GCA_039908505.1 Nitrospirota bacterium
ACAGGTCAACCCTACCTGTATTGTGCTGCTTAGGTCGTTCCTTGTTTGTTGAGTAACTTGCGTCCACGAGCTGCCATTAGACGACCGATACAAAGTAAAAACATTACCGGTTCTATTTATCCTTAAAAATGGATCCATTGATGCAGTTGAACCATGAGAAGGAGTCCCATTTACTAATGATTTCCAGTATATGGCGTCGGAGTTGTTAAGCGTCAGGCCTATTGCATTTTCGCCCCTGAGCTGTCTGAAGAGAATACAGGCAGAGCTAAATTTGTAATAGACGCCGTCTGACTATCGACGCTGAACAGAGGGACAACAATATTTGCCTGAGAACCAATGCCGGTTATAACAACTCCGGCTGTCCCGAACATGGATAGTTTGATGTTGGCCGTGCATATTTCTGTATTAGTCGTAATACCGCTGGATGATAATACAGGCAAAAGCAATGCAGCGTCAGCAGTTTTAGCAAATTCGCTGTTTAACCTGAACATCGGCAGTAGATTATCACAGAAGTTCCCCGTCTGCGTGACTGCGCCGGAGTCCACGAGATGCGGCAGTGTTATGGCGGCGCTGGCAACAGCAGATGAAACAACTGATGCAGAAATGCTCATGTGCGGCAGCGTGACATATGCCGTAGTTGTCTCACTTCCCCCGCCAGAGTTCGTTGGGAAAGCGGGAAATCAATTACCTCAGTTTATCATTGAGGGCGTTATCGTCAGCGACGATTCTCTCAGTATGTACACGACTATTGTGATAAACACTGCGACAAAGGCTGTGTCATATTACGACGGGTTTAATTTCAATTCCTATGGCCGACCTGACAGCAATACCCACTTAGCGGCAAATGCTAACGGTATATACGTAATTGACGGCGACCTCGATGACGGGCAGCCTATAGCCTGCACGATGCAGACTGGCCTTCTTGATTTCGGCATAGACAATCTTAAGCAATGCTTAGAGGCGTACTTTCATGCGCAGGCGGTGCAGGCCCCGGTTGCTTTGAAGGTTA